>JAVBQS010000078.1:0-11482 GCA_031548835.1 Spirochaetia bacterium
TATGTTATAAAAACAGACAGCGTTGTTATTGCTACCGGAGGTTTTGGAGCAAGTCCTGAACTTTTTGTAAGGTATAATCCTGAATTAACAGGATTCGGCACAACAAGCCAGCCTGGAATAACAGGAGATTTTATTAAGATAGCAGAGAGCATAGGCGCTGACTTTATTGATATGCCTTTTATTCAGGTTCATCCAACTGTTGTGCCTGAGTATAATGTTCTTATTGCAGAATCTGTAAGAGGCGACGGCGGAATTCTTGTAAACCAGTATGGTAAAAGATTTGCAAATGAACTTGCCTATCGTGATGTGCTTAGCAATGCAATTTTGGCACAAAAGGAAAAGTTTGCATTTTTAATTTTTGATGAAAATATTAGAAAAAATCTTTCTGCAACAGAAGAATATCTTGCTATGAATCTTGTCTCTTCAGGAAAAACTATTGATGAACTTTCTTCAAAACTTGGAATAAACAAAGCTATATTGTCTGAAACAATTGCACTTTATAATAAATCTGTTGATGAGGGCAAAGACTGGCAGTTTTTCAGGGCAAATCTTCCTGTTAAAATTGATTCACCGCCTTATTATGGAGTAAAAGTATCGCCTGCAGTGCATTACTGTATGGGCGGAATTAAAATTAATGAAAAAGCATGTGTAATAAATAAAGATGGGGAAATTATAAAAGGATTATATGCAGCAGGCGAAGTTACCGGCGGAATACATGGCGCAAACAGATTGGGCGGCAATTCAGTTACAGAAAGTATTGTTTTTGGAAGAATAGCCGGCAGATCTGCTTCTGAAAATGTAGTTAAGCCTGTTAAATCTGCCGGAAAATATTAAAATAGACCTGTTAGACTATATCAGAAGTCATTTTGTGAACAATAAATTGAACAGGCCTAATAATTAAAAACTTACTTTTGGAACTTCTCTTGCTGATTCAGCAATTTCAAAATATGATTTTTTTTCAAATCCCATTTGATTTGCTATAATACTTGCAGGAAAAGATCTTATTCTTGCATTAAATGTATTAACTCCATCATTATATCTTTTCCTTGCTACTGCAAGCCTGTTTTCTGTTCCTGCAAGCTCATCCTGAAGCCTTATAAAATTCTGGTCTGCCTTAAGCTGCGGATAGTTTTCAACAACTACAAGCAATCTTGAGAGAGCGCTTTCAAGCTGATTATTTGCCGCTGCTTTTTCTGTTACATTGCCTGCCCCTGCAAGTTTTGATCTTGCTTCTGCAATATTGGTAAATATCTCATTTTCATGAGCTGCATAACCTTTTACAGTTGCTACCAGGTTTGGAATAAGATCATTTCTTCTTTGAAGCTGATTGTCAATTTCTGCCCAGCTTGAATTAATATTTTCATCAAGATATACAAGCTGGTTTCTGGTATTTATATACCAGGAAACAATAGACCAAATTAATATCAGGATAATTGCTAAAGGAATAACTACCCATAAAACTTTTTTATTCACTCCATATCTCCTTAAAAAATAAAATATATTTTTTGTTAAATTAAATTTTTAAACAATTCTGCTTTTAACAAAAGATGCATAGCATCCCTGCATCTGCCGTCCTAAAATCCCGTCATCCAGTGAAAATCTCGTCATCCTGATGAAAATCAGGACCACAATATTAAAATCCTCTTGAAGCTCCTCCGCCCCCTGAACTTCCTCCTCCAAATCCGCCAAATCCACCACCAAACCCGCCGGAAAATCCTCCTCCGCCGCCAAACCCGCTGCCGAATCTGTTTCTATAATTTCTTTTGGCAGAAGGAGACATAAAAAAGAGAGCCCAGAAAATCCTTCCTCCAGTCATAAAAAAGACTACAAGAAATCCCAATATTCCAATAAGTTCAGATAAGTCAACGCCTTCTTCTTTTTTATTATACTGCTGTGCATCAATACCTGTAATTTCAAAATTATATTCGCTGGCAATAACTGCTGAAACAGCAGCATAACCTGCTTTTAAACCTTCGCTAAAGTTATTATTTTTTAAATAAGGAATCATATATTGATCTATTATTGAACCTGCGCGTCCATCTGTTATTGTTCCTTCAAGGCCATATCCGACTTCAATTCTTACTCTTCTTTCGCCAGTACTCAATACAATCAGGATGCCGTTATCTTTTCCTTTTTCACCTATGCCCCATTTTTCAAAAACTTCATTTGCAAATTCCTCAATTGAAGAGTATGGCTCAAATGTTTTTACTGTTAAAACTGCAATCTCTGTTCCTGATTTTTGTTTTATTTCTGCTCCCAATGTTTCAATAATCTCTTTGTCACTGTTGCTTATAACACCTGCATAATCTGTTACATAGCCTTCAGGATTAGGAATATTTGACTGGGCATACAAAAAAAATGATAAAAATAGTAATAGTGAAATAAATAAAATTTTTATTTTATTATTTTTTATCATAGATATCCCCAGCTTATTATAATGCATCGATTTGAGCAATTATTTTATCAAGAATATCAAGTGTTGAGGCAACTGCTGCAACTATATCCTGATCTTTTGCAGTATATGACGGCGAATAAAAAACAGAAATATCGATATTATAATTTCTCTTAACTTCCAGAAAAATCATATTATCTGAAAGATCTTTTACATCAATTCCTTTCAGGCGGAGGGCTGACCTCATAATAATTCTGATAATTCCCGGAACAGCTTTAATATTTTTTCTTAAAAAATCTTTATTACAGCCTGATTGTATAATTGACTGCCTAAATTGATTTACAAATCCTCTGAGGCGTTCTTCAAGCTGATGTCTGAGGTTATTTGCAGTTAATTTAAGTTTACCGGAAATATTCTCTCCATAAATAACTATATGGCGGTCATTTATATCATAATATTCCATTGGAAAAACATCTGCTGAATCGATAAATTCTTCCAAAGTGAATATAAGAATTGAGAATCTGTACTTTTCAATAGCTTTTTTTGCATTTTTCCCGAATTCCAATAATTCGTCACTAATATTTTTATTAAGCAGAATAAGAATATTTATATCTGATGTTGTAATATTAAATAATTCTGATGCTGCGCTGCCGTAAAGTATCACAGATTTGAGATTATCTTTAAAACATTCTTTTATAATAGGAAGAAGAGTCTCTTTTGTAACTGCTTTTGGATCATGAATTTTCATAATTTCTCCTCTATAGTTTATTAAATAAAATATAATAAACTCAATCTTTTTTGTAAAATTATAAATTGATTATTTTTTATAAAAATTTGTTATTTGCAATAATAATAAAATTATAATTTTTGTTATCATAACTGGCAGGTACCCCATGCAGAGCCCATGAAAATATGCTTCGTTACCCACAAGGGGTTTCATGCGGCTCTTAACGGGATATGTGTATTCCGCAATAAGGCTAAGCTATATTGTATACAATATAGCTGCTAAAAATATTTTTCTATAATTTAAATCTATAATAAAAAATTCAGGTTTTAGCCTGATAAATATGGTATATGATAAAATTGAAATCAATAAAAACCAGCTGCATTATATTTATCTTATACCTGCTAATTTCAATAATTATCTCTTTTTTGTGCCAGCAGGTTTCATCTTTTTATACATATCTCTTAATGCTTTTTCATTTATAAGCATTAATTTATGTATTGCAGGTTTTGCTCTCTTTTTTCCTTCAAGCTCAAGAATTTTTACAGAAAGGTTATATAGCCTTCTTACTCCCTGTATTGAAGGAATAGAACATTTAAAAATTTCAGCCAATTCAAAGTCTGCATGTTTTCCGTTAAGATCTATAAACTCAAGAAGCTCTTCTTTTTCCCATTTTTTATGTTTGCCGCCGCTAAAATCATATTTTTCCATTCTTGATTTTCTTCTTTCAGCAGCGCCATTCATTTTAATTTTTTTCCAGTAAGGATGCCTGTTCCTCGTGTAATTTATATCTTCAATCGTTAACCCTGTCTTATCAAGCCACTTGCGGGTAATAAATCTTTTTTCAGCAGGAGTTAAAGAACTTTTAATTGAATAATCAACATATGCGTCGATTGTCTTTTTTTGTAAGAGCTTTTTCATCTCATCCGACATTTTAACTTCGGATGTTTCTTTTTTCTGGTTTTTTTCTTTTACAGTTAAAGTGCCTTTTTTTCCCATATTTTTTTCCTTTTTTTGAGTTTAGCTATATAAAGATTTTACACGAAAAATAAAATAAAAGATAGTTTTTTATTTAGCCATTGCTTATTTTATATTGACAAATAATATAAAAATATATGAAAATATAAAAAAGAAATTGAGGAGATTTTTAATGATTATTAAAAATAATAATTTTTTTTATTTTTACAGGACTCTTTGTGAATAATAACCTTTGACACTGGTTTTAAGATATAGCCGTGATCACAGGATCACGGCTTTTTTTTTATCTGGCAGCAGAAAAAATTGTGTCTGATTTTTTGATTCACTATTAATTGTTTCTAAATTTAAGAATAAATCAGGAGTAATAAAATGAAAGATTTAAAACTTGCAAGAATTGATGCAGAAAAAAAGCGCACAATTATTAATATAAATGGCATACAGGTTGGAAAAGATTTTGTTGTTGTTGCAGGGCCATGCAGTGTTGAAACAGAAGAACAGACACTCCAGACTGCAATTTCAGTAAAAAATGCAGGCGCAGATATGCTTAGAGGAGGGGCTTTTAAGCCAAGAACATCTCCATATGCTTTTCAGGGCTTGGGTATAAAAGGCCTTAAGATTCTGGAAAAAGCGCGCAAAGAAACAGGGCTTCCTATTATTACTGAAGTTGTAGATGCCAGAGATGTCTCCTGGGTATGCGAATATGCTGATGTTATCCAGATAGGAGCAAGAAATATGCAGAATTTCTCTCTTTTAAAAGAAGCAGGAAAGTCAAAAAAACCTGTGCTTTTAAAAAGAGGAATGCATTCAACTCTTTCTGAATGGCTTAACTGCGCAGAATATATTCTTGCAGAAGGCAATCCTGCTGTTATTCTTTGTGAACGCGGAATAAGAACTTTTGAAACATATACAAGAAATACTCTTGATCTAAGTATTGTTCCTGCTGCTAAAGAAGTAACGCACCTTCCTGTATTTGTAGATCCTTCACACGGCACAGGAAAACTCAGTCTTATTGAACCTATGTCTTATGCTTCTATTTTTGCAGGAGCTGATGGTATTATGCTTGAAGTCCATATAGAACCTGAAAAAGCTATGAGCGATGCAGGACAGCAGCTTAAACCTGACTATTTTATGCAGATAATGACTAAAATAAGAAAAATAAAGGAATGCTATGACTCTATAGTTACAGGCAATTAAATAATATGAATACAATTACAGTAAATGCAAAATCAGGAAAAAGTAAACTTTTAATTAATGAAAAAATAGTTAATTTGGATAAATATTGCAATCCTTCAGAAACAGTTATTATAACAGATAACAATATTGCTGATATTTATGGCAGCAGTTTTAGCAATTTTAAAAAAATAGTTATCAATAGCGGGGAAAATAATAAAAATCTTGAAACTGTTTCAAATATCTATACAAAGCTTCTCGATTTATCCTGCGACAGGCACAGTTTTCTGGTAGGAATAGGAGGCGGAGTTATTACTGATATTACAGGATTTGCCGCATCCACTTTTTTAAGAGGAATTGGTTATGGTTTTGTTCCTACCACGCTTCTGTCTCAGGTAGATGCCAGCCTGGGAGGAAAAAATGGCGTTAACTTTATGGGAATTAAAAATATTATAGGAACATTTTCCCAGCCTGAATTTGTAATTATTGATGTTGATACTTTAAAAAGCCTTAGCATGAAAGAGTTTATAAGCGGTATAGGAGAAATAATTAAATATTCTATTATTTCAGGACCAGATTTTTTTAATCTTTTAGCTGGCAATTTGGATTCTATTATTTCTGGTTTTGATAAAAAAGAACCAGATATGTTGAATAGTCTGTTAACCGGTTTTATTGAACAGTCAATAAAAATTAAAGCAGATATTGTTGAAAAAGATGAAAAAGAAACAGGATTGCGCCGTATTCTAAATCTTGGACACACCTTGGCTCATGCAATAGAAATTGCAGAAAATATTGCACATGGAGCAGCAGTAATCAAAGGAATAAAATTTGCTGCAGATTTATCAACAAGAGAAGGATTTCTTGATGCAGAAGAAAACAGAAAAATAACCTTGCTTCTTGAGCTTTCCGGTGTCTCAATTGTGCCTGGAGTAAAAACAGAAAAAGAGAAGATAAAAGAAATTATCTGCCATGACAAGAAAAAAAACAGGGATAGCATAGATTTTGTATTTATAAAAAAAATCGGAGATGTTTTTACATCAAATATAACTTTAAAAAAACTTATGGAGGCTATTGATGATATGTGTATCAGTAGGTGAAAAAAATTATAATATAGCAATTGAAATTGCAGCTCTCTATAATTTTGCAGAAATAAGACTTGATCTTCTGGAAAAAGTTGATAAAAAAATTACAGAAAAAATATTCTCATCACATAAAAATCTTATTGCAACATACCGTAAAAACAGTGAGTCAGAAAAAGAAAGGCTTTTAATATTAAAAACAGCTATTGAAAATAGAGCTGCCTATATTGATGTTGATATTAATGAAAGCTGTGAATTTATTTCTGCTATCAGGCAGCTGTGCGAAAGTAATAATTTATTATCTAAAAAAGATGGAAAAAATACTAAATTAATAATTTCCTATCATAACTATTATGAAACTCCGAAGCTTAATATTCTGGATAAAATAATAACAGATGCTATTAATAAAGGCGCTGATATTGTAAAAATTGCCTGTGCTGCAAAAACAGCTATTCATGTGGAAAGACTATTAAGCATTCCTGATTATTATAATTATATAAAAATAGTTATAGCAGGCATGGGCGAAATGGGCGGGAGGGTAAGAATATTATCAGAAGCAGCAGGAAGTTTTTTTACTTACGCAAGTCATAATATAAAAAACTGCACAGCAGAAGGACAGCTTGATTATAAAACAATATTGGAAGAGCAGAGGAAAATTGTAAGTGGATGGTAGAATAAGGCTTGCGGTTACAGGTAATCCCATATCTCATAGTATGAGCCCTCAAATATTTTATAAATTTTTAGAGGTAACAAATCTTTTAGGATTTTATTCCAGGATTGCTGCAGATTCTTTTCAAGAAGCAATTGATACTGCAGAAATTGCCGGAATAACAGGCCTTAATGTTACATCTCCCTTTAAGGAAGATGCGGCAGTTGCAGGAGCTTTATCTTCTTCTATTGATAATTTTGCTGAAAAACTTATGGCAGCCAATACTGTTGTAATTAAAAACAGGGGAGAAGTATCTCTTAATAGTGGAATATCTGTTTTTAATACAGATTGTTTTGGAGTATATGAATCTGTAAAAAATGTTTTTCCTGAAAAAAAAGAAAAAACAGCTTTTGTAATTGGGGCAGGAGGAGCAGGTATTGCAGCTGCATATGCTCTTACTCTTGCAGGATTTAATGTTGCTATATTTAATAGGACAGCTTCAAAAGCTAAAGAAAAGATAAAATGGATAAAAAATTGCAGCGCTGCAGGACTTGAAGATATAAATAAAATAATTTCCAGCGCAGATATTATTATAAATGCGCTTCCTGTTTCCGATGTTTTTATTGATATTAATAAAATAAAAAAAGATGCTGTTATTTTTGATGCAAATTATAAAAACAGTATTCTTATTAATCTTGCAAAAGAAAATGGATTAAAAACTATTTCCGGCCTAACCTGGCTTATCAATCAGGCAGCATCCGCATTTGAAATATTTACAGGATTAAAACTTCCTGATAATTACAACAATCTATTTTTAAAAGATAATTTGACTCTGCATAAGAAAAATAATATTTCGCTTATAGGATTTATGGGAAGCGGCAAAACAACTATAGCCTGTTATCTTGCAGATTTTTTTAAAACAGATTTTATTGATATTGATAAAGAAATTGAAAAAATAGAAAAAACAACTATTGCAGATATTTTTAAATATAAAGGAGAGGGTTATTTTAGACAAATAGAAAAAAAAATAACCCAATCTGTTTTTGGTAATGAAAAAGGAAAAGTTATTGCATGCGGAGGAGGAGCAGTAAAAGATGGTGAAAACAGAAAAATAATTTCATCTGCAAGTTTTCCTGTGTGGCTGACTGCTCCTCCCGAAGTTTCAATAAATAGAATAACAGATTACTCAAGACCTCTTCTTAATACATTGGAAAAAAATAAAGAAGCTGTAAAACTTTTTAATGAAAGAATAGATTTTTATGGCATTACATCATCGTTAATAATAGATTCATCAAAAAGGAGCGCTTTGGATACAGCAAAAAAGCTTTATGAAGAAATTAGTCAAATTTTTAAAAGTTAAAGGCAAACTAAAGTGCCCTTCGTCGAAAAGCGGGCTGCAGAGAATTATTGCGCTCTCCTGGCTTTCGCAGGGAGAAACTAAAATTATAAATCCTGTATGCTGTAATGATGTTAATGCTGCAATAGGAATAGTAGAATCGCTTGGAGCAAAAATTTTCAAAACATCCTCTGCTATTTATATTGATAGCAGAGGAAAGATGGAAAAGCTTGATAAATATGAAAATAAAATAAAGATTTTCTGCGGAGAGTCAGGCCTTGCGCTTCGGATGTTTTCTCCAATAGTATCTCTTAACAATTGCGAATTTGAATTTACTGCAGAAGGTTCTTTAACTAAACGCCCTTCTTCAAATTTGGTTAAAACTCTTTCACTGTTTGGAGTAAAAATAAAAGATAATAATGGATTTCCGCCTATAAGTATTCATGGCCCGCTGACAGGAGGTTTTGCAGAAATTGACAGCTCTTTAAGTTCACAAGTTTTGACAGGGCTTTTGCTTGCACTCCCTGCTGCCAAAATAAATTCTGAAATAAAAGTAAACAGTCTTAAAAGCAAGCCATATATAGATTTGACAATTGAACTTGCGGAAAAATTTAACTGTGAAATAATCAATAATAATTATAATTTTTTTAAAATACCTGGAGGACAAAAATATAAATCTCCAGGCTGTATAGAGGCTGAAGGAGATTGGTCTTCTGCATCTTTTTTACTTGTTGCAGCAGCTCTTTCCAAAGATGGAGAGATTGAAATTGAAAATCTTAATATAAATTCAAAACAGGCTGATAAATCAATAGTAGAGGTATTATCTATGTGCGGTGCAAATATTGAATCAGGCAATAATTGTATTAAATTAAAAAGGACAAAGACTTTGTTATCAGCTTTTGAATTTGATGCATCTGACTGCCCCGATCTTTTTCCTCCTCTTGCTGCGCTGGCTTCAGGCTGCGACGGCACTTCTATTATTCATGGAGTTGAAAGGCTTAAATATAAAGAATCTGATAGAGAAATGTCTCTTGTAAAAGAATTTTTAAAGGGAGGCATTGAAATAAAATCGGATGGCAAGACAATGAGTATTACAGGAGGGAGAGGAATTAAAAGTTTTAACGGTAATTCGCATAACGATCACAGAATTGCAATGGCTATTGCTGTTGCAGCATCTGCAAATAGTGCAGAAGTGGAAATTGAAAATGCAGAAGCTGTTGAAAAATCCTATCCAGGGTTTTTTAATGATCTAATGCTTATTGGAGGTAAAATAGATGAATAGTTTCGGCAGAATATTCAGGATTTCTATTTTTGGAGAATCGCACGGCAAAGAAATAGGCATTGTAATAGACGGCTGTCCTCCAGGTATTTTAATAACAGAAGAAGATTTTGAAAAAGATTTATCCAGAAGAAAGTCAGGGAGACCAGGGACAACAGCAAGAAAGGAAGATGATATTCCTAAAATTGTTTCAGGTATTTATGAAGAAAAAACAACAGGAGCGCCTATTGCAATAATTTTTGATAATAAAGACACAATATCTTCTGATTACCGGAAATTCGCTGATATGCCAAGGCCTGGCCATGCAGATTTTACTTCAATAATAAAATACAAAGGGTTTAATGATTTGCGGGGAAGCGGCCATTTTTCAGGAAGGCTTACAGCTCCTATTGTTGCGGCAGGCGTTGTCGCAAAAAAAGTTATTGATAAAACAGAAGTATCTGCATCTCTTGTAGAAGCAGGCGGCAGTCCTGATATAGAAAGTGCAGTTAGCGCTGCTGCAGAAGAAAAAGATTCTATAGGCGGAATAGTTGAATGCAGAATTAAAAATTTAATGCCTGGATTGGGAGAACCTTTTTTTGATTCAGTTGAATCAGTAATAAGCCATATTGTTTTTGCAATTCCTGGAATAAGAGGAATAGAGTTTGGAGCAGGGTTTAAGGCATCTGCTATGCGGGGCAGCGCTCATAACGATGTTATAATTTCTGCAGATGGAAAAACAGCTACAAATAATCATGGAGGAATTAATGGCGGAATTACAAATAGCCATGAACTATTTTTCCGCATTGCGGCAAAACCTACAGCAACTATTTCAAAAGTTCAAAAAACTTATAACTTTAAAACAAATAGCATTGAAGAACTTTCTGCAGAAGGAAGGCATGATACTTGTTTTGCATTACGTCTTCCTCCTGTAATAGAGGCAGCAGCTTCCATAGCATTGGCTGATCTTTATCTTATTAACAGATTGTATCAGGAAAATAATGATTAATGCAAAATATTAATTAATTTATATTACATGTCTAAGAGGAATTATAAATATAAAAATTATATTTAACATTAAGTTAATCAATATTTTATAACAGATTTTTTTATTATAAAATTTTATTATTCAGGAGAAAAAGATGAACATTAATTTATTAAGGGAAAATATTGACAGGATAGACCAGCAAATACTAAAGCTTTTAAGCGATAGAATGCATCAGGCTGTTATGATAAGAAAATTTAAAGAAAAAACTTTAGACAAAGAGCGTGAAGAAAAAGTTTTAAGAAAAATAATGGGAGCTCCGCATTCTCTTCTGGAACCTTCTTTTACTGAAAATCTTTATAAATTAATAATTGAAGAAAGCAAACATATACAGGAGACTCCCTATACAGTTATAGGGTTTCAAGGAGAGCATGGAGCATATAGCGAAGAGGCTGCTAAAAAATGGAACAGCAGCGGAGTTGCTGTTCCATGCCTTGAATTTGAAGATGTGTTTGAGGGAGTAGAAAAAGAACTGTTTGATTATGGCATAGTTCCTGTGGAAAACAGTCTTGGAGGAGTTGTGGGCGAAGTTAATAATCTGCTTCTTAAAAAAGAGACTAAAGTTGTGGCTGCTATTGAAATACCAATATCACATTGCCTTATGATTCTTCCTAATTCAGATTATAGAGAAATAAGGACTGTATATTCCCATAGCCAGGCGTTATCACAATGCAGGGAATTTTTAAACAGAAATAAACTTGATCCTGTTCCTTATTATGATACAGCAGGAGCAGCAAGAATGATTTCTTTAAAACAGCTTAAAGGCACAGGCGCAATAGCTAACAAGCTTGCCGCAAATTTATACAATCTTGAAATTATTAAAGAAAATATACAGGATAAAAATGATAACA
>JAVBQS010000113.1:0-2987 GCA_031548835.1 Spirochaetia bacterium
CAACAAACGTCTTGCGGCAAAACGGGTAGTAATTGAACATATCAATGCTAAGATTAAAACATTTAAGATTATGTCTTATCCATACAGAAATCATTGCAGAAGGCATTTCCTGAGAATGTCACTTATTTGTGCTATCATCAATATGGATTTACATGATTATTAAGGTTACCGAACAAGTCTAATAAATAAATTTTAACAGCTTCTATAATCAGGTAATCTCAAAATTCTTAATATCTATTACAAGAGTCTATTCTCATGTATAATAAATTAATAATTCTTAAAAAAATATTAATTTATTATGCTGTATGGAGTTTTATAAAAATGAGAAGGTCTGACAGGGAAATAGTTGAAAAAAGTGAAATTATTAATATTTTAGAAAAAGGAGATTCATGCCATCTGGCGTTATGCGATGGAAATACACCATATCTGATTACAATGAATTATGGTTTTGAATGGAATGATAGCCTTCTAATTTATTTACATTGTGCAAGAGAAGGAAGAAAAATTGATATAATAAAAAAAAATCCAAAAGTATGTTTTTCTGTTGATATTGATCATGAATTAGTTACATCAGAACAGGCTTGCGGTTGGGGAATGAAATATAAAAGTGTTGTTGGTACTGGCATTGTTGAAATAATGAAAGATGATAATGAGAAAATAAAAGGTTTAAATATGCTTATGAAGCATTATAGTAAAAAAAGTAATTTTAAATATGAAGAAAAAATGTTGGAACTTACAACAGTGTTAAAAATAACAGTAAGTGAAGTTACAGGAAAACAAAAAAAATAATACAAAATTATTTTTTAGGTTATCTAACAGGTCTAATAACGGATGGCCTGGCACAAGAAATATAACCCTGCTGGAAACACTTGGCAGACGAAAATATAAATATATTCCTGAAGTTGCAAGAAAAATTATTAAAGAACAAATAGAACTTGGCAGCAGCGGATTGCCGTGGAAAAATAAAAAATTATACACAGACCTTATGATAAAATATTCTGTAAAAAGTTATTTTCATGCAAGAGATATATTTTTAAATAATGAAATTATATATTTATGAAATGAGTTCTAATACTTGACATAAGAGATTAAATTATTTGACAATATATAAACTTTATACATACAAGTGCCTGGAATTATAAAAATATATCTTTACAATTAAAATAGGAGGTAAATATGAAAGTTATAAAATTTGTTATTTCTACTGCTATTTGTTTATTATTGGTAAATGGCCATATTTTGGCACAGGAACAAGCCAAAAAAATATTGATTGAACAAGATGTTATAAATTTTGCAAAAAATTATAATAAAATATCTGAAGAACTTGAAAAAATGAATTTTAATTTTGGTAATGAAAATTTTACATCTATAGATGATATTTCTAAAGCTTATAAAAATAGCGATCTTGATGCAGTAAATAAAGTTTTAAATAAGTATGGTATAAGTAATCCTGATCCTGCTAAAAAAGTAATGATTATAGGCTATGCTCTAATAATAGAAACTTTTAACAGGGAAATAGTTAATAACCCTGAAATAGCAGTCTATATGCAGATGTATGGCGGAAATGGAGACCCTACTGCTGAAATACGCAAAAATGTTCATCCTGCAGATCTTGCATTAGTACAGAAACACTACAGTAAATACGAAGCTTTATTAAAAGAATAAAACTGTTTAAAGAGGCAGTAAATATATTATTAACTGCCTCTTTTTATTTTATGGCTGATTATATGTAAAGCATCGGCTATAATCCTGCACTCTGCAGTTTATCAATCTATAATTGATGTATAGATTGATAATTATGATAGCCTGACATCTTATATAAGCTTATTAAAATCTTCTATAATATAATATATTCCAGATTTAATTATGATAAATTATCCTAATTTCAAATTACCCATTAAATACTATAAATAATATCTTAATAAAAGAATATTAATGTGAGAACCGATTAGTAAATATAGAAATATATATAAAAATAAATAATAAATTTAATATGATAGACATCCGCTATTATAAAAATATTTTTTCTTATATATATGCACCTTAAAATTTATCATTTAATACACATATATTCGGAGGCATTTATGAAGAAAAGGCATTTGTCATTATCTATTCAAATATTGATATTATGTTTAACCCTTGTTCTTCTTATTTCTATAATATTTTCCCTATTATTTGTATCAAATGCAAATAGAATTACTAAAAAAAATTTTCTCGCAACAGCAGAAATAACAATGAAATATCTTGAGTCTGATATACAAAATGCGCTTTCTAAATCATTTGATATGACAAATTCAACCGACTCTTTTGCAAGCAGAATTGAATCTACTGATTTAATGAAAGATATTCTATCTGATACATTAAAGACCAATCCTGATGCATTTGAATTTTATTATGGCACAGTTATTTCCTGTTATGAACCAGGCGGCTACTTTGTTGCAGTAGCAGATATTTTTCTGGATGTATTATCAAATATTGTTACTTCAAAAAAAATATCAACCATGGACAAACCTTTATTATTGATTCTGCCGGATTATATTTAGTTCATTCTAAAGCAGGCCTGGTTTAGACTAAAAACTTTTTTGAAAATTTTGATTTATCATTAAAAAAAGAAGATATTTTATTAAATAAATTAAAAGTAGATTTTAAAACTGACCAATATATATGTTCTGCGCCTATTCCTGGAACTGGTTGGTTTCTTATTTCAACAGGGCTTTTATCAGATTTTTATTCTGATTTAAAAAATATTTCCAGGATTGTTATTATAACTGTTATTATTTTAACAATTCTATCTGCAATTGCAGCGCTGTTCTTCACGGAAATCAATTTTGCCCCAAAACTCTCCTAGCAATAGGCAGAATAAAAAGATAAGTAAAAACAGAACTATTAATCGTGCGGCAAGATGATATATAATAAAAGAATGGGAAGGGAAAAAATAAGCCTATGGAAGTATTTATCAGAAGTAGAAACGGACATCGAATATAACG
>JAVBQS010000085.1:0-6577 GCA_031548835.1 Spirochaetia bacterium
TTGATAAAATCAAGATATTCACGGTTTGTAATTTTATTTTCTGCCATGTAAAATTTTTCAAATTTAAGATAGTTACTATATGTTGGAGCAATATCCTGATTATTAATACTATTTTTTGTCTGCAGGTAATCACCTACAAAGTAATTTCCTTCAGGTATTACAACATATCTATTGCCTGCAACTGTTTCAGAATAGAGAGGCAATCTTCTGTTTGAGATTGAATTTCGGTTTAATGCCTCTATTTTTTTATTCTCGATATCAAGTATAAAATTATCGCGGTCCTCAAGATTTATTAAATTTGAATCTTTTATTATTGAAAGCAAATGAATCATTTGAGCCGGGTTATCTGAAAAACTTTTTGCATAAAATGCAACACTATCAATTATATCATAGGGAAGAAGAGCTTTATTGCCATTTCTGTATATAAGATCAGCTTTTATAAAATCTTTAAAAAGATTTTCAGTTGCTATATTTTTATAGCATTTTTCAAGAAACAGTTTAGTATATTCGCTTTCCCTGCCTCCGTCTTTAAACATTGAAACTGTTTTTGCAATAAGATATTCAGGCTGATATGATTCATGAAAATCTTTAATAGTTGCCCATCTGAGTATATCTCCAAGAGCATACTTATATATTTCAGAATAATTATTTATTTCAAGATTTTTATTAAGAGTTAATTCTGGTTTTTTAAAAATAGTTGCAAAAACATATCCTTTTGTTTTAAGCACCTCTCCTGATTCTTTAAAACCAGGTTTTTTAAAAATTACTTCATTTTCGCCCCTAGATAAAAACCCTTTAAATGGTGTTGTTCCTGCATATTCTCCATTTATCCATACAGAAGAACTATTGGGAAGAGAATTAAAATAGACTCTTGTTCCATTTTTAACTATTCCAGGCAGAAAAAAAACTATAAATAATAGCAAAAGCAAAGCAGCAATATATATTACAGAAAGATAAGCGCCGGGATGAATTCCTGCAATAGCTTTTAACTTTACCTGTAAATCAATATATTCAGATTTTATCTCGTTCTCTTTCTTTTTTTTAAATAAATTACTAAACATGGCTGGTGGAATTATATGGATAACTATTATTACTTGTCAATGTAATAAAATCTATGATAACCTGCTTCAGGGACAGTTTTCTTATAATGAATAAATATTTTGATAAAATACAAAGAATTACAGAATATCTTCTAACACAGCGGAATATAAAAAAGTACAATAAATATAAAAAGCATAAAAGCAAAAATCCTATAATAGACTGGATAGAAGCATTTTTATGGGCAGCAATGGTAGTGCTTCTTATAAATCAATATCTTTTTCAGGCATACCAGATTCCTTCAGGCTCAATGATGAATACTCTTTTGGTAAAAGACAGGATTTTTGTAAATAAAATAATTTATGGGCCTGAACTTATACCTGGAGCTCTGAAAATACCAGGGTTTTTTACACCCCAGCGCGGAGAGGTAATTATTTTTGAAAGCCCGACATATCTTTCGAATGGCCCTGTTTTTGATATTGTGCAAAGAATATTATATATGCTCACACTTTCGCTTGTTGATATAGATAAAGATCAGTATGGAAATCCAAAAGCTCATTTTCTAATAAAAAGGGCAGTAGGCGTCGGCGGTGACAGAATAAAAAATGTAAACGGCAATCTTATTATAAAACCCGCAGGTGTGGATCACTTTATTGCTGAAAAAGAGTTTAAACAGAAAGAGAGGGCAACAACGCCTGTAAGAAGGCTTATAAATGAAAATGAATATATTTTATATAAAAAAGCTGCCACAGCAATGGTTTACACTTATTATAACATAAAACCTCCTTCATCAGAGATGGAAGCTTTTAACAGAATAAATTCTATCTATTCAGATTTGCGCACACTTCCTGACCCAATAACATTTAATGAATACAGGTCTGAAATAGAATATTCAATCCAGCCCCATAATCAGGGAAACAGAAAAAACTATAGAAAATATGAGACAGGATGGTATATTCCGGAAGGTTGGCTTTTTCCGCTTGGCGATAACAGGGATAATTCAAGAGACGGCAGGTATTTCGGGCCTGTGAGGTTAAAAAAAGTGCTTGGAAAAGCTATGATAAAATACTGGCCTCTGGACAGGTTTGGAACAATAAGGTAGGGATGAATGGGTGTTGGGAGAAAATCTCACTATAGTCTCTATAAGCCTGGCAAAAAAAGAAACTCTTTTATATTAAAGGTTTTTAAATATCTTTTAATAGTTTTAATATTATATGAATTACTTACAGGGTTTCTTGTTTCAACAGTAATTGTTGAAAACAGCTCAATGATTCCTCTTATACAAAAGAATGAAAGGCTTTTGGTTTTTAAACCAATATATCCCAAATATATATTTAATGATTTAATTAAAATCCCGGGAATAGGGCAGCCTAAAAGAGGCGATATTGTTACCTATAATCAAAATTTTGAAACAGATTATCCCTGGTATTTAAAACCTGTAAATTCTGTTATCAGTTTTTTTACTTTTCAAAAAATAAATTTAAAAACAAAATATGATTATAACAATAGGATAAATATTGGAAGAGTTATTGCAGTTCCAGGCGATACAATAAAAATAAAAAACAGTATTGCTTATATTAAAGAGGAAAATAGTGAAAATTTTATACCTGAATTTACACTTCTTAATGATAAATATAATATAAATATTTCAACATATCCTGAAAACTGGGATAGTAAAAGTAATCCTTTTTATTCAGATATTGATGAAATAAAAATTGAACAGAGATGCTATTTTATTATGGGGGATAACAGAGAACTTTATATTGACTCCCGCAACAGCAGCCTTGTTCCTATACAAAATATAAAAGGAA
Organism: Spirochaetia bacterium; assembly: GCA_031548835.1. Lineage (GTDB taxonomy): Bacteria > Spirochaetota > Spirochaetia > CADAEX01 > CADAEX01 > WQTU01. Next base: position 2,850 of record JAVBQS010000085.1, read on the forward strand.
AAATTGTTTTCAGATATTGGCCTTTTAGAGCAATAAATGTTTTGCAGTAGAATTCCGGAATCACTTTATATTCACATACCATTTTGCAAAAAAAAATGCAGCTATTGCGATTTTTTTTCACTTACAAATCACGAAGATTCTTTTGTAGACAATATTCTGGAAGAAACTATTAATCAGATAAACTATTTTAATAAACAGCTAAACATTGATCATCTAAAAACAATTTATATGGGAGGCGGAACCCCATCTGTTATAGAAACAATAAAACTTGAAAAATTTATTAAAACTGTTGTTTCTATGTATAACACTCTGCCTAAAGAGTTTTCGATTGAAATAAATCCTGAAACTGTAAACAAAGATCTTATTATTATGTTAAACCATCTGCCTGTTACAAGAATAAGCCTTGGAGCACAATCTTTTAATAAAAAAATGCTTGCTGCTCTTGGACGCAACTGCAGCCTTGAATCTGTTTATAATGGTCTCAAGCTTGTTAAAAAATATAGCAATAAAGATATAAGTATTGATATTATATCTTCAATCCCCGGGCAAACTGTTTCCGAAGCGTTATCTGATATAACTACAGCACTTTCTTTTAAGCCTGATCATATATCGTTATATTACCTTACAATAGAAAAGGGAACAAAACTATCTGAAAAATTTACAGAAAAAGACCAGGATGATAACTGCTGGGCAGAAGCATGCGGATTGCTGGAATTATCAGGCTATAATCATTATGAAATCTCAAATTTCTGCCTTCCGGGAAAAGAATGTCTTCACAACATGAATTACTGGAAAATGGAACCATATATAGGATGCGGATTATCTGCAGTTTCAACTATTTATGAAAAAGAGTTATTTTACAGGATTTCTGTAACAGATAACAGCAGCCTGTTTTTAGAAGGTGAAAAATCATTATGGGGTATGGCAAAAGAAAAAATAAGCAAAAGCGATTTTGTTATTGAGCTTATTATGATGGGGCTGCGCACAAAAGAGGGTGTCAACATTGCTGAAATAGATTCTTTTTTTAATATTGATTTAAAAAAAATAGTGGAACCTGTTATCTCTAAATGGGATAAAAAAGGATTTATTAATCATGAAAGCAGCAATCTTGCTTTAACAAGCAGCGGAAGATATTTTCATACATCATTTATGATTGATATAATGAATAGTCTTGAAAACAGCAAATTTTGCTTTACTTGACACCGCTTTTTTCATTATGATACCCTTTTCAAAATAATACCTTTTCTTATATACTTGATTGCTAATTTAAATAAGGAGATTGATATATGTCAGGCCACAGTAAATGGGCTTCTATAAAGCACAAAAAAGGTGCAAACGATGCCAAAAGAGGCAAAATATTTACAAAAATAATTAAAGAGATAACTGTTGCTGCAAAACAGGGCGGAGGGGATGAAGATGCCAATCCCAGGCTTAGAACTGCTATTCTTAAAGCAAAAGAAGCCAATATGCCTAAAGATAACATAGACAGGGCAGTAAAAAAAGGAGTAGGCGGCCTTGACGGCGTAAACTATACAGAATTAACTTACGAAGGCTATGGGCCGGGCGGAGTTGCAATTCTTATTGATGCTCTTACAGATAACAAAAACAGGACAGCTGCAGAAGTAAGAAGCCAGCTTACAAAAGGCGGCGGAAACCTTGGAGAATCAGGCTGTGTTTCATATCTTTTTAAGAAAAAAGGAATGATTACTTTTGATTCAGCAAAATATAAAGAAGATGATATTCTTGAAATTGCTCTTGAAGCAGGAGCAGATGATATAAGCACAGACGGCGGAACTATTGAAGTAATGACATTGCCTGAGAATTTTGAAAAGGTGCTTGATGCTCTTACAAAAGCAGGTTTTGAAAAAGAAATGTCTGATATATCAAATGTGCCTGACACTACTGTAACACTTGATGCTGAAAAAACAGAAAAAGTTATGAAACTTATTGAAAGGCTTGAAGATATTGATGATGTCCAGTCTGTATCAACAAACCTTGAAATTCCTGATGATTTTGAACTTAAAGAATAATAGGTGCAGTTTTGCTTAGAGTATTGGGTGTTGATCCAGGATTGGCTCAAACCGGATTTGGAATAATAGATTATGATAAATGCAGATACAGCTATGTAGCGCATGGAGTTATAACAACATCTGCAGATGAAGATCTTTCGGTAAGGCTTCAGAAAATTTATAATAAATTAAAACAAATAACATCCAAATATAAGCCTGATGAAGCATCTATAGAAGCTATCTATTTTGCAAAAAATGTATTAAGCGCAATACCTGTGGCACATGCAAAAGGAGTTATACATCTTCTTTGTGCGCAGGGAAAAATACCTGCTGTTGAATACTCTCCGCTTAAAATTAAGCAGACAATAGTAGGAAACGGCAGGGCTGATAAAAAACAGGTTCAGGAGCTTGTAAAACTGCTTCTTAAACTTGATAAAATTCCTGAGCCTGACCATGCATCTGACGGACTTGCCGCAGCTATATGTCACTGTAACAATAGAAGTTTGAAATGAAAATTAAAACTATGTTAAATATACATAGCGGAGGCACGCAGCAATTTGTCATTGTAATAACAGAAGTTTAAGATAAGATATTAATCTTAAAATAAATGATAATTGCGGAGGCATGCAGCAATATGCCGCTGCAAAAACAGAGGGCCTAAATAATGTTTAACAGTATTACAGGAACAATTACATATAAGGGAACTTCTACTATTTATCTGGAAAATAACGGAATTGAATGGGAAATTTATGTTTCTTCAAAATCAATTTCACTATTGCCTTCAGCAGGAAACAGCGCAAGAATTATTACACATCTTCATATCAGGGAAGATAATGTTACACTATATGGTTTTTATGATGAAAAAGAGAGATCGCTATTTTTCGAACTTATAAAAATAAATGGCATTGGCCCCAAACAGGCAATAAAAATATTATCAGGCATTTCTGCCGATGATTTTATATCTGCGCTTGATAGTGAAAATATATCGCTGCTTTCAACTCTTCCGGGAATAGGGCAGAAAACTGCGCAGAAAATTGTTCTTGCAATGAGGGGAAAACTTTTAAAAGAAAAAAATGAAACTCCATCTATGCACAGCGATATTATAAAAGCTTTATCAGATATGGGATTTGACTACAGAAAAGCTGCAAAAACAGTTGAAAATATTGCAGAAGAGTCTGAAATTAAATCTCTTAATTTAGCTGAAAAAGAAAAAGCAATTCTAAAAAAAGCAATTATTGCTTTAAGTTCACAGTGAGTATCTTGTTATGGGAAAATCAAAAATGCTTTCCGGAGAATTCTCTGAAGATGATATAAATGAAAAAAGCTTAAGGCCGCTTCATCTTGATGATTTTCAGGGACAGTATGAAATAAAAGATAATCTTAAAGTTTTTCTTAAAGCTGCAAAAGAAAGGGCGGAAAGCCTTGATCATGTTTTTTTAAGCGGCCCGCCGGGACTTGGCAAAACAACTCTTGCTTTTATACTTGCAAATGAAATGGGAAGCGAATTCAAGGTTACATCAGCTCCTGCGCTTGACAAACCAAAAGATCTTGCAGGGCTTTTAACTTCGATTAACGAACATACCATTTTTTTTATCGATGAAATCCACAGGCTTAAACCTGCAATAGAAGAGATGCTCTATATTGCAAGGGAAGATTTTGAACGAGACTGGATAATAGGGCAGGGCCCGTCTGCAAGATCTGTTCGTATACCTTTGCCGT
>JAVBQS010000025.1:0-7612 GCA_031548835.1 Spirochaetia bacterium
AATTTAAAGAATAACCATGATATATCTGGATAACGACCCTACAATAGAAAAAATAAGATGGGTTTTAAGATTATTCCGGCCTATATTGCGAGAGTTAAATGTTCAGGATTTACCTGTCTCCCCATCGCAAAGAGTAGTTACTCTATTTAATAATAAAAATTTTATTACAAATAATATGGGTAAATGTATTATTACCATTCGGCAGGGTAATTTTAATCCTGATATAATGGGCTATTATATTTTATTATATAATAGCACTCATGATATTTTTATTCTTATAATTAATATAAATCAATCACTGGCTGGAAAAGAAGGCGCTGAGAAAAAAGTATTGCAGAAAATTGTTGCTGTGCATGAATTTGTGCACTGCCTGGCTGCACTACTATCAATAAAACAGATTGAATCTAAGTCTTTAATAAAATCTTTGCAAAATAGACTTCAAAAAAAAATCCATTTTACTACAGAAGTTAAGCTTGGAAAACTTTTACAGGAACTTGATGCAAATTTGACAAATACTGTTTTTAAAAGCCAGGATCCTGATTATGTATTTCCGGATGAACATTTTAGACTTGGATATGAAGATTTTCCTGTAAGCTATCCTGTTATTTACAGACAGTTTTTACTTTCAAGAGATCTATTTGAAGAATATTTTACAAAAACAATGCAGAAACAATTTAATGAACTTATCAATAGGGGTGAAAATGTAAAAGCAATTACACTTTTTTCTCCAATTATAAGTAAGCTTATAGAAGAAAAAGCTCTAACACCCAATTTTATAAAAAGAAGAATGCAGGAAGAGTTTTTGCCGCATTATTATCTTTTTCATTATAAAAAAAGAAAGCCTTAAAATAGTTATTTTATTCTTAAATTTTAAAAATAAAAAAGCTGGAGTAATAAATTTAATTCCGGCTTTTTATAAACCCTTTTATACATCTGTTTTTAAATTATAATATTTTTAAGCATGTTAAAGCTTACTCTTTTATTTTCCAATAATTTGTATACGGCCATCAGTCTTAGGCACAATAGGTTTATTATACTGCTTAAGATATTCTATAAATATATCTTGAAGTGAATGTTTAATATTATATTCTATTTCTACTTTACCAAGCAGCTCATATCCATCCCCGCCATTTATAAGAAAACTGTTTGTACAGAATTTATATATTTTATCTTTATTTACAGGCTTACCTCCAATTGTAAGATTTTTAATACTGCCTGCCCCGCTGCTATAATCAATTATATAACTAACCTCTTTTGAAACCTGTGCCCATCCGCCTGAGCCTTGCTTTATTTTTGCAATAAAATCAAACAGTTTTATAATATTATCTCCTTTCATTGAAACAATAAATAAAGGACTTTCATAAGGAAGCATAGTAACAATATCTTCCTGCGTTATTGGCCCTCTACTAAGCCCTGCACGGATATTGCCGCTATTATGGAAAGCAAAATCAATATTTTGTTTTAAGATTTTTTTTATATACCAGATATTGCTATCACAAATTATATCTCCCAATTCAGTTTCTTTATATCTGTTTAGTTTATCCCCATAAATAAAATTATCAGATGCTTCTCCTATAACTTCTTTCATAACAATATTTGCTTTATCAATATAAGATTGAAGCATTAAAATAATTTCCGGATCAGGTTTATATATCTGTTTACTTTTGGTATTAATTGCAACAGGCTCCCATTCAAAACTTCTTATTTTACCATCAACAACTGTAAGCAGCCCTTTCCCGACAAACCTTCCCCATTTGTTTGCAGTTATAATAAAAGTATTATTAACTAATATTGGCTCTGCAATAAAAGAATGGGAATGGCCGTCAACAATTATATCTATTCCCGGAACAATAGTTGCAAGTTCCTGGACTGTAGCATGCGATTCACTTTCTCTTATATTACCCATGTGTGTAAGCGCTATTATAATATCTGCTTTTTTTTTCTCTTTTAAAAAAGGAACAATTTTTTTTGCTGCTTCAATTTCATCAATAAATTTAAGCTCTTTGGGCGGGTTTGAAATAGTGCGTGTAAGCAATGTTGTTATTCCAAAAATACCTACCCGCATTCCTTTATAATTTTTTATTATATATGGAGTATTGCCTAGATATTTGCTGCCAAGCTTTATATTAGCTGAAAGAAAAGGAAAATCTGCTTTAGAAATTTGCTGTTTAATTATTTTATAAGAATTATCAAATTCATGATTTCCAAAAACAGCTGCATCATAACCCATCATGTTGTATGCAATAATATCAGGTTCTGCATGAAACATTTTTGAAACAGCTCCTCCTGTATTTATATCGCCTGCATCAAGAAGTAATACCTGGGAATATTTTTCCCTAATTATTTTTATAAAAGCGGAGCGTTCTGCAAGTCCTCCATGGCCGGAATCTGACAGCAATGTTCCATGATGATCATTTGTATGAAGAAGCATAAGCTGGTAACTTTTTCCCGCTTCTCTTTCTTCATGTTTTTTAGATTCTGAACAGCTTATGAAAATAAGTAAAAAAAATAAAATTACAGGAGTTATAAGTTTAATATTTTTTTTCATATTTATATTTCCGAAATATTTAAGTTATAGGGTTTTATATATAGAAATATCATTGCGCCTGATTTTTGCAGCATATAAAGCTTTATCTGCACATTCAATTAATTCATGCATTGTCTGTCCATTTTTATAAGAAGCAATTCCAATACTTACTGTAACAGAAACCTCTTTCCCTATTTCATTATTTATCACTTTTGTTTTTAAAACAGCATCTTTTATACGTTCGGCAGTAGTAAAAGCTTTTTCTATATCAGTTCCAGGAAGCGCAATAATAAATTCTTCGCCTCCATACCGCGCAAATAAATCATGCTTGCGTAATGTATCAGATATAGTTTTGGATATCTCTATTAATACCTTGTCGCCAAATGTATGGCCATAGCAATCATTGATTGATTTGAAATGATCAAGATCAATCATTAAAACAGTTAAAGGAAAGTTTGTCTTTGAAGAACTTTTATGTAAAAACTTAAGACGTTTTTCAAAAAAATGTTTGTTATAAACTTTTGTAAGAAAATCTGTTAAAACAGGCCGTGTAAAATTATCAGATATAGCATATGAAAGAATTACAGCAACTATAATTATAAATATAATAACTATAATCATGGTATAAAAAAGATAAGTAAGCAGCTTATGGTAGTTTTCTATAGAAATATCTACACAGATAATACCAAGCTTTTCGCCTGTAAGTTTATTAAAAATAGGCGCTGTTGCTGTTAGAATTATTCCATATTCATCTACTTTTTCCAGTTTGCTTCTTGTTGGTTTATCTGCCTCAAATGCATCTTTTATAAATTGATTAAGTTCTGTAATATCGCCTGGCGCAGAATAGTTTTCAGAATCTGGTATTTCGCCATCGATAATATATATACCATGCCCTTCATCATATTTTATCATTGTATAGATAAATTTTATATTGCTTGCAGCTTTTATTGATACAAATTTCTTATTCATATCTTTATAATATTGGCTTGAAGAATCAGGATTTTTTATAAATTCAGCATATTCTTCAATATTTTCTTCAATAAGTTTTCCTGCTGTAAATGCAAGGCTTCTGGCCGTAAGCGATAGCTGGGTTTCTGTAATATTTCCTGTAATATAATAGACTACAATGCCAAAAACCACTATAAGCACTGTAATTATTGAAGTTGCTCCAATAATAAATTTCAATCTATATTTTTGCAGATATGTCATAATCAGCCTCAAATCTCTTTATCTTAATTTTCGTGCTTTAATAATACAGTTGTCAATTTTGCCGGATTAATAATAATTATACTTTTGCAACTAAGTATTATTTTTGTTATTTTAGAAATTATAAACTAGACCTGTTCGATAACCTAAAAATGATAACCTAGGCAATTTAAGCAATGCCGGGATAATAAAATAAAAACCTTAAGATTATAAGCTATAAGCAAAAAATCATACATTGTGTCCAAATTAGTACTTATTTGTTGTTCACAAAATGACTTCTGGCATAGTTATCGAACAGGTCTAATAAATAAACCAGTAACAACTTTATATAATTAAATTTCCATAAGATAAAGTCATAAAAAAAATTAATCATTTTCTTGTAAATTCTAATATCATGTTATATAATTAATATTGTGAAGTTGATGTTATGCCATAGGCTTTGAAGACAATGTTTACCTACAACAGCACTTCCTGGATGTACTTAAATTGATCTGGTTTGCTTGCTACTGTCCCCAAGGCTTATGGCTTTTTATTATTCTATTATTTCAAAATAAATTATTTATTATACTCTTTCAATTTACTTTTTTTGATCTGTCGGCCATGTGTAACATCCTTATTTGCAGTTAGTTTTGTTTTAGGAGGCTCTGTTAGACTGAATTTTAGTTACTATACAGACAGCAATTGGAAAGATGGCCTTGATGCATAGGTTTTGATAATGATATTCCAGTTGGTTTGACATAGGCCTCTTTTCTGAAATAATTTTTATAAAGTATTTTTCTATTAAGCCTGAAATAAATTATTCTTATATGGGCGGCGGTCATCATAGATAAATCAAAGTAAAATATTGACAAGCTCATTATTATTGAGTAATCTTTTATTAGAAAATGGTAACCTAATAAGGTTAAAAACAATGATTCTTCTCGCACATAAGTGTGCCTGGAGGACAGGGTTTATATAAAATTTACTGACTGTAAGGTAATTCCAAGCAGAAAGCCACGCATTCATCATCAATGTGTGTATATTTGATGTTTTGCACCCTTTCCGGAATTTCCTGGAAAGGGTTTTTTTTTGCCTGGCCAAAAACTTTATTAAAAGTTATTAAGTAAACATTATAAACCAATTTTTAAGGAGTCTTGATGGATAAAAGAATAGGTATTATAGGAATTGTAATTGAAGATATCACATGTGTTGATAAAGTTAATGCTATTTTACATGAATATTCAAAGCTTATTATTGGGAGAATGGGCCTTCCCTACAGGGAAAGGGAGGTTTCTGTTATAGCGCTGATTGTTGACGGCAGCAATGATGAAATTAGCGCACTTACAGGCAAGCTTGGAAGAATATCAGGAGCATCTGTAAAATCAATGATTACAAAAAATGTTGAATAATACAAAAATCTACAGCATAAGGAGCAAATATGTATAATGTAAAATCAATGGACTCAAATGAGTTTATAAATCATGAAGAGATTTTATCTACAATAGAAGATGCAAAAAAAATTGCAGCATCAAAAAGTGAAATTACCAGTATTCTCGAAAAAGCAGAATTATGCAAAGGGCTAACCCACAGAGAAGCAGCTGTTCTTCTTGAAGTAAATGACAATGAAACACTTGAGAGAATATATAACAGCGCAAAAGCTGTAAAAGAAAAAATATATGGCAAGCGTATTGTTATTTTTGCTCCATTATATCTTTCAAACTATTGTGTTAACAACTGTACCTATTGCGGATATAAATGTTCCAATAAAATTGGAAGACATCAGCTATCACAGGAAGAAGTTAAACTTGAAGTAAGAGCTCTTGAAGCTATGGGGCATAAAAGGCTGCTGCTTGAGGCTGGAGAAGATGATGAAAGATGCCCAATCGATTATATCTTAAAATGTATAGATACTATTTATAATGAAAAATTTAAAAATGGTTCTATAAGAAGAGTCAATGTTGATATTGCAGCCACTACTGTAGAAAATTACAGAAAGCTCAGAGATGCAAAAATAGGCACATATATACTATTTCAGGAAACCTACCATAAACCTACATATAAGGCAGTTCATAATGGCCCAAAGCAAAATTATGAATGGCATACAGAAGCTATGGACAGGGCTATGCAGGGCGGAATTGATGATGTTGGAATAGGGCCGCTTTATGGACTTTATGAATGGCGTTATGAAACAATTGCCACTCTTATGCATGCAGAACATCTTGAAGCTGCTTTTGGCGTAGGCCCACACACAATATCTTTCCCAAGGCTGCTATCTGCAGAAGGTGTTGACAGAAATAGCTTTAAATATCTTGTAAATGATGATGTTTTTAAAAAAATAGTGGCTGTAATAAGGCTTGCTGTTCCATATACAGGAATGATTCTCTCGACAAGAGAAAGCATAGATTTTAGAAAAGAGCTTCTTGAAGTTGGAATATCGCAGATCAGCGCAGGCTCATGTGTAGGCGTCGGCGGTTATGCACAGAGAAAAATGGTAGATGAAGAAGGTATTGAAGAAAAACCGCAGTTTAACCTTGCAGATCACAGAAAACCAATTGATGTAATAAAATGGCTTGTTAAAGACGGCTATATACCAAGCTACTGCACAGCCTGTTACAGGGAAGGAAGGACAGGCGACAGGTTTATGCCTCTTGCAAAATCAGGACAAATAGGCAATTTCTGCCATCCTAATGCTCTTTTAACATTTGAAGAATATCTTAAAGATTATGCAGATGATGAACTCAAAGATATGGGACAAAAGTTAATTGACCTGGAAATACAAAATGTTCCAAGCGATAAGCAAAAAAAGAAAGCTCTTAACTATCTTGAATTAATAAGAAATGGAGAACGGGATCTTAGGTTTTAACAGTATAAATTATAGCTAATCAGGGGCGGGAAAAACTATTACTGCTCCTGAATTAGATGATAAAATTTATATTTTATAGTTTATGCCAGTCAATTTAATCTATAAATATAACAACTATAACAGCAAAAATCTGAATTATCACAATCATTATTTCTTTTTTTGATAAATCTTATTTTTCATATATAGCAAATTTTTATAAAAATATAAAATAACTAAAATTCTCCCCTGCTCTTCTTATTTTACAGAAAACAAATAACAGTTTTCTATAAAATTAAAATATTTATAAAAAAATAATTTTAACTGGAAAAAATAAGCATTAAAATAATAAAATGTATGATTGAAAACACTCTTTTTTCAGTTTATACTTGAAATTACACTATTCAAAATAGATAATATTTATCAATATTTTAATTTAAACTATCGATAATAGATTATACTGTAAAAATTTATTGATAACTATTTTTAGTTAGGAGTCATAAATGCTGGAAGATGATAAAAATAATAGTGAACTTGAAAACTATGGTGTATGGGTAAAATCCGGCCCTGAAAATTATTCAGATATTAAAAATCCTCCGGCAGCCGATGATTTTGAATTAACTGATCTGGAAGCCAATCCTGATAACTTTTTATTAACAGAAGAAGAAGAGCATCTTCTTGATTCTCTTGAAAAAGATGTAAAAAGCACTGAACAGGATGACCTTTTTAATGTACAGGAAATAGAAGATATTAATTTTGATGATGAAGAAAATAAAGATATTTCTGATAAACAGGATGAATCCTCAGATATAACATTGTCAGAAGATGAATTTATAGATATTGATATACCAAAAACTATTTATTTTGATGACACCGAAAAAACAGATAAAAAAGATCACTATGAAAGAACAACTGGTTTTAGCAATACAGAAAAACAGCCTGAAGAAAATCCTGCTGATATTATTTCTAAAATTGCAGCAGATCTGAAAAATGATCTTTTTACAATAAAAAATGAACTTCATGAGTTAAAAAAAGAGCTTGCAAAATATAAAAAACTTGAA
>JAVBQS010000170.1:0-2672 GCA_031548835.1 Spirochaetia bacterium
AAACAAAAGAGAATAAAAATAAGATTTTTAATAACACACTTTTTTTAATCATGACACACACTCTTTTAAATATTGCTGTTTTTAGAATTTAATTTATCGAAATGGCATGGTAACCCAAGCATGGCTTACCATGCCTGAATAAAAAATTATACCATGTGTAATAAAAAACAGATAACACTTTTTAGCGCATGGGAAGAAATATTATAAAAATTATCTATTTACTATAAAAAAATAAGATAAAACTATTTAAAATATTTATGATTTGGCTCTGTTCTTCAAGCAGATTCCTGCCTGCACAGGAATGACTGAGTGGAAGCTGTTATGACGAAGGCAAATCAGGAATGAGTAAGTGTGAACAAAAAATCTGCTTGCAATAACTACTAAACAAATGTATAGTTAATATATGGAGCTTGGAGAAAAGATATCAATACTTGCAGCAGCTGCAAAATATGATGCTTCCTGTGCATCTTCAGGAAGCCGGGGGCATCACCATTCTGCAAAAAAAGATGGATTAGGTTCAAGCGCTTTTGCAGGAATTTGCCACAGCTGGACAGGAGATGGCCGCTGTGTAAGCCTGTTAAAACTGCTGTTTTCAAATATCTGTAAGTATGATTGTGCCTATTGCGCAAACAGGGCTTCTGCAGATATTAAGCGCACATCATTTACAAAAGATGAAATTGTAAAACTTACAATAGAGTTTTACCGCCGCAACTATATTGAAGGGCTTTTTCTTTCATCAGGAATTTTTGCCGATCCCGATATAGTTATGGAGCAGCTTATAGGAACTGCAAAAAAACTTAGGCTGGAATATGGTTATGGAGGATATATTCATCTTAAAATAATTCCGGGAGCAGGAGAACATCTTATTAGAGAAGCAGGATACTGGGCAGACCGTTTAAGCGCAAATATTGAACTTCCCACTGAAAAAAGCCTTAAAATTCTTGCTCCGCAAAAATCAGGAAAAGAAATTCTTGGAGCAATGGATTATATTTCACAATCAGGTTTGGAAATTAAGGAAGACAGCCTTCATATAAAAAAAGTTCCCCAGTTTGCGCCTGCAGGACAAAGCACCCAGCTTATTGTGGGAGCAAGCAGCGAAGATGATAGGCAGATAATTTCACTTTCAGGAGCTCTCTACCGCAAATATGGACTTAAACGTGTTTATTATTCTGCTTTTATGCCTGTTGGAATTAATGGCAACCCTGAAATACATGACCCAAAACTTCCTGATATAAAACAACCTCCTCTTGTAAGAGAGCACAGGCTTTATCAGGCAGACTGGCTTATGAGATTTTATAATTTTACTCCTGATGAAATTCTTGATCCATCAACTCCATATCTTGATGAAAACCTTGATCCAAAAACAATATGGGCATTGAATCATATGGATTTTTTTCCGGTAGAAGTAAATAAGGCAAGCTATGAAGAACTTCTCAGAGTTCCGGGTATAGGAGCAGTATCTGCAAAACGCATTGTCAGGCAGCGGAGGTCACGCATTCTTTCTTTTGAAATTTTAAAATCTCTTGGAGTTATTTTAAAAAGAGCGCGTTACTTTATTACAGCATCAGGAATGTTTATAGACAAGCTTGATGATCCGGGAAAGATACGTAACAAGCTTTTAAATAATAATCAAACAGCTTTTCAGCTTACTCTTTTTGATTTTTAAGGTTAATTATGGAACTGGAATATGATGGAACTATTTTTTCCCTTTTCTCTATTCTTGATACTGTATTTAAAGAAAATAAACTGCCTGATAAAATTATAAGAAAAGATGCAGGTTATATTTTTAATCCGCAATCACAAAGCCAGGGAGAGCTTTTTAATACACTATCTGAAGAAAGGTTATGCAAAAAACAGGTAATATCTCCGCGCATATATATAAATAATATAGGAGCAGCTCATAAATATTTTGAACAATATAAAAGCTGTTTTTCAGCACAGGAGATAATAAAATATTCAAGGAAAGCTTATAGAGATATTCTTTATGCATGGATGAGTGAATTTCCAATTGAAAAAGATATTATTTACTTTGCATTTAAAATAGTCTCAGCAGGAAAAATGCAAAATATAGAAATTACAGATGATGAAAATTTATTAAAAGCAAAAAAATCTGCTGAAAAAGCAAGATGCGATATGGCTGATATAAGTATAAAAAAAGTTTTTGATGCTGCTGCAAAAACAAAAATAGAAGCTCACCGTTTTATGGGAATATTAAGATTTACTGTTGGAAAGAGCAGCATACCTGTTGCAAGATGCAGCCCCGATCATTTTATTCTCCCTGCCCTTGCCTATCATTTTACACTCCGTTTTGGCATTAATCCCTGGGCAATTGTTGATGAAAAACGCAACCTCTTGCTTATGCGCTCTGAATCAGAACAGGCAAAACTTACAGTCTTTGATCCAAACCATTCATGGTTTAAAGAAGAAAGTGATAATAAAAAATCTTATGATAACTGGGAAAATATGTGGAAAAATTATCACAATTCAGTAAACAATGAAAGCCGCAGCAATCCTAATTTGCAGCGCCGTTTTATACCTGCCAGATATTGGAAATATCTTCCTGAACTTGAAGATAAATAAAAAATTGGAAGTTGCTTCCCATAAGTACTATAATTAAGTAATAAATGCACATAATTATTTCTTCCCATAAAACAGCAAAAACCAGAGGAGTT
>JAVBQS010000035.1:0-8394 GCA_031548835.1 Spirochaetia bacterium
GTATATTATCTTAAAACAGATGCAGGCTATAAAGAGACAAAAAATATTATTAATTCCATTTTAGAAAGCAATTCTAAATGGATAATGCCCAGATATGAAAATTATCAATTAAATATTATATTCTTTTTTTTATATATAGCAATTTTATTTTTTTTTATATATAGCAATAGAAAAAAATGGATTATATATCTGCTGCATACTGTACCGTGGATTTTTCTTATATATTTAAATGGGAAAAGCTATTTTTTTATTGCTTTTTTCATGCTTTTTATTTTAAGGCTTTTATTATTGATAGAGGAAAAAGCAATAAAAGAATATAATAATAACAATACTATCTCTCTGCAAAAATATTTTAATAAAAACACTATTTTGATTTTGATTATTACAATTTTTTCTTTTGTTTTTCCATTGATATTTTCAAAAGAAGAGCCAGGTTTTTTTATAACACCAATATCAATACTATTATTTGAACTTTTTTTTGTTATTTCACATATTCTTTTTACATATTATAAAGTTTTGGGATATTCCCATAGAATATTTTATGCTGTTAAAATAAAAAAAGAGAAGAGCAGTAAAACAATATTTACTTTGGAAATTAAATCTTTTGCATTGATATATTTTTTGTCAATAATATCTTTGCCTTTATATTTTACCGGGCATTTTGCCCGTATAGGAAATAAAGATTTAAAATATCCTGTTCCTGTAAATATATATAAATATCCTGAATCAGGAATAACTCTTGATTTTCTTAATAAGATAGCTTCAGGTAATGAAAACAATAACTGCCTGCCTGATTATTGCGAATATATAAGGCATTTATCATACCAGATAAGGCTTCCTTTTAAGGCAGATTATTCTATTCCTTTAAATAATGAAAATATAACAATATCTAATTATTATCTTGAAAAAAATAACTACAAGAAAGAAAAAATAATAGTTAACCAGTTTACAGACACTTGGTTAAACGATAATATTACCATCGATAAAGGTAGGGGAATTACCAGTCTGATGTTATCTGATACAGGATTAATTCAGGCAGAAACCGGATCTATTGTTCCGGCTGTCCCATTATTTATCATTCCTTTAGTTTTTGACTTTTTATATCCAATAATATTTTATTTTCTGTTTGATATAAAAAAGTCACAAATTTATGAAAATGGAAAAAATATCATACCTGTGATTAGAAGGAGAAAACAGCAAGCGGCATGAAATCATTAAAAACTTTTCCTAAAGGTGGTATTCATCCCGGAGATTTTAAAGAGCTGACAAACAAGGAACCTGTAAGAAATGCGGCAATTAAAAACAGTTTTATTGTTCCAATGTCCCAGCATATAGGCGCTCCGTCTGAATGCCTGGTTAATCCTGGCGACGAAGTTAAAGAAGGTATGCTGATAGGAAAAGCTGCAGGCTTTATATCAGCAAATATTCATTCACCTGCACCAGGTGTTGTAAAAGAAATTACAGATATTTATCTGGCAAATGGGATGAGGGCCAAGGCAGTTGTCATTGAGCCGTCAGGCGAATTTGACCAGCTTGGAAAAACAGTAGCTCCTATTGACTGGAGCGGAATGACTCCAAAAGAGCTTCAGGACAAAATTCTTGAGATGGGAATAGTCGGCCTTGGAGGCGCGACATTTCCTTCTAATGTAAAATATGCAGTTCCTCCGGATGCAAGGGTGGATGCTCTTGTAATTAATGGTGTTGAGTGCGAACCATATCTTACTGCTGACCACAGGCTTATGCTTGAAAAAACAGAAGAGATTTTTAAAGGGCTTGAAATATTAAGAAAAGTATTAAATCCTGCCAAAATTTATATAGGTATAGAAGCAAACAAGCCGGATGCAATTGAAAAAATGGAAAAAGCTGCGCAGGAAAAAAACAACGGAATTGAAATTGTCCCTCTTAAATTAAAATATCCCCAGGGAGATGAAAAACAGCTTTTAAAAGCTGTTCTGGGCAAAGAAGTTCCATCAGGAAAGCTTCCTATTAATATAGGCGCTGTAGTTTCAAATGTCGGCACTGTAAATGCAATTTATGAAGCTGTAGTATTTAATAAACCGCTTATTGAAAGAATAGTAACTGTAAGCGGCGGCGGAGTAAAAAAACCGGCAAATCTTAAAGTGCGTATTGGCACAAAAGTAGGCGATCTTATAGAAGATTGCGGAGGGCTTACAGATGATACTGTAAGGCTTGTAATGGGCGGCCCAATGATGGGTTTTACAATGGCCAGCCTTGATACTCCTGTCATAAAGGGGACATCAGGTATTCTTGCTTTAACAGAAAAAGAGATTAAAAAAAGTAAAGAGACAGCCTGTATTATGTGCGGCAGGTGCGTTAAAGCCTGTCCTATAGGGCTTATACCCACAAAACTGTATAAAAAAATTACACACAGAATGTATGAAGATGCAATGCGCATCAATCTTATGGATTGTAAAGAGTGCGGCTGCTGTGCTTTTGTATGTCCTGCAAATATTCCTCTTGTTCAAGGGATGAGGCTTGGGAAAAAATTGGCTAATAAGAAGGTGAAATCATGAGCAGTGAAAAAAAATTTATTATAGCTTCTTCCCCCAATATTCACCATAACGATTCAACTTCAAGGATTATGCTTGATGTTATAATTGCACTGATTCCTGCAGGTATCTGGGGTATATATGTTTTTGGAGCAAGATCTTTTGTTGTAGTTGCAGTATCAATAATTTTTGCTATTATTGCTGAATATGCAATGATCAAAGTGTTTAAAAAAGGATCAATATGCGACTTTTCAGCAATTATAACTGGCCTTTTAATTGGTTATAATATGCCTACCGGAGTTCCTCTTTATATTCCGGCAGTTGCTTCAATATTTGCAATACTTGCAGTTAAATGGGCTTTTGGAGGACTTGGCTCAAACCTTATGAATCCTGCTCTCGCAGGAAGGGTTTTTGTCTTTTTCTCATGGACAGGAGCAATGACAAAATGGAAAGTTCCTGTAACAAATACAGCAATTGATACACTTGCTGGGGCATCTCCCCTCGGATATCTAAAAACATCGCTTATGGATATATCAGGAAAAGTTTCAGGCCCTATCGGAGTTCTTGCAGATTATCCAAAAAGCAGCTGTGCAGTTTCAATAGCTGAGTGGTTTAAATCATCGCTTGGCGTAAAAATTGATCCGCATTATTTTGATCTTTTCTTTGGCAATATTCCAGGATGTATTGGAGAAGTATCAGCTTTCCTTCTTATAATAGGTGCAATTTATCTTCTTGTCAGAAAGGTAATTACATGGGAAATACCTTTGGCATATCTGGTTTCATTCGGTCTTTTAATATGGATGTTTGATGGTTTAAGATTTGGCGAAGGATTATTTAAGGGAGATGTTGCTTTCCATCTGTTTTCCGGCGGATTAATGCTTGGAGCTCTTTTTATGGCTACAGATATGGTTACATCGCCGCTTACTCCAAAAGGGCAGATAATTTTCGGAATAGGATGCGGATTTTTTACTTTCCTTATCCGCGTTTATGGTTCTTTCCCGGAAGGAGTATCTCTTGCAATAATAATGATGAATGTATTTGTTGCAATGATTGATAGAATGACAGTTCCTAAACTTTTTGGATTTGTTCCGGGGGTTAAGAAAAAATGAAAAATATTATTTTAATTGGTGTAAAGCTTACAGTAATTTGTGCAGTTGCAGCTTTATGTCTTGGTTTTGTAAATGTTGTTACACTGCCGAAGATAGAAAAAAACAAAGAGATAGCTCTTCAGGAAGCTCTTGCTGCTGTAAATAAAGCAGGAACTCCTGGAAAGGAAGTTTTTGTTGAAAATAACCGTGTTGTAAAAAGCTACTATCCTGTTTCTCTGGATAGCGGAGAAATAAACAGCTATATTCTTACACTTATAGGTGAAGGATATGCAGGCGATTTAAAAATACTTGCCAATTTTGAAAAAAATGGAAAACTTGTTGCTTGTGTTCTTATGGATAATCAGGAGACTCCGGGTCTTGGAAAAGAAGCAGAGAAGAGTTCATATATGACAAAGTTTGTAGGTAAGGGCAGTGATGCTCCAATTCCTGTAAAAAAGCCGCAGCTCTCTGCAGCAGATGCAGATGCTATTGGCGGCGCTACAATAACTTTTGTTGGTGTTGGGAATGCTCTTGCGCGCGGCTCTGAATTTGTTAAAAAGATAGGAGAATAGAGAAGTGTTAAAAGAATTAACAAAAGGTATTTTTAAAGAAAATCCTATATTTATTATAGTTCTTGGGTTATGTCCCACATTAGGTGTTTCAACAAGAGTTGTAAACGCATTAGGAATGGGCGCCGGAGTTATATTTGTTCTCCTGTGTTCAAATATTTTTATATCTCTTCTTAAAAATTTTATTCCTGATAAAGTTAGAATTCCTGCATATATTGTTGTAATTGCATCATTTGTAACAATTGTTGAAATGGCTATGCAGGCTTATGCTGCTGCACTCTATAAAAACCTTGGAGTATTTGTGCCTCTTATAGTAGTAAACTGTATAATACTTGGAAGGGCAGAAGCTTTTGCAAACAAAAATAGCGTGTTTCCTTCTATTCTTGATGCACTTGGAATGGGAATAGGATTTACATTAAGCCTTCTTCTTATAGCTATAATAAGAGAAATTTTAGGGGCTGGTACTATTACTCTTTTCCCTATGGGAAATTTTGACGGTGTTATTCAGATTCCTGGATTGACAAAAGCTCCTATAAGAATAGTTGGGCTTGCAGCAGGAGCTCTTTTTGTAATGGGTTTCCTGAAAGCTTTTTTTAACTGGTATACAGTAAAAAGGAAAGAGGAGAAAAAATAAATGTCTTACATTGCAATTATAATAACTTATGTATTTATAAGTAATTTTATTTTAACACAGTTTCTTGGAATGTGCCCTTTTATAGGTGTATCCAAGAATGTTGAATCTGCTGTGGGAATGGGGTTTGCAGTTACTTTTGTTATGGGCCTTGCATCTCTTGCTACATGGGTTATTCAATATTATGTGCTTGCGCCATTAAATATTGTTTTTCTCCAGACAATAACTTTTATTCTTGTTATTGCAGCGCTTGTACAGTTTGTAGAGATGGTTATACAGAAAATTGCTCCTCCTCTTTATAAAGCGCTTGGAATTTACCTTCCTTTGATTACAACAAACTGCGCAGTTCTTGGTATAGCTTTAATTGCTGTAAGAACAAACTATAATGCTATGGAAAGCTTTGTTGCAGGTATATCCGGCGGCCTTGGTTTTCTTTTAGCTATTCTTATAATGTCTACAATAAGAGAAAAACTTGATTCAGAAGATGTTCCAAAATCATTTAAAGGCATTCCTGTTGCATTTGTTACAGCCGGTCTTATGGCAATGGCATTTATGGCTTTTGATAAAGCTCTTCTTAAAAACCTTATAGGGTAAACAGGAGGATCTATTAATGTTTAATACAATTTTTTATGCTTTTCTTTCAGTATCTCTCCTGGGCGCTGCTTTTGGAATAGGGCTTGCTATTGCTGCAAAATATCTTCATGTAAAAAAAGATGAAAAACTTGGCCTGCTTGAGTCAGCTCTTCCTGGGTATAACTGCGGAGCATGCGGATATGCAGGATGTTCAGGATATGCAGAAGCTATATTTGAAGGAAAGGTAACTGGCCTTACTATGTGTACACCGGGAGGCGCAAATTCAGCTACAAAGCTTGCGGAAATAATGGGAGTTACTGTTGATGTTTCAGCAGAAAAAAAAGTTGCGCAGGTTCATTGCAGCGGAGGAAAAGATTCAGCAGTATATCAGTTTGAATATAATGGAATTCAGGATTGCAATGCTTTATATTCAATGTATCAGGGCAACAAGGTGTGTAAATACGGCTGTCTTGGGCTTGGAAGCTGTGTAAGAGTTTGCCCTGTAGATGCTATAAACTATGATAGCCAAGGACTTGTACGGGTAGATGAAAATAAATGTATATCCTGCGGAAAATGTATAACTATATGCCCTGTTGGAGTTATGAAATTTATACCTGTTTCAGCAGACTATATTGTTTCATGCAACTCAAAAGATAAAGGAGCTGCAACAAAGAAAGCTTGTAAAGTAGGCTGTATAGGGTGTAAAATGTGTGAAAAGAAATCACCTGAAGGCGGGTTTAAGGTTGAAAATTTTCTGGCTTCAATTGATTACAGTGTAAAAGGCGAAAGAGCATCTGCTGCAGAAGCTTGTCCGTCTAAATGCATTATAAAAAATAAATAACCTTAATATTTTTACTGTGCATCTGGTAAAAATAGAAATTAACTAAAGGGTAACTTATAGTTTAATTTAAATAAATGGATGATTACAATCTAATAATCGGCCTTTCCTGTATGGATATAGCAGATTCTGTAGAAAAGGCCGAAGATAAATTT
The DNA here is from genome assembly GCA_031548835.1 of Spirochaetia bacterium. Lineage (GTDB taxonomy): Bacteria > Spirochaetota > Spirochaetia > CADAEX01 > CADAEX01 > WQTU01. The sequence continues at coordinate 6,365 of JAVBQS010000035.1, forward strand.
ATAAAAATATATAAACCTTTCTTAAGAAAGCTCTACGAATTTCCGGGAATAAAAACAGTAATACATTTTTCCGGAATGCTTTTAGAGTGGTTTGAAGAAAAACACCCTGAAGTAATAATGCTTATTGAAGAACTGGTAAAAAAAAGAAAGCAGGTGGAAGTTTTAGGCGGAGGATATTATGAACCTATTCTTCCAATGCTTTCTGCCCAGGACAGAACAGGACAAATTGAATCGCTTACAACTTTATTAAGAAAAAAATTCGGAAAACGGCCATTGGGATGCTGGATTACAGGCAGTATATGGGATAATTCGCTTATAGTTCCTATACGAAACAGCGGAATGGATTATGTTTTCCTGGATTACAGCCTTATTGATAATATTACTGATGATTTTTTATATAAACCATTTATAACTGAAGATAGCGGAAAACTTATAACAGTTTTCCCATCGCACAGTATGTTGTCATCAATACAGGAACCAGATGCTGAAAAATATATTGATATATTAAAACGTAAAGCAAAAACAGCTGCTTCTGATAAAGTAATATCTCTTATTTTTACTGATAATGATTTTGAAGATAAATCAGAAGAATGGATAGAAACTTTTTTTAATAATATACAAAATAATAAAAATATAAAAACAATACATCCAAGTTTATTTTTAAAATCAGTAAAATTGCAGAAAAAATATGTAAAAAATATTGAATGCTATAAAAATGTGTTATCTGAAAATTATGAGATAAATCTTACCTATTCACGCATGATTCATGTGCAGACATTGATAAACCAGGTAAAAGGCGATAAATATAAAAAAGAAGCTGCCACAGAACTTTTATGGGCAGGCCAGAATTATATTCCCTATACAAGCAATTTTTATGATAAAAGCAGTAATATACAAAGAAAGAAAAAAAATAGATTAAATGCTTATAAAAATCTTATAGAAGCTGAAATGCTTACAAGGCAAAAAGGAGTTTTTATACCATCATTATTTAAAAATGATTTTGATATGGATGGTATTGATGAATTTTTATACCATGGCGAAGAATATAATGCATTTATCCATGTTGAAGGAGCTTCTCTTTTTGAATTTGATTATCTTAAAGATAAATGGAATTATTGCGATACAATTGATTATTCAGGCGAAAAAAATTGTTTAAAAAGATGCTTTTCCGACTATTTTGTAGATATTGATAAAAAATGTTCAGATATATCCCATGTTATAAAATATGATGAAGCAGGAATTTCATGCAGCGAATATAGTGTAAATAGTTTTGAAAGAGACCATAAAACTGTATCATTTTTATATAGAGTGAAAAATCAGGAAAATGGATTTTCTTTTAAAATTATAAAACAGTACAAATTCAATAAGAAAAATTTTGAAGTTTCTTACAGCATAATAAATACAGGTTCTAAAATAATAAACTATCAATTTGGAGTAGGATTGTTTTTTTCAATGATAGATAAAAACAGTAAATCCAGCCATAGCTGTATAAATAAAAATAATAAAGTTGTGCTTGAAGATTCATATACATCATTTTCAATAAACCTTGAAACAGCAGACAATATTTTAATTGAAGAACAGAATAAAGATGATCTTTATTGCTATACATCTATTATGCCTCTATATCAAATTAAAGACCTTGAGCCAGGAAAAAGCCGGGAAATAAGTATAGAGATAAAGAATTAGTATTTATAGTTTTGTAATATTTTATCTAAATCCTGTTAAATAAAATTTAGCTATGAAATAAAACCCATATATTCAAATAAAAAGTGAAAAAGCAAAAAAAGCAAAAAAATGATTGCCAAGCATAAAAAAATGCTTTAATATAACAGTATAAATCAAAAAGTCAAATCAAAAAGTCAAATCAAAAAGTCAAATCAAAAAGTCAAAATATAAGTTGTTTAAATAGATTTTTATTTTAAGGAAATTTAATGTTCCTTTACTTAGACATTCTATATTTGTCTCTAAAATTTAATTTTTTTCACTAAGTATATTATTTTTCCTGTTTCTGAAACTTTAAAAGGGGTATC
>JAVBQS010000177.1:0-5070 GCA_031548835.1 Spirochaetia bacterium
GTATCAGGAGAACTATTTTCTTATTATCATGACTGGAAAATAAATTATTGCACAGAAGAAATATTTGATTGTATGTCAGGCAATATTTTGCATCAACATGCTGCAAATAGAATGCTTGCACAAAAAGTACATTACTAAATAATAGCTCGCTATGGCAGCGCCGGATATACAAGCTTTTATCATCTGTAATTATGCACCAGGATATTTGTAATAATTGGTACTGGTTCCCAGAGATAATTTTTGAAAACAGAGTAATTGGAGAGTATAAAGTATGGATTTTACAATAGAAGAATTATCAATAAATGCATGGCCATCGCTGCAAACTCTTTTATATGACGGCTGGATTATAAGATTTGCCAATGGTTATGGAAATAGATCAAATTCAATTAATCCAATATATCCTTCCAAAATAGAATTAGAGGAAAAAATAAATTATTGTGATAAAATATTTGACAGATATAAGCTGCCAACAACATATAAAATAATAGAGTGTGAAGAACATAAATCAATTGAAGAGAAACTGGGACAATTAAATTATAAGAAAATCCATCCAACATCAATACAAACCTGCAAAACAATAAAAATATTAAAAAACAATTATAATGGAATTATTATAGAAAATAATTTTGATAACAAATGGATAGATAGTGTAATAAATTTTAATAAAATTGAAGAGAAAAACATAATTACTTTTAAAGGAATTTTAAAAAATATTGCAGGAGAAAAAATTGTAGTTTATAAAAAAGCGGAAAATGAAATAGCAGGCTGCAGTTTTGGTGTAATTGACAATAATTATGTCGGTATATTTGATATTGTTGTAAAAGAAAGTGAGCGCGGCAAAGGATATGGCAAAGAGATAGTAGAAACAATATTATCAGAAGCAAAGAAAAAAGAGGTAACAAACAGTTACTTACAGGTAATGCTTGATAACCCAATTGCGTTAAAACTATATAAAAAATTGGGATTTAAAGAAATTTATAAATATTGGTATAGGAAAAAACAGTAAATATTTAATAAAATTTTTGGAGGAAAAAAAATCATGTATGAAAGAATGCTGAATAAACAAAAAACTCCTACAAAAAATGAAATAGAAGAATATATAGGCGGAAAATCAGCTTATAATATAGAATTGATAAAGAAAGAACTGGAAAAAATATTTGAATTAAATATGGAATTAAAATTTCCTTTTGGAAATAATTACGGCTGGGGATATAAGTTTAGCCATAAATCAAAACATTTGTTCTACCTGTTTTTTGAAAAGGGGAGCATAACAATAATGGTGCAGATAAATAAAATAAAAACAGAAAAAGCAATGGAAAAGTATAACCAATTATCAAAAGAGGGAAAAAACTATTGGAAAAACAGGTATCCATGCGGAGATAACGGCGGCTGGATACACTATAGAATAATAAATAACCCTGGCAATGGCTTACCCTGCCAGGATAATAAAAAACAATTAAAAGATATAGGAATATTTTTAAGTATAAAAACAAATAAAGAGATAAATCTTTATAGTGTTTGAAAATCTTATTCACTTGCTGTTTCTGGTGATTCAATATCCCCGAATTCAGCTGTATATGCATTGTATGCAATGCTGGCAGCATTTTGCTCTGCTGCTTTTTTATTCTTTCCTTCACCATATCCCAATGCTTTATCTTTAACTTTTACTTCTACAACAAAAGTTCTGTCATGGTCAGGGCCTGTCTTTTTAACAAGCTTATATTTGGGATATGTCTTATATTTTTTCTGGACAAATTCCTGGAGAAGAGTCTTATAATCTTTATCATGTCTGTTTTCAATAACTTTTATTATTTCCGGCGCAAGGTATTTAAGTATAAAAATCCTGGTATCTTTTAACCCTGAATCAATATAATAAGCGCCGATTATTGCTTCAAGGCAATCTGCAAGTATTGCTTTCTTGCTGCGGCCGCCTGAGTATTCCTCGCCTTTTCCAATTAAAATATAGTTATCAATCTTAATTTTTTTAGCAATAGCACTTAGGCTGTTTTCACTTACAACAAAACTTTTTATTCTGGCAAGTTCGCCTTCTGCTTTATCAGGAAGAAGATAAAAAAGATATTCGCTTGTTACAAGGCCGAGAATAGAATCGCCGAGAAATTCCAGTTTTTCATTATTATCAATAATATCCTGACTTTCATTTGCGTATGACCTATGACAAAAAGCAAGGTTCAGAAAATCAAGTTTTCTGAACCTTAACTCTGCATGGTTCTGAAATAGAAGCAGCTCTTTTTTTCTCGACTGAGTTATTTCAGGAGCTTTTATTTTGAGCTGTTTCTGAAATTTTCGAACACCCAATTTATTTCACAACTGATCTAATAAATTCTACAGCATCGCCGACAGTTTCAAATTCATTTGCTTTTTCATCAGGAATCTGTATACCCATTTCTTCTTCAAGAGCGTATACAAGTTCATATGTATCAAGACTGTCAGCTCCTAGGTCCTGCCTGAATGATGCTTCAGGTGTGATTTTAGATTCATCAACATCAAGTTTTTCAGCAATAATTTTCTTAACTTTATTAAAAAGTTCGTCCATTACTTCCTCCTATAAACATAAAAATAAATCTGTTTGCCTCAAATATAATCAAACAACTAGAAAAAGAAGAAACTTATATATTAATTATGCCATTTCTTCAAGCTCTAAATACTGTTTTCCTTTATAAAATCCGCATTTTGGACATACTCTATGAGGCACAACTTTGTTGCCGCATGTTCCGCATTCGCTTAATGTAGGAACAGCTAATCTCATATTAATGGATTTTCTTGTCCTGCTTCTTGCTTTTGATGGTTTTCTCTTTGGTACAGCCATTTATAACCTCTCTATTCTTCTCTTTTTATCTCTAATAATAAATAAATTCTATAACAATTAATTATTAAAACACAATAATTTTATAATACCAAAAAACATAATCTATAGCAACTTCTATGTCAAGAAGCAGTGCCAAAACGTTTTTTAAGTTCTTCTTCAACAATTTTAGGAACCATATTTGATATATCCCCCCCAAAAGATGCAAGTTCTTTAATTGCGGAAGATCTCTGAAGTGAATATTTTGAATCTGTAGGTATAAAAAAAGTATCTATATCAGATTTAAGCCCTTTATTAATCATGGCAAGCTCAAGTTCATATGCAAAATCTGTAAGAGATCTCACTCCCCTTACTATAAGTTTTGCTTTATGAAGCGCTGCAAAATTTACGATTAATTTATCCCATATATAAATTCTGACATTATCATACTTGGTTAGAATATTTTCCATCATATCCCTGCGTTCTTCTGCATTAAAAAAATAGTTTTTTTGGGGATTTACAGATATAACTACCAAAAGTTCCTCAAATATCTTTGCTGCCCTTTCAATTACATTTAAATGCCCATTTGTCGGCGGATCAAAAGATCCGGGAAATATTGCCCTAACCATTGTTTTTCCCATAAAAATACCTTAAAAATTGTTAGTTTTTTTCAAAATCACTCATCATTTTATATTAAGTGTAAAAACATAAATTATGTTTTGACAAAAAGTCATAAAATAATATAATGTTATATTATGAAAGGTACAAGCTATATGATAAATTTTACTTCTATTAAACACTTTTTTTACATCTTTTTTCCTTCTATTTTATTAATTGTATCTATTTCATGCGCTTCCACAGATAAAAAAGAAACCCCGAAACAGGATGATATAATACAGGCTGAAAAGCAGGAAACCGAGCCGCAGCAACCTGCAAATAACGGACAGAAAGTTTCTGATGCTGTTTATACAAAGACATTTTCAGATATAGAAGCTCTTATTGCAAAACTTAATAAAATTATCAGTGACTCAAATTTTGAAGAATGGAAAAAATATCTTACACAAAACTATATAAACTATTACAGCAGCCCTGATAATCTTAGAACTGTTTCTGAAACACCTACACTAAAAAAGTACAAAATTGTGCTTAGGTCTTTAAAAGACTATTTTAGCTATGTAGTAGTTCCCAGCAGGTCTGATGCCCGTCTTGATAGCATATCATTTGTTGATGATAATAATATAAAAGCCTATATGATGTTTGATGGAGAACCGATAATACTTTATAACCTAGTTAAAATAGATGGAAACTGGAAAATCGAGAAATAATTATATTAGAAATATGTGGAGAAAAAATATGAAAAGAGTTGTTTTTCTTATACTGACAGCAGCTATAATATCTATGCCAATTTTTGCACAAAACCAAAATACTCAAAAAAACCAAACTAATCAAAATAAAGAAACTACAGTTGAACAGAAATATTTGAGTACAAGCATTGAGGTAGCAATAGTTTCAGAGCTTGCTGCTGCTGATACAAGAGAACAAAAAATGGTTGCGCTTGATACTATCGAACAGATGGTTCAGGATGGAAAAATTAAGCAGGATGATATCCAGATTAACAATGTTCTTACATCTCTTTCAGGAGAAGGCACATTTATTGTTGTAAGAGAAGGAAACAGAAAAGTAAATAATTATCCGGACGTAAGAACAAGAGCAGCTAAAGTTCTTGGCGAACTTGGCGGAGAAAAATCAAAAAATACACTTATAGATATTACTATAAAAGATAATGAACCTATGGTGCTTGCCCAGGCAGTTTATGCATTAGGAGTAATTGGCCTTAATGATAAAAATGAATCTCTTATTGCTATTGCAAGAGTTCTTGAAACTGATTCAAAAAAAGCGCTTCCTGATGATAACCTTGCAGTTGCATCGCTTCTTGCAATAGAAAAAATTGTAAAGAAAAACGGCGGATTTCCTGATGAACCAGACCCAAGATTTATCTACAGGTCAATAATTGGCGTTCAGTCATGAAATTACAGTACAAATGTAAAAAAATGGGCTGCTCTCTTAATTGATAAGCTTAGACAATATTAAAACAATATATATAATGAAAAAGGTACTCAAAGCTGAGTACCTTTTTTTATGCAAAATTACAAATTTTATATTCTTAAGATTAATAAATAAGAAAATTAAAATATTTTACAGAATTTAAAAAACTGATATATTTTTACATTATTGAGCTTATTTCGCCATTCAGGTATAATTTCCTT
>JAVBQS010000183.1:0-6964 GCA_031548835.1 Spirochaetia bacterium
TAAAAGGTATTTTTTCCTGGTTTGTATTAATTCCATAATAGTACCTCCAAACTGTTCCAAGATAATAAATATGTTGGTTCAGGAAAGCCAAAATATACAAGTACATTTATTCTTCCCGTCCTGTTTCTTTTAATATTTCAAGACCATCGTTAAGTTTAAACAGGAACAAAATGCCATCCCTGCTTGTTGATTTTTCAACATAGCAAGGGCCTAGTTTACTATGATTCATAAATGCACCTGGGTCTTTATTGGTATACCCAAGGCTTATACCCATACTCATACTCTGTGGGTAATAATCCTGTAAATGCCATACTACTAGTTCTTCCATTCGTGGATCAACTTTTGTATGTATGCGAATTCCTTTCATCCAATTACCATCCCCAGATATATGGAAAGGCCCTGTATGTATTTGGTCTGCATTATCCTGCATTTGAAGAAGCAGAAAATCAATAGAAATATCCTTTATTGATTCATCCCAATGCACCAGCACTGGTTGTGTAGGGCGTTTCAATTCTGTATATGACCATCCAAAAAGCAATCGCTTCCTTTGATGTAATTGTTTTTCCATCCCATCTATCAGTCCATGTACATTATTTTTCATTAATTCTTTGGTTAGTGGATCAGTACCAGGATAGATTTTTCCAGGGTTTGCTTTTGCTTCTGTAAGAAAAGAATCACTTAAATACCATCCAGTATATTCAGGTTCTTTAGGATAATTTCCACTAAGTAATAAAACATTTTTTCCTAACGAATAAAAGCTTCCTATTCCGGTTACTCCGATTTGGCCATGGTCTATATTTTTTAATAATTCATATGCATAAAGAATTTGTGCTTCAACAGAAAAAGAAACAATTACAAATAACAACCGCTCTTTATCAGTCAAAAGTACATGGTCAACCCGTCCGTAATTTCCGGCTATTATATGTCCGGTCTTCCCAGAATCAAGGTCTATCATATATACACCACGACCCCGAACCAGCCATGCTACACGGTTTTCTGCATCACTTCCCAATAGACCATTTACACCAGGAAATCCAGGACTAATTACTTTAAGCTGCGGATGTTCCGGAATAGTTAAATCAAGATAACAGAACTCATTCTTATTATTCAATGTTATAAGTTTATTATCATAGCCACTCTCAACAAGTTCATAATATTTTCCATTAAACTGTAATACCTCTGGTTCTATATATTTTGCCATAATGCCTTTTCCTTTTTCGTTTAGTAATACTTTTTTTTCTGTTTCAGTTATTTGGCTATAAGCTGTTCTTGTGCATCCCAACATACTAACAAGTATCAGTAATACGATAATTAAATAAAATTTTCTGTTCATACTCACTATTTCCTTTTTGATATATTCTCTGCTATGGCAAAGATACAGGATTTTTATAACACCAATATTTATCAAAAGGCTTGTTAACTATTTTTTCCAAATCCGCAGATGTATAAAACCAATCATTGTCACACCATAATTTTGCCTGGGGATAAGCCTTTAATAATGGATAAATAATTTTTAATAATAAATCTTCATTTTCAACAAAAAATTCCAGGCTAATAGCATTAAAATAATCTTTATGTAAAATATCCCAATCAAATTGTTCTAACTGGAATTGATATGGCTCATCATATATGTTAAGACAAATTTGTTTAGAAGAATTTCTTTCTGAAAAAGATATATTACTAATTCCCAATCTTTTATATTTCAATCTATTTGCATTATCAAATCTTTCTATATCAAATGCAAAAAAAAGATTTTCCTTATCACATAAATCCAACACTAGTGAAACAAGTTCAGAAGCAGATTTACTTTTTCCTGCTTCAAATAAAATATATGCAGATGCACCCATGACAAAATACCTCTTTTTTATATTATCTGCTATTATGATTTTTTCAAAGCTTTGTAAACATTTTTCCTGTTATATCTATAATTTATTCACACAAAATTCACATAAAACAGTAAAAATTTACAAATATAATTATTAATATAAAAATACAATTATATTTCTAATTCTAACTATATAAATTTATTAAAAATGTTTTTGAAATTTAGTATTTTAGAATATATTCTTTAATATAATAAATATAATATTCCGGCATGGTAATCCATGTCAGGGTTATTTTCCAGGGAGAAGCTATGAATATAAAAAAATCTATTGTCTTTATCCTTTTAATAATATTTGAAATTGCTATTCTAGCCGGTTGTAAGGATAAAAACAAAAATAAAAGTTATGAGTATACAGAAATATTTAGAGGAACAATAGAAAAAACAGTATCAAGCAGCGGTTCTTTAAAACCTGTTTCTACAGTAAGTGTTCTTGCACAGATGAGCGGAAAAGTTGAAAAAATATTTGTTGATTTTAATGACCAGATAAAAAAGGGACAAATTCTTGCAGAACTAAATACAGATATGCTTAAACTGCAAAGAGAACAGCAGCTTTCATCGGTTGTAAAAGCAAGGGCAAATTATGAACTTCAATCTATCAATTATCAAAACCAGCTTAAACTTGCAGAAAAAAATCTTATATCTGATTATGAGCTAAAAACAGGAAAAACTACTTTGAATATCCAGAAAGCAGAACTTTCCGCAGCAGAAGCTTCGCTTAACGTAATTGAAACAGAGATAAATCAATATGCATATATAAAATCTCCAATAAATGGAATTGTGCTTGAGAGAAATATAAATGAAGGACAAAATGTTGTTGAAGGGTCAAGCAGCAATTCTACAAGTCTTTTTACGCTTGCAGAAGATTTACGAGAAATGCAGATTGAGGCAAGCGTAGATGAACTTGATATTGCAGCTATCCGCATTGGACAAACTGTAAGATTTACACTTGAAGCTTTAACAGGAAAAAAATATTCAGGAATTGTTGAAAAAATTCACCTCATGCCTACTACAGTAGATAATGTTGTTACATATAAAGTTATTATCAATGTTGATAATAAAGATGGAACTCTTCTTCCTGGAATGACATGTGAAATTGAATTTATTGAACAGCATAAAGATAATATACTTATTGTCCCAAATGCCGCGCTCCGCTATCAGCCATCAATGTTTAGCAAGGAAGAGATAGATGAAAAAATATTTAACGCAAAGCTGGGCACAATGTCAGAAAGTGAAAAAAATGCAGCGCTTGAGGCACGGACAAAAGCTCAAAATTCTGCTCAGGCTGCAAAAAATTCAGGAAACAAACAAGGCGGATTAAGCAGTATTGTAATGCCTCAAATACCTCAAAGAGGAATGCCTCGCAATAGGCCGCAACAATCAATAAACACAACAGCATCAATAGAAACAAATATAAAAACATTATGGTATATAAATGATAACGGCCAGCCAGATGTTATTATAGTAAGAACAGGAATAAGCGATGGTTCATATACAGAATTAATTACGGATCAGGCTGTAGAAGGAATGAAAATAATTCTTAGGGAAAGGATCTAAAATTATATGTCAATGATTGAACTTAGAGGAATCAAGAGATTATACCAGCTTGAAGGAATTACTGTTAAAGCTATAAGAGGCATTGATCTTTCTGTAAGCAACGGCGAATTTGTTTCTGTAATGGGGCCTTCCGGCTCAGGTAAATCAACTCTTATGAATATTCTGGGCTGCCTTGATAAACCTACAGCAGGAAGTTATTTTCTTGATGGAGTAAATACATCTAAAGCAAATTCAGATGAATTTGCAGCAATCAGAAATAAAAAAATAGGTTTTGTTTTTCAGGGATTTAATCTTCTTGCAAGAACTACAGCTATTGAAAATGTAGAGCTTCCTCTTTTCTACAGCAGGCAAAACCATAAAATAAACCAGAAAGAAAAAGCAATTGCTGCATTAAAAGAAGTAGGCCGTGGCGAGAGGCTGCATCACATACCTTCCCAGCTTTCAGGGGGCCAGCAGCAGCGTGTAGCTATTGCAAGAGCAATGGTAAATGATCCTGTATTTATCCTTGCAGATGAACCAACAGGAAACCTGGATACAGAAATGACTCTTGAAATAATGACTCTTTTTCAAAATCTTAATAATAATGGAAAGACAATTATTATGGTAACTCATGAGCCTGAACTTGCCTCTTACACTAAAAGAATTATAACAATGAGAGATGGAGAGGTAATTTCCGATATTCCTGTAACAGAAAAAAGAGTTGCAGCAGATGATCTTGTGAAGTGGAAAAAAGAGCATACTCTTCTCCAAAGGAGTTAGAATTAATAATGGGACCTTTAAAATTACTAAAATTATCTTTAAAAAATATTTTTAGAAATAGAATGAGAAGCCTTCTCACATCTCTTGGAATTATTATAGGAGTAGGTTCTGTAATTGTAATGGTAGCAATTGGAGATGGTTCAAGGATTCAGATAGAATCACAAATTGCATCTATGGGAACAAATCTTATTACAGTTATGCCAAGAAGAGGTCCTGGAATAGCAAACAGGCTTACAAAAGAAGATTCTGAAAAATTAAAAAATGAAACAAGTTATATAAAAGCAATATCTGGAATAAGACAAAGAACTTTTACTATTATTGGAGGAGATAGCAGCTGGTCTACAACTGTAATGGGTGTTGAACCTGACTATCCTATAATAAGAAACTGGAATATTGAAGATGGAAATTTCTTTGGCGAAGAAGATCTTAATTTACGCAGCAAAGCAGCAGTTCTTGGCGCTACAGTAGCATCTGAACTATTTGAAGGAAGAGATCCTATTGGACAATCAATAAGGATAGGAACAAATCATTTTAAAATTATTGGAGTACTTGAGAAAAAAGGTGTTGGCGGTATGGGAAATGATCAAGATGATGTTGTTATGGTACCTCTTGATACTGCATTAACCAGATTAAGCCAAACAAGAACACTTAATTCTATTGCATTAAGCGTTGTTAGAGAAGATTATATGAGTCAGGCACAAAAAGAAGTTGAAAGTATACTGCGCGAAGCACATCATATTGGATCAAATACAATTCCAGATTTTGATATTATGAATATGGCAGATATTATTGCAGCAGCTTCAAAAACATCTCAGCTTTTAACAAATTTACTTGCAGCAATTGCAGGAGTTTCTCTAATGGTAGGAGGAATAGGTATTATGAATATAATGCTTGTTTCAGTAACGGAAAGAACAAGAGAAATAGGAATAAGAATGGCTGTAGGAGCAAGAAAAAAAGATATATTGTATCAGTTTCTTTCTGAATCAATTATTCTAAGCCTTGCAGGCGGTATTATAGGAATAATTTTTGCTTTTATTGTATGTCTCCTGCTTACAAAATTTATGGCTACCCCTACTTTTATCAATCCGGTAATAATTTTTATATCTGTACTTTTTGCAGCTGGCGTAGGAATATTTTTTGGTTATTATCCTGCAAGAAAAGCAGCAAAACTATATCCAATTGATGCATTGCGTTATGAATAAAGGAAATTTAAAAATGAAAAATAAAATCAACTTAATGATTCTTATATTTATGTTTGTAAGTTGTTTTTGTTTTGCACAGGAACATTTTACATTAGATCAAATACGTATGTATGCTCTCTCAAATTCCAAAGTACTTTCTAAACTTAATTTATCTATAGAAAGTTCTATTCTTGATGGAAAATCTCTTACCTATAATAATTTACCCTCTCTTTCAATTGGAGCTTCAGGAGGAGGAGAAGTATGGGGAGGAGATACAGGTCTTCCTGATAGTATTAATGCAAATGCAAGTATAAGTCTTTCACAAAAAATCTGGGATGGCGGAAAAAATTCTGTTCAAATAGCAATAAATAAAATTTCTACAGAAATTGCACGACTGGAAGCGCTTAGAGAGTATTATAGCATACTTGACTCTGCAGATTCTGCATATTTTACAGTTCTTGAAGCCCAGGCAAGTTTAGCAGCAGCAGAATCATTACTAAAAGTTTCTATGTTTAGTCTTACAATTGCAGAGGTTAGACAAAGCAGCGGAGCAATAAGTATGGGGGATTATCTCCAGGCAGTTGCAGAAAATGAATCAAAGAAAACAGATCTTAGTCTTGCAAAAAGAGATCTTGCACTTAGTATTGCACGAATTAAATCTATTACAGGTTTAACAGTAACTCCTGTTCTTGAAATGATTGATTTTAAAAATTATGAACCTGTAATTCAAACACTATCAATTCTTGATGATACAAAAATTGATAAAATTATTTCTACACTTCAAAATATAGTTTATATAAGAAATCCATCTGTTTCCAGTTCTAATCTCAGTTCTAAAAAAGCAGATAAGGCTGTAGATCTTGCTTCCAAAGATTATTTTCCAAATATAAATTTTGGGGCATCAACAGGTGTAAACTATAATTACTTAAATGATTCAGAAATGTCGCCAGGCAGATTATCGATAAGCGGTTCCCTGCCTCTTAATATCTGGGTTACAAAAAACAATATAAAAAATAAAAAAATTGCACAGGAACAAGCTCTTCTTGATTACCAGGAGACAGAACGTACGATTGATATTGAAATACAATCAGGAGTTTTAAATTGTATAGCACAGGCAAGCTCTGTTATATCATCAAGAAAAGCTCTTGAATATGCAGAAAAACAGCTTGAGAACAAAATGGAACTTTATAGACTTTCTTCAGCATCATTATCTGATGTTTCTGATGCAACAGCATTGGTAAGTTCCAGTCAAAAACAACTTATCCAATCTCAATTTAGTTTTTTATTATCTATTTCAGTTATCCGCAGTCTTGGAGTATTTGATTCAGAACAGCAAGTTGTGGAATTAATGGTATCAGAGTAATATATTTATTAAATAAATAATGAAATTATTGTTATCAATTTTTATAATCTTTAATTAATACCACTTTAATTTATACAATAACACGGAAATCAATTTTCACAAACAGTCAAGAAATCCAGGATGGTTTTAGAATCTAACAAGCAATCTAACATCAATTTGGAAATTGGACGTTTGGAATCCGATTTTGTTTTGTAGCCTTTCATTGTGTTCAGTGCGATCTTC
>JAVBQS010000095.1:0-10158 GCA_031548835.1 Spirochaetia bacterium
AAATAGCGGAAAATGCAAAAGCGCTTAATGTAACTCTTGATGATATTGATAAAAAACAGAAAAACTTTGCCAATCAGACCAAGATTTTTGAACGCGCAGATAGCTTAAAAACAGCTCTGGATGAAAAAATTGAAGAGCTGAAAAGCGATATTATTAAGGTAGATGCCCAAAGTAAAGATATAAAAGTAGCAGAAAAGAAGTTTGATAATATAAGAAAGCTTGGCGACGAAGTTTCCACAAAGCTTAACAGGTTTCTTGCTGAAAAACGCAAGATAGATGAAATTGAAGGAGATTTCAAAAAACTGCTTAATATGTCGCAGGCTGTTGATGTTAAGCTTGAGCATGTGACAAATGTATATGATAGCCTGCAGGAAATTGATATAAAACTCAGGAATTTTGAAAGCTTGTTTAAAGATATAACTGAGAAATTCCAGAGGCTTGAAAAGAAAGAAAATATAATTGAAACAACAACTGATGGAGTAGATAAGAATTTTCAGATTCTCCAGCAGCTTGAAAAAGGCTTTAAAGAACTTTCTGAAACAGCAGACATGCTTCCAATGAGGCTAAATGAAGTTGAAACCAGATTTAAAAAAATAAATATTGAAAAGGGAGAGGCTGATAAAATAATTGGAAAGCTTGATTCTATGTCTGATATTATGAGCGATATTGAAGAAAGAATGGATAAACTGCAAAAAGCAAGGGAATGGCTTGCAAGAACAGAAACAAGGCTTAATGAATCTGTTAAAAAAGCAGAAGATAATGTAGCTCTTTTAGGAACTCTGCTTGATAAAGATTCAAAAGGCAAAAAACCTCAAAAAAGCGGAGCTCCGTCCATGGATAAGCGGGAAATGGTTGTAAAACTTGCCCATCAGGGATGGACATCTGATAATATTGCACAGGCAACAGGCCTTTCAAGAGGCGAGGTTGAGCTTATACTTGAGATAATGCCGAAAAAATAGTTCTATCTTTTTCCTAAAATTTGTGAAACTCTTGACGGTTTAAAACTCCATTGTTATTTTATTTTAAAGGCATTAATAAATTAATTAAATGGAGCAGTCTATCGTGAATAAAGAAGACGTAGATAATAAAAAAGAAGAATGTGCAGAAAATAGCAATTGTGAAGAAAAGGTAAAAACAACAGACGAAGATATCTGTAACTGCAGCAAGGATACTGAAGAAAGTATTAAAATTGTTGAAGATCTTAAAGATAAGATTAAGAAAGCAGAAGATGAGGTTACAAGTCTTAAAGACAGTATTTTAAGAAAACAGGCTGATTTTGAGAATTTCAGAAAAAGAGTTATTAAAGAGAAAGAAGAAACAGTCAAATTCGGAAATACAAATCTTTTACTGGATTTAGTTAACATAATTGATGATTTTGAAAGAGCTATAAATTCAGCAACAGATTCAAAAGATTTTGAAAAATTTCACAAAGGAATTGAATTAATAGAAAAACAATTTTCTTCCATGCTGGAGAAAAAATGGAATCTTGTAAAATTTGGTTCTGCAGGCGATAAATTTGATCCAGAAAAGCATGAAGCTTTTATGAAAGAAGAAAAAGATGAAATTGAAGAACCTGTAGTGGGCGAAGTATTTCAAAATGGCTATATGCTTAACAGCAGGGCTATAAGACATGCCAAAGTAAAAGTTTTTATGCCTAAAAACAATAATTCTACAGCAGAAAATAGAAAAGAAGATTAAAATTAATTAATGTAAAAAAATTACCTGGAATCAGGATATTTAATTTAATAATACAAGAAGTGAGAATATAAGGAGATTAATATGGGAAAAGTTATAGGAATCGATCTTGGCACAACTAATTCATGTGTTGCAGTTATGGAGGGAGGAGAACCTGTTGTAATTCCAAATTCAGAAGGACAAAGAACTACTCCTTCTATAGTTGCTTTTACAGATAAAGGCGAAAGGCTTGTTGGACAGCCTGCAAAAAATCAGATAATTACAAACCCGGAAAACACAGTTTATTCTATAAAAAGGTTTATGGGTAACAAATACTCGGAAATTCAGAAAGAGCTTGTTCTTGTGCCTTATAAAGTTGAGGATACGCCAGGCCATGATGTTAAAATTGATATAAGAGGAAAATTTTATACACCTCCTGAGATATCTGCAGCAATACTTCAGAAGATGAAAAAAACAGCTGAAGATTATCTTGGAACAACTGTTACAGAAGCAGTAATAACTGTGCCGGCTTATTTTAACGATTCACAGAGGCAGGCAACAAAAGATGCAGGAAGAATAGCAGGCCTTGAAGTTAAAAGAATTGTAAATGAACCTACAGCTGCAGCTCTTGCATATGGTTTTGGAAAAGACCAGAAAGATGAAAAAATAGCAGTATATGACCTTGGAGGCGGAACTTTTGATATTTCCATACTTGAACTTGGGGACGGCGTTTTTGAGGTAAAATCAACCAATGGCGACACCCACCTTGGAGGAGACAATTTTGACCAGACAATAATTGCCTGGCTTATTGATACATTTAAAAAAGATACAGGAATAGATCTTTCAAAAGATAAAATGGCGCTTCAGAGGCTTAAAGAAGCAGCTGAAAAAGCAAAGATTGAACTCTCAAGCACACAGGCTACAGATATAAATCTTCCTTTTGTAACTGCTGATGCAAGCGGGCCAAAACATCTCTTATATAATCTTACAAGAGCAAAATATGAACAGATGGTTGAAAATCTTATCCAAAGAACAAAAGAGCCTTGCCTTAAAGCTTTAAAAGATGCAGGCCTTTCTCCTTCAGATATTGATGAAGTTATTCTTGTCGGAGGAGCTACAATAACTCCTGCTCTGCAGGAAATTGTTAAAGAAATATTAAAAAAAGAACCCAATAAAAGCGTAAACCCTGATGAAGTTGTTGCTATGGGCGCAGCAATCCAGGGAGGCATTCTTGGAGGAGATGTTAAAGATGTTCTTCTTCTTGACGTTACTCCTCTTTCACTTGGAATTGAAACTCTTGGCGGAGTATTTACAAAACTTATAGACAGAAATACAACAATCCCGACAAGAAAAAGCCAGGTTTTTTCAACAGCAGCAGATAGCCAGACAGCTGTTTCTATACATGTTCTCCAGGGCGAAAGAGAAATGGCAACCCAGAACAGAACTCTTGGAAAATTTGATCTTGTGGGAATTCCTCCTGCGCCAAGAGGAGTGCCGCAAATTGAAGTTGCATTTGATATAGATGCAAATGGAATAGTTCATGTATCTGCAAAAGATCTTGCGACAGGCAAGGAACAGAAGATCAGAATAGAATCATCTTCAGGACTTTCTGAAACAGATATAAAGAAAATGGTTGATGATGCGGCAGCTCATGCTGAAGAAGATAAAAAAGAAAAAGAAAGGGTTGAAGCAAGAAATGAAGCTGATGCTCTTATCTATTCAACAGAAAAATCTCTTAAAGAGTATGGCGATAAAATTTCTGCTGATGAAAAAAGCAAGGTTGAAGCAGCTCTTAACAGCCTTAAAACAGCAGTCGGCGGAACAAATGTTGAAGATATAAAAAAGAAGACAGAAGATTTAAAGCAAGCTTCCTACAAGCTTGCCGAAGAAATGTATAAAAATTCTTCTAAATCATCAGCAGATCAGCAGACAGGCGGGGGGAATTACCAGAATAATGCTGATTCTTCCGGCAGTCAAAACTATGATAGCAAGCAGAAATCTTCATCAGGCCCGGATGACAATATTGAAGATGCTGATTACGAAGTTGTCGATGATGACAAAAAATAAATCCTGAATATAAAGTGAGACTCTACATTGGCAAAAAGAGATTATTATGAGGTCCTTGGTGTCCCTAAAGGGGCAACCAAGGATGAAATAAAAAAAGCTTATAGAAAACTGGCAATACAATTTCATCCTGATAAAAATGCTGGCAACAAGGAATCAGAGGAGAAATTTAAAGAAGCTACTGAAGCATATGAAGTTTTAAGCGATGATAAAAAAAGACAGACATATGATCAGTATGGTTTTGCAGGTATTGATGGAATGGGCGCAGGCGCTCATGATTACTCAACTGTCTTCAGGGATTTTGAAGATATATTTGGAGACTTTTCAGGTTTCTCCGGTATATTTGATTCTTTTTTCGGAGGAGGAGTCCGTTCAAGAGGAGGCAGGGGCGATAGCGCAAGCCGCGGCGCTGATTTACGCTATAACCTTGATATTTCTTTCAAAGATGCAGTCTTTGGAACAAAAGTAGAGATTACGTATAATAGAAACCATGCATGCGATTCATGCGGAGGTTCAGGAAGTTCTCCCGGATCAGGAAAAAAGACTTGCAGCACTTGTGGCGGGACAGGCCAGGTAAGAAGAAGCTCTGGCTTTTTCTCTATAGCATCACCATGTCCTACCTGCCATGGCGAAGGTTTTATTATTGAAAACCCATGCAATAAATGCAGCGGATCAGGCGTAGAAAGAAGAAAACAAAAAGTAAAAGTTACTATTCCTGCAGGAATTGAATCAGGCAAGAGAATTAATATCCCTGGGCAGGGCGATACAGGCCATAACGGCGGGCAGGCTGGCGACCTTTATGTATTTATAAGTGTAAAACCGCATGAATATTTTGAAAGGCATGGAGAAGATATTTATTGCTTAATATCAATATCTTTTACACAGGCTGCATTAGGCGCAAACATCTATGTAAATACGCTTGATGATAAAAAAGTAAGAATGAAAATACCGCCTGGAACACAAAATGGTAAAATGCTTAGGTTAAGGGGAGAAGGCGTTCCATATCTTCATAACCCAAACAGGCGCGGCGATCTATATGTTAAGATAAATGTAGTTGTGCCTGAAAAGCTTTCTGCAAAACAGAAAAAATTACTTGAAGATTTTGCAGCAATCTCAGAAGAGACTGAAAATCCTAAACCTGTTAAACTTTCTTCATTATCATAATTTTTAATTATTTTGCAGATTTTAGAAAAGTTAAATTTAAACTATATATTATTTATTAAAAATATCAGGTATCTCTTTTATTGAGAAAGCCTGATATTCTTAATACTAAAATTATTATGAAAGATTATATAGACAGAAATTATCAGCTTCCATTATAATTATGGATTTAAATAAATTGTACATAGCAGCAAGATGGCATATATTTATTGAGAAAAAAGTCCTATTCCAAGATTTTTAAGACCAAAAAGACCATTATTACCAATAAGATTTAATATGCTATAAATAATGTTGCTTTATTTTTTGTTTGATATAATCTTTTAAGTAAAAGGAAAAAATTAATTTATACTTAGAAGGAGTATGAAAATGGTAAAAAAGATTATTACTGGAATCTTGATGATTTCTATTATCCTTATTGCCTTCGCCGGTTGCGGTAAAAAAGATGTTTATAATGCCGGAACTTATGAAGGAGTCGGCAAAGGACATGGTGGAGACATCAAAGTTTCTGTAACAGTTTCAAAAACAAAAATTGAAAGTATTAAAGTTACAGAAAATCATGAATCAGATTTTGGACAGCCTATTATCAATAGAATACTTGAAAGAGCTGTGAAACAGAATAGCGCTGAAATGGATACAATAGCAGGCGCAACAGAGACATCTAAAGGCCTTCTTGCAGCAATTAAAGATGCGCTTTCCAAAGCATATGCTGCCGGCGGGGCAACTGCTGTAAAGAAATCAGGAAAAACTGAAACTAAATCGCTGCCTGATGTAACAGTTGATGTAGTTATTGTAGGATCCGGCGGAGCAGGCCTTTCTGCTGCTGTTGAAGCTCATGACAATGGATCAAAAGTTTTAGTTCTTGAAAAAATGGCTGTGGTAGGCGGCAATACAAATTATGCTACAGGCGGCCTTAATGCTGCTGAAACAAGTGTTCAGAAACAGAAAGGAATCCAGGATACTAAACAGTCTTTTATCGATGATACAATGAAAGGCGGAAAAAATATCAATAATCCTGAACTTGTAAAAGTTCTTGCAGATAAAGGCGCTGATACTGTTGATTGGCTTATTGCACTGGGAGCAGACCTTTCTGATGTGGGAAGGCTTGCAGGCGCTACAAATCAGCGTGCGCACAGGCCTACAGGCGGCGCCGCTGTAGGTTCACACCTTGTAAAAGTTTTAAAAGCTGCTGTAGAAAGCCGCAAAATTGAAATAAGAACAGAAAACAAGGTTATTGAAATACTTCATGACAATAATATTGTAAAGGGTGTAAAAGTACAGACACCTGATGGAACATATAATGTAAATGCAAAAGCAGTTGTTATTGCAACAGGCGGTTTTGGAGCAAATCCTGATCTTCTTGTTAAATATCAGCCAAGCCTTAAAGGTTTTGGAACAACAAATCATCCTGGCGCAACAGGAGATGCAATAGATCTTGTTACTCCTCTTAATGTTGCTTTTGTTGATATGAAAGAGATACAGACACATCCTACAGTTGTCCCTGTAAAAAATGAAATGATTACAGAAGCTGTTAGAGGAAATGGAGCAATTCTTGTAAATAGAAGCGGAAAAAGATTTATCAATGAGCTTGAAACAAGAGATGTTGTATCTGAAGCAACTTTGAAACAGGATCAAAAAACTGCATTTCTTGTGTTTGACAAAGGTGTAAGAGATTCTCTTAAAGCAATTGAAGATTATATAAAAGGCGGATATGTACTTGAAGGCGCTACTATCGAAGAAGTTGCAAAAAAAGCAAATATTGATGGAGCAGCTCTGGCAGAAACAGTTAAAAAATATGATTCTTTTGTAAGTGCAAAAAAAGATTCTGATTATGGAAGAGCTGACCTCCCGCGCAAACTCGACAAAGGCCCTTACTATATGATAGAGGTAGGCCCTGCAGTTCATCATACAATGGGCGGAATCAAGATAGATACAAATACAGAAGTATTGGATAACAATGGAAAAGTAGTTTCCGGACTTTTTGCAGCAGGAGAAGTTACAGGCGGAGTGCATGGCGCTAACCGTTTGGGCGGCAATGCTGTGGCTGATATAACAGTTTTTGGAAGAATAGCTGGAAAACAGGCTGCTGCTTTTAGCAAATAATATTTTTCAAAATAGCTAATTTATTGCTGCTATTAAAAAAATAGCAGCAATAAATCTTTAAGCAACAAAGCCGGATACCTGGTATCCGGCTTTATTTTTATTCTTTTCTGTAATAAACTTTTAAAGTAATGAAGTTAAGCCAGAAAATTAACCTTGCAGTAAGCCTTCTTTCAACACTTATTGTTTTATGTGTAGGAATTACCTTTTTTACTTTCTGGATATCATCTCTTAAGTGGCAGCTTGGGCAGGAAGCTCTTGATATTTCTATTGCAATAAGCCACAACAATATTATAAGCGAATATCTTGTAAAAGAAAACGGATATATAAAAATCCAAAATTATATTGAAAATCTAAGACTTAAAACAAGAATAAAATATATTCATATTATAAATAAAGATGGAATTATATTTTCACATCCCATAAGCTCGCTTATAGGCAATAAATATAATAATGAAAGAGCATTAAAAGTTCTTGAGACTGAGGAATCTTATATACAAAACAGCGGCTTTTTTGCATATTCAACAGAAGCATGTTCAGTTGTTTACCATGAGGGAAAAGTTGCAGGAATTATAGTTGTCGGACTTCTCAATGGAAGAGTATACCAGGATGCAAAAAATAATATTTTGAAATTTATTATGCTGATTTTCACAATAGTTATTGGAGGAAATCTTATTGCCTATTTTCTGTCGAAAAATATAAAGAAAACAATATTTGGGCTTGAACCTGTGGAAATTGCTTCAATGCTTGGCCAAAAAGAGATGATACTTGAAAATCTTAAAGAAGGTATTGTCTCTTTTGACAGTAAAGGAGAAATTGATTTAATTAATAAATCTGCAGAAAAACTGCTTAATATGGAAATAAAAACTGAAGATTTAAAAAATACAGAATATTCAGATTTTTTCAAAGAAGGGTTTTTAAAAGTTGCAGAAACAGGCTATTCAGCAGGGCCTTATGAATTCAGGACATCTGCGGGATTTATGCTGCTGGTTACTTTTTATCAAAAAAAAGATAGTAATGAAAAATTTCCTGGAGTTATTGCCAGTATAGAAGATTTTACTCTTGCAAAAAGAAAAGCAGAGGAACTTACAGGAATAAAACAGCTTAATTTTTCTTTAAGAGCGCAAAATCATGAATTTATAAATAAGCTTCATACAATTTCAGGATTGATACAAATGCAGGAATATGATGAAGCTGTAAAATATATAGCAATAACATCTGCGGCAAGAGGCGAAGTTTTATATATTCTTGGGCATAAAGTAAGAGAACTGTCACTTGCAGGCCTTTTGCTTGCAAAATATAATAAAGCATCGGAAGCAAGGATTCTGGTAACTATAGATGAAAATTCAAATATATCTAAGCATTTATCATCTATTTCATCTGATGATCTTTGCACAATAGTCGGCAATCTTTTGGAAAATTCTATCGATGAACTTACAGGAAGAAATGATGGAGAGATTTTTTTTAGCATCTATGAAAATGCAGATTGTTTAAATATTTTAATTGAAGATAACGGCAGGGGAATCCCTGATTATATAAAAGAATCTATTTTTGAAAAAGGAATAAGTTCAAAAGGCCCTGACAGGGGTTATGGTTTATATATTATCAAAAGTATAATTGATAAACTTGGCGGTGCTATAGATGTTGATTGTAAAAATGGCTGTGCTTTTAATATTTTTATTCCAAACAAAATATAGATTAGCTGCCGGTAAATATTTACCGGAGCATAAATCTTTCTGCTCACATATTTTCTTATATTTTAATACTGCAGGGACTGCGCAAATTTATGCTGGTTCTATAAGTTTTACCTACTATGCAATTGATTTATTCCTGCCGGTGCATGCTGCTCTATCCAATACTGCTGCCAGGAGGTTTATTAAATGAAAATATTGATTGTTGATGATGATCCAATGGTAAGTATGATTAACGAAAAATTTGCACGTAAAGTAGATGATAGTTTTTTTGTTAAAACTGCATTGTCGTTACCTGAAGCTGAAAACTGTTTTTTAAAAGATAATTATGATCTTGTCCTTCTTGATATTTATTTCCCTAACGGAACAGGAATTGATTTCTTAAAATGGATCAGGGATAGAGGTTCAAAAACAGAGGTAATATTGATAACTGCAGACACATCTTCAGCAACAGTGGAAAAAGGGCTTTCGCTTGGCATTGCAGATTATATAATCAAGCCGTTTACATTTGAACGGTTTAGCGAAGCGCTGCTTGCAGTAAAAAAAAGAATAAAGCTTTTTAAATCAAACACTCTAATTAATCAGGAAAAACTTGACCAGCTTATGGCTGAAAGATATGTTGCTGATTTCCCAATTTCTTTTGAAAATAATACAGAAAAAGAACTTAAAAAAGGTTTAAGTTTCTATACATATAAATCAATAATAAATGCTATTGAAAAAGAAACAGATTCATTTACATCAGATATGCTTGCTGAAAAAACAGGCCTTGCCAGGGTTACTGTAAGAAGATATCTTGAATATATGGTAAAAGAAGGATTGCTTGATGTAGAGTTATCATATGGAAAAATAGGCAGGCCCCAGCATTATTATGGGAAAAAGAAGTGAAAATTTTTATAATAATTTCCATGGCAATAATACTTTTTATCACATCTCTATTTTTAATACAAAATAAATCTGAGTCTGCAGATGTTGTTGTAATAGGAGCAGGAGCTGCAGGAATGTCTGCAGCTATTGAAGCTTATGATAATGGATATAAAGTTATTCTTATAGAAAAAATGCCTTTTGCAGGAGGCAATACAGTAAAAGCAAGCAGCGGGCTGAATGCTGCAGAAACTGCTATGCAAAAAAAACTGGGTATAAAAGAAGATAAAAACAGTTATTTTCAGGATACTCTTAGGTCAGGCCATTATCTGAATAATGAAAAACTTGTTCAGATTCTTGTTGAAAACAGCAGTGAAACTATTGACTGGCTGGTAAATATGGGTGCAAGCCTTAATGATGTCGGCCTGCTTGCAGGCCATTCTGTTGCAAGAACTCACCGCTTGGAAGGAGGAGCTCCTGTCGGAACACACATAGTAACTGTGCTTGAAAATCAGGTAAGAAAGCGGAATATTGATTTAAGGCTTGAAAATAAAGCTATAAATCTTATTTATACAAAAGAAATTAAAGGCGTTGTTGTAAGAAATGAAAC
>JAVBQS010000097.1:0-15216 GCA_031548835.1 Spirochaetia bacterium
AAAGATATGGCAGGCCTTTTAAAACCTATGGCTGCAACAAAACTTATAAAAGCTCTTAAAGAAGAGGTTAGCATACCTGTTCATCTTCATACACATGATACTTCGAGTAACGGAGGCGCAACTCTTCTTAGGGCAGCAGAAGCAGGTGTTGATATTGCTGATGCAGCAATTGCATCAATGTCTGGTCTTACATCACAGCCTAATCTTAATGCGTTTTGCGCTGCGCTTGAAGGTTCAGAAAGAGATCCCAAGCTTGATCTTGCAAAACTTAATACTATTTCAAATTATTGGGAAACAGTGCGTACTTATTATTTTCCATTTGAGTCAGGCCTTAAAAGCGGGACAGCAGAAGTTTATTATCATGAAATTCCTGGAGGCCAGTATTCAAACTATAAACCAATGGTTGAGGGGCTTGGCCTTGGCCATAGATGGGAAGAGTGTAAGAGAATGTATCATGATGTTAATATGCTTTTCGGAGATATAATTAAGGTAACGCCTTCTTCCAAAATAGTTGCAGATATGGCAATGTTTCTTGTTAAAAATAATATCACTACATATGATGTTATTCCAAAAGCGCCTGAGCTTACATTTCCCCAGTCTGTTATTGATTTTTTCAAAGGTATGATTGGCCAGCCGTACCAGGGATTTCCAAAAGAACTTCAAAAAGCAATATTAAAAGGCGAACAGCCTATAACATGCAGGCCAGGGGAACTCCTTGAAGCTGTTGATTTTGAAGCTGAAAGAAAAAAACTTGAAGAAACTACAGGACATCCTGTAGATGATAAAGATCTTATGTCTTATCTTTTATACCCGCATGTTTTTATAGATTATGACAGGCATATTGTAAAATATGGAGATACATCTGTTATTCCTACTCCTGCATTTTTCTACGGCCTTGAAGCAGGGGAAGAGATTACTGTTGATATAGATACAGGAAAAACTCTTATTATAAAACTTAATGCAGTTGGAAGCTCACAGGCAGAAGGGTCAAGACATCTTTATTTTGAACTTAATGGACTTTCAAGAACAGTTCCTATTAAAGATAAATCGCTTGAAGGAACAGTTGCTGCAAAACTAAAAGCAGACAGATTTAATAAACATCACATAGGCGCCCCAATGCCTGGAAAAGTTTTTAAAATCCTTGTTAAGGCTGGAGACAGTATTGAAGAAGGAGATGTTGTTGCTGTTACAGAAGCAATGAAGATGGAAACAAATATAAAAACAACTGTGTCAGGAAAAGTTAAAGATATTCTTTGTGAAGTAGGGGATATAATAGAAAAAGATGATCTCCTTGTTGAACTGGAATAGTTTGCAATTTACCCGGCTATAACTCTTGTTAAAGCCGGGTATTTAGCTATACTATTCTTCTATGAAAAAACTACCAATATCTGTTCAGGTATTATATGGTGCAGGCGTAAGTTATGCCATATTTGACCAGATATTTGCCCAATGGGTTCTTACTTATTATCTTCCGCCTGCGACTTTTAGTTTCAGGCCTTTTCTTTCGCCAATATTTATAGCGCTTGCTCTTGTAATTTCCAGATTTATAGATATGGTTTCAGACCCTCTTGTAGGCTATTGGTCAGACAGAGTTTCCACAAGATGGGGAAGGCGTATTCCTTTTATTTTTGCCGGGACAGTTCCTCTTGCATTATGCACAATAGCATTTTTTTATCCTCCTAAAACAGGAGGCCTTGTTACATTTAGCTATCTTGCAATAACAGGCAGCCTTTTTTTTATTTTCTATACAATTGTCGGAGCTCCATACAATGCTCTTATACCTGAACTTTCAGGCAGCAGACAGGACAGGCTTAATCTTTCCACATGGCAGGCTGTATTCAGGCTTTTTTATACTGCTGTTGCAATGATTATTCCGGGAATATTAATATCTTCACTTGGAAAAGGCAATGATGAAAAAGGCCTTAGGGTGATGGTAATTATTCTTTCTCTATTTGCTATAGCAGGACTGTTTTTAACCTCTTTTTCTGTAAATGAAAAAAAATATTCTGGCGGGAAAAGTTCCAATGTAAATTTAAAAGAATCGCTAAAAACAGCTTTTCATGATAAAGCATTTGTTTATTATCTCCTGGGTCTTTTGTGCTTTTTTATAGGTTTTAATATTTTAAGAGCATCTCTTAATTATTATGTGGCAGATATTATGGGCAGGAGTTCTGCATCAATTACAATAGCATCTGCTTTATTATTTGGAGTTTCTGCGCTCTGTTTTGTTCCTGTAAAAACAATTGCTTCTAAAATAGGATACAGAAAACTTATGCTTGTTTTTCTTTTTATGCTTGCCTTTTTTTCCTTATGTCTTTTTGAACTGGATAAAATTATTCCTGCAAAGTTCGGTTTTTTAATACTTGCTTTGTGCGGAATACCTGTTTCAGGCGCAGCATTTATTTTTCCGCCTGCAATGCTTAGTGAAATTACTTCTGAAGTTTCTGCTGTCACAGGAAAACAGATAGAAGGAATTTTTTTCGGCATACAGGGATTTTTTCTTAAAATGGCTTTTCTTGTATCAATAGCAATATTGCCGATGATCCTTGTATCAGGCAGTGGCCATTCTTTTATTGAAATACTTACAACTGTGCCTGATAAACCTGAAAAATCAGGAATTTATAATACAGCATTTTTTGCTTTTCTGTTTTTTATAATTGCATCTATATTCTACTATAAATATCCTGAAAAAGATATTTTCAAAAATAAATTGCAGGACAGTGGCATGGATGCTGTATCCTGACAGCGGGATGCAGCAGTGATAAAATTACAGGACAGCAACAGGCTGCGAAGCGTGCGCTCTGTGCAGCAGCATGGATGTTGCTATAAAGCACAGGAGGAAAATAATGAAAGATAAAATATTTTTCAATAATAAAGGCGCAGAGCTTTCCGCTCTTGGAAAATATAATGATGCAGAAGAAAATTTTAAAAAAGCTCTTGAGCTGGCTCCTGGCGATTCTTTTATTTTGTACAACATAGGATTTGTTCTTATAAAAAGAGGAGAAAAGAAAAAATCTATTAAGTGGTTTGATCTTGCTCTTGATAATGCAGACAGCAAATCAAAAGCTACTCTTGCTCTTGACTGCGGACTTGCATGTTTTGAGGCAGGGCTTTATAAAGAAGCTGAAAAATATTATGATAGTGCATTTTCTTTTGGTAAATCTTTTGCTGCCCAAAAAGATGTTGGCGCAGAATATTGGAACAGGTTAGGAGTTCTCTCTTTTGTAACAGAAAAATATGAAAAAGCAAAAAAGTGTTTTGAAAAAGTAGTTTCTCTGCAGCCTGATCATGCAGATGCATGGTATAATCTTGCTGATACTTACGATACATTGGGGCTCAAGGAAAAAGCAGCCGAGGCGCGGAATAGATATAATTTATTATCTTTTGATAATAAATAATTTTTCATTAAAACTTACAAGTTCGGTAATGCGGCAGTAGTATTCTAATTTGTTAATTTTATTGCAGTACATTCTGTAGCAATCTTTCTGCTTTATAATTATTTATCAGGAAATTCTTCTTCTATATGGTGTTCTTCTATAACTCTCATTGTTTTCCATTTTCCTGTAAGAAAACGGAAAAGAAAATTAAGCCCAAGAATGCATATATATATTGTTGCTACTGTCCAGGCCTCATAAATTCCTTTGTGAAAATAAAATATTATAAAATACGAAGGAAAAACAAATAATAAAAATGATAGCAATGAATTAGTTAACATTACATATTTTGTATCTCCTGCGCCTTTTAATGCAGAGGCAAAGAGAATATTGAATGAATCAAATAGTGTATATATTGCAATAAATTTTAAAAGAACCCTGCATAAAACTCTTATAGCTTCTCTTGAAGAAGGATCAGATGCTCTCATAAAAGGCGCAATAAAAAAATCAGGTATTAAAAAAAGTAATATTGCCATTAAAGCCATATAAGTAAAAACAATATGAAATCCATTCCAGACACATCTAGCTGATGCTGCGGGATTTTCCCTCCCTTGGTTCTGCCCGACAAGAATAGATACTGCAATTCCTATTCCTGTCATTGGCATAAAAGTTATTGTATTTATTGAAAATGATATATTTGATGCGGCTAACGCTTGTTTTCCAAGAGATCCAAGAAATAATAGAAATACTGCAAAAGCAACAACATCAAGAAATGACTGCACGCCGCTTGGCACTCCAAATCTTATAAGTCTTAAAAAAAGTTTTTTATCAAATTTAAATCCTGATATAACTCTATATGTTTTATTATTTTTTTTGTTAAATATCAAAATTATATAAAGTACTAATGATACTACAGGAGATAGCGCAGTTGCTATTGCTGCGCCTTTAATTCCAAGTTCGGGAAATCCGCATTTGCCGAATATTAAAAGGTAATCAAAAATAATATTAAATATTGTTGCTGCAAGAGTTACCCACATTATGGGCCAAGTGCGCCCCAATCCTGACTTAAAACCTGAGAGAACATTTGCCGCAATTGCAGGAAATGCACCATAGCATAATATGGTAAAATAAATTACCTCAAGTTTTTGCACTTCAGGATCATGGTTTGCAAGCTTAAATAAAATTGGAGCAATTGGAATAAGAAAAAAAATTATAATGCCGCCGATTATGGAAAGATATATTCCCTGCCATAGTGATGGGCCGATTTTATCAGGATATCCCGCGCCTTTGTATTGCGCAATAAATGTAGTTATATATCCTGCAGATGTTAAAAAAAAGCTCATCAAAGTTGCGCTAATTATGCCGGCAGGCATTGCTGCTGCAATAGCTTCTGTCGAATACCATGCAAGAAACATTCTGTCAATAAAACTTTGAAGCGACCAGCTTCCTGTGCTGATTATTAATGGAATTGATATTGTAAAAATTTCTTTGTACCCATTAGATTCTCCCCAGCGTTTTATTGCAGTATTAGGAAAATTTTTCATAAAATAGTTTTAGTACCTGTTGTTTTTTTAAATTTAGGTTATTTTCTGCCAACTTTCCATAGCAGAAACTGAATTATTGGGGTGAATTCTGCAAGCAAGGGAATATTATATAATTAGAAATTGTAAAGAAAGGTTTTTATAATGTCA
This sequence comes from Spirochaetia bacterium, assembly GCA_031548835.1. Classification (GTDB taxonomy): domain Bacteria; phylum Spirochaetota; class Spirochaetia; order CADAEX01; family CADAEX01; genus WQTU01. The sequence goes on from JAVBQS010000097.1 coordinate 5,066, forward strand.
ATAGAATTGAATTTTTATGGGAATTAATATCTGCAGTATAGATTAGTTTGATAATTTTTCTATTTCAACTGCGCGGTTAAATGATGAAAATACTGCATCTATTACTGCTGAATTAAAAGCTTTATCTTCAAGAATTGAGAGGCCTTCAATAGTTGTTCCTGAAGGAGATGAAACAGCAGTAACTAAATCCATAGGCATTCTGCCTGTATTTTTTAATGTTTCATAAGCGCCTTTAAGAATATCTGCAGATATTTTAACTGAATCGTTATATGAAATTCCTGATCTCACTCCTCCCATTGCAAGGGCATGAACAAACTGAAAAACAAAAGCAATTCCTGAACCGGAGAGGGAAGTAAATGCAGCCATCTGTTTTTCAGATATGACAAATGTGCTACCTATGGATTCTGCAATTGAGATTGCTTTATTTTTAAATTGTTCATCTGCTTTTTCATAAAAAGATAGAGCAGTTGAAGAGCATCTGCTTTGTGCAGCAATGTTAGGCATAAATCTGCATATATTATTTGTTTTTATTTTTTTTGCAAAAAAAGATATAGATTTTCCTGCAATAATTGAAATAATATTTTTGTCAGAAGAAAAAGATTTTATTTCTTCAAGAAGGGGATCTATATCCTGCGGTTTTACTGCAAAAATTACAGTATCGGCAGATAAAAAAAGATTTTTTACTGATTCTGATTTTTCTATTTTATAGGAAGATAAACCGCTCTTTATCTTTTCCTGCAGCTTATCATAAATAAAAATTCTGCAATTAGGATCTGCTTTTATAATTCCTTTTGTAATAGCTTCTCCCATATTTCCAAAGCCTATAATACCGATACTGTTTGACATTAATTTATTCCTTAAATTACTCCGTAGCAAGTATGGGAAAGTCCTGTCTCTACTTGTTAGCGGGATACTTCGTTATTTACCTACGAAGAGAGAGTCGCGGGCAAGCGCAGCTTCCTGCGCCAGTTGCGGCATCCGTGCCGCGGCACAGGACGCAACCTCCAAATTGCAGTGCACATGACCGAGCAAGAAGGTGAACATAGGCGAAGCCGTATACCGTATATTAAAATAAATTATCTTTATTTCATACAACATACGGTAAAGATATTGCAGGGCTTTGCCCTGCAATATCTTTTATTTCGCAGCTTTTACTTTGTCCCAGATATTTGAATAAAGTATATTGTTTTCTCCAAGATCAAGCAAAACTTCGCTTCTTAAAAGCATTTCATTGGATAAAAAAACAGAAGGCTCTCTGCGCACTTCATCGCTTACAAGATCATAAGCTGCCTTGTTGGGAGCTATATAATAAACATATTCAATATTTTCTGCAGCAACTTCCGGCTTTAATATATAATCAATAAATGCATATGCAAGATCTATATTTTTTGAATCTTTAAGTATTACCATACTGTCGCATGAAATTGTTGTGCCTTCATGAGGTATTACATATTTAATATCATCATTTTCACTCATAAGCTGGAATATATCGCCGCTATAACCATGCGATATAATAAATTCCCCTGATATAAGTCCGTTCTTGTACTGGTCTGCTTCAAACTTTGCAAGATTTTTTTTCCAGCTGATCAACAAATCTCCTGCCTGTTCAAGTTCTGAAACTTTTGTTGTATTCATACTATAGCCCAGATATTTTAATGCAGCTCCTATAGATTCTCTCATATCATTTAGCATTGTCATTCTTCCTGCATATTTTGAATCTCCAAAAACATTCCATGACGGAACAAATGAGTCGCCGACTTTACTTGCAAGATATCCTATGCCTGAATTACTTATCATATATGGAACGCTATATGTCATGTCAGGGTCAAGTGTGAAAGGAAGATATTTTTCATCGATATTAACAATGTTTGGGATTTTTGAATGATCTATTTTCTGGATCATATCATCATGAGTCATTATCTGAACCATGTAGCCGGTAGGAAAAACAATATCATATCCTGTCGCGCCTGCTTTTAGTTTTGCATACATTGATTCATTGGAATCGAAAAAATCCATTACAACTTTACAGTTATTTTCTTTTTCAAAATTTTTCACCAGGTCTTTTTTTATATAATCAGACCAGTTGTAGATGTAGAGTTTAGGTTTTGGTCCTCCGCATCCCGAAAATGCAAGAAAAAGAGATAAAAATATAACTGCAGAAATCAGTTTTTTCATATATTTCTCCTTGATATTTTTTGATATATAAGTGCAATTAAAAATGTTGCCATTAAAAATAAAGTAGATAACGCATTGATTACAGGAGGAGTCCCGAATTTTATCATGCTATATATCTGGAGCGGAAGTGTAGAAGAACCTGGCCCTGCTGTAAAAAATGTTATAATAAAATCATCGAGAGATAGTGTTATTGAAAGCATTGCTCCTGCAAGCAGTCCTGGAGTCAGTAACGGTATATATATCTTGCTGAAAAGCGTCCATCCCCGCGCGCCAAGGTCTCTTGCTGCTTCCACAATTTTATAATCAAAATCCTGGAGCCTTGCAAGTATTGTTACCGCAACATAACTTATGCAGAAAGTTATATGGCCTAATATTATTGTAAAAAGGCTAAGAGGTATTTTTAAAGATATAAAAAATAAAAGAAGGCTCATTCCCATTAATATATCAGGTATTACAAGAGGAAGGGAAATAAGCCCCATGTGAACTTTTTGGAGTTTTGATTTATATCTGTAAAGTGCAAATCCTGCAAGGCTTCCTATAACAAGAGAAACAATTGTTGAAACAGCTGTTACAATAATTGTGTTTTCAACAGATCTCCAGACATTACTATCTGAAAAAAGCCGTCCATACCATTTTAATGAAAATCCGCCCCATACAGATCCGAATCTGGATTCATTAAATGAATTAATTACAAGTATAATAATTGGAAGCCAGAAAAAAAATAGAACTGTTATTGTAAGTAAAAAAGGGAATTTGCTATGTTTCATTTTCTCTAAACTCCCCTGATTGAAATTTTGGAAGGTTTTTTTGTTTTTCTTATTATTAACTGTATTAATGGAGGTACTACAAATGCAAGTATAAGAATTGTTGATAACGCACTTCCTTTTGGAAGATTCCTGTCTGTAAAAACTCTTTGGGCAATTTTATTTCCAAGCATTTCACTTGTAGGCCCGCCAACCATATCTGGAATAACATATGAACCAAGCGCAGGAATAAAAACAACCATAACTGCAGATATAACACCGGCGCTTATTCCTGGCAGAAAAATTTTTATAAAAGATTTTATATTTGAACTTCCAAGATCTCTTGCTGCTTCAAGAAGCTGGAAATCAAATTTCTCTGCTGCTGAGTAAAGAGGCAATATTGCAAAAGGCAGATATGTGTAAACAAGCACAAGCAGAACTGCGCCTTCATTATACAAGAGGGAAGATGATTCAGATGCAAACTTTATAAAAACAAGAAATTGTTTTAAAAACCCTTCCGGATGAAGAATAACTTTCCATGCATAAATTCTTATTAAAAAATTAGTCCAGAATGGAATAATAATAAGAAGCATAAAATTCTGCTGCCATTTTTTTTCCATTCTGGCCATTGAATATGCAACAGGTATTCCGACTGCAAGGCAGATAACTGTTGTAAAAAGACTTAATTTTACTGTTCTTAAAACTATTCTGAGAAAAGAAAGGCTTATAATTTCTGAATACGCATCTAGGCTAAAGCCTTTTCCAATATTGCCATAAGAATCAGATGTACAGAAGCTTATAAATATTACGAGAATTGTAGGTATAAGAAAAAGTAATAAAAGCCAAATAAAGGAAGGAAGAGTTAAAAACTTTTCTTCCATATTTTTTATTTTAACCATTTTCAGAGGTTTCTACCGCTCCTTTTTCTCCGGTAATTATACTTTCGCCATTATTATCATTCTCAGCAGCAGATGGTTCCGGTTCTTCAATATCTGGAATGGTCAGAAGCTGTTCATCTGCTTCGCTGTATTTTTCAAGCATATAGCAGTCATCTGCATGCCATGATATCCATACTTGGTCATCCCATTTTGGAGGCGTCTCATCAAGAAGGTAACGCCTGTGAAGTTTTTGTGCTGTAAAAAGCCATTCTCCTGATCTTATCCAATATTTTGTAGATGTTCCTATATAAACCATGTTTTCCACAATACCGGATAAAATATTTATTTTTTTGTTTTCTTCAGGTTTTGTTTTAGACATGTGTATTTTTTCAGGCCTTATGCTTACATGGACAGGATCTCCTGCTTTAAGTTTTCTGTCATTAAAACAGATTATTGTTCCTATTCCTTCTATTTTTATTTCTGCATATTCATTATCAATTATTTTTATAACACGGCCGTCAAGAAAGTTTGTGTCTCCTATAAATGCAGCTGTAAAACTGCTTACAGGGCTTTCATAAATCTCGACAGGAGTTCCCACCTGTTCAATGCTTCCCTTGTTCATGACAGCCATTCTGTCGCTAAGGCTCATTGCTTCTGTCTGGTCGTGGGTAACAAAAAGAAATGTAATTCCAACTTCATCATGAATCTGATCAAGCTCTATAAGCATTCTTTGCCGCAGTTTTAAATCAAGAGCAGCAAGAGGCTCATCAAGAAGAAGAATCTGCGGTTTGTTTATAAGAGCTCTTGCAATTGCAACACGCTGTTTTTGTCCTCCGCTTATCTGGGAAGGTTTTCTGTCTGCTTCATCTTCCATCTGTATAAGCTGGAGCATTTTAGCAACTTCATAATCAATTTCTTTTTTGCTTTTTCCTGCTATCTTTGGCCCAAACGCAATATTGTCTTTTATTGTCATGTGGGGAAAGAGGGCATAGCTTTGAAATACTGTATTTACTTTTCTTTTTTCCGGCGGGAGTTCTGTAATATCTGTTCCATTAAGAATAATTTTTCCCTTATCTGGTGTCTCAAAACCTGCGCATAGCCGTAAAAGAGTTGTTTTGCCGCAACCGCTGGGCCCTAAAAGTGAAAAAATTTCTCCTTTGTTTACAGATAATGAGATATTTTTTACTGCCTGAACATTGCCATAGCTTTTGCTAAGGTTTTCAAAAACAAGAAAATCTTTCATTCCTATATATATAATCCCGGAACTCTATTATGATCAAAAACCACTGTTCATGCAAGGAAAATATTTATTTAAATAGAAGAATATTTTAAAACTATGAATAATTTAAGTAATGATATATATGGTTTTTTATTTTTACCAACTATATTTTTATTCATTTATAAGGCTTGCCATTTCTGCCCTAACCAGGGAGTCAGTAAGCCTCAGCCATTCTATTTTATAACTATTATATATTGATTTAAGTGATTCAATTCCATACTTTACAGTATCATAGGAATTAATTGAATCTATATAATCTTTTAAAGAACTTTTTCCTATTGAATAATCTTTTTCCTGTTCTTTAAGAACCTGTTCTGCAGCAAAAAGCTTTTCTTCATAAAGTAAAGAAAGCTGTTCTGTTCTTTTTATATCTTTATAAAGTTCAAAAAGATTAAGCCTAAGGTTGTCCCGTGTAATTTCATTATTTAAAACAGTCTGCCTGTAATCTATTGATGCTGTTTCTGCAGCAGCCTTATTTTTTCTATCAGGAAAAGCTTTGCTTAAAGATATTCCGACAGAAAATGATTTTTCAATATCCTTGCCAGGTAAATATCCTGTGCCGCCATAGTTATAGGAAGCAAAAAGCTGGGCAGAGGGGAGCAACGTTCTTTTGTTTATTTCAACTGTGGTAAGTCCTGCTTTTTCAAGTTCATCAAGTATTTCAAATGTTCTAAAATCAATTGTTATTTCTTTAAACAAAGTATCAAAATTATTATTTAAAATAAGATTTATAGATGGTGTGCCTGGTTTTATTTCTTCATTAGATTTATATCTCATAAAATCTTTGATTTTTCTTGTTGACCTGTCATAAGCTGCCTGTGCATCAATAAGAGTCTCTTTTCTGGTCAGCACTGTTACTTTTACCTGGTTTATATCAAGATTGCCTGCAATATGACTTGCCCTTCTTTTTTCCATATTTTCCATAAGCTTGAGACTTTCGTTATAAGTATTTTGAGCTGTTGCAAGATTTGCCAGCGCTGAAACCCATGTATAATATTGCTGCAGCAGCACAGCAAGAAGATCTTCATAAGCCTCTGTTATCTGATATTCAAGAATTTTTTTTCTTGATGCAACTCTTATTCCTTCAAGACTATATGCTTTTCCAAAAGCATTGCGTGCAATATCCTGGTATATTGCAGCAGACAGTGAAGAACTTGGATCTGAAATTCCAGGGGCAAACTGCCATTCTGCCGAAGCTGTTGTCCCTGTTTTTGGAAAAAGTTTTGATATATTAAGCTTATTGCCTGCTCCTGATTTATCTGTATCAGGATTGTTGTAATAACCCAAATCTGTAGAAACAGTAAAATCATTTGAAGGTAATTCTGCATCTTCTATATATCTAAGATAGAGAGATTCATTAAGTATGCTTGCAAAAGAGGGATATGCTCTGCATGATTCTTCTATAAAACTTGCAAGATTTATAATTTTTTCTTTTCCTGTTGTTTCAGATTGCTGCTGAGCAAAAATAAATGTCACTGAAATAAAGAAAAAAATAAAAACAGATTGCAGAATTTTTTTTAGATTCATTTTTATTTTTTTCTCCGCAAAGATTCAGTTAAATTTTTAATCTTTATCATTGTACAGTAAAGCATTGGAATAAGAATAAGTGTTATTAAAGTTCCAAAAATTAATCCCCATGCCATAACAAGCATCATATCAGAAAGCATGGAATCATATCCTGCAAAACCATAAGCTGTTGGTATAAGCCCTGCAACTGTTGTTACTGTTGTAATAGTTACTGCCCTGAGCCTTGTTTTTGATATTTCTGAAACACGCTCACTTATTGTTTTACCTTCTGTTTTTTCATAATCTCTTTCAAGTTTTACAAGCATTACAATTGCATCATTTATTACAACGCCTGCAAGCCCAAGCACTCCTACTGCTGAAAAGAAACCATAAACAGAAATACCATGAAAATATAAAGCAAGTATTACGCCTACAATACCAAATGGTATTGAGATCATAATTATAAAAGGTTTAAAAAGCGAGTTAAGAAGAAGAACAAGTATAATATATATGATAAATATTACAGCAATTGCAGAATAAAGCAGATCATTGCCTGATTCGCGGGTATCTTTTATCTCTCCGCCGAATTTTAAATTTGAAGATGGATACTTGGCTAAGAGCTGCGGAAAAATATCTTTTTCTATAATATTTCCTGCTTCCGCAGGAGTCATTTTATATCCTGAAGCAATATCTGCATAAACTTTTATTGTTCTTGAAAAATCTTCACGCTGTATTGTATCTGGCGATTGTATCAGTTTATATGTTATTATATCGCCTAAAGACACAAGATATGATCCTGAATTTTTTACAGGAATTTCTGTTACTTTTTTAATATCATCTTTATATTTATCAGGCACGCTGACATTTACTTCTACTTCTATTGAAGCATCGCGTTTAAGAGTATATACTTCAAAACTGTTTAGTATTGCTCTTAAAGTTCTTGTAACATTTGATACTCCAATGCTTAAACGCTGCAGCTTTTGTTTATCATACTCTATTGTATATTCTGAATATATTTTATTTTCCTGGACTTCTGATAACGCAATTCCTGGAATTTTTCTTATCTCTTCTGCAAGTTTTAGAGCCAGTTCATTACGTATTGAATCATTATTTTCAAAAACAATAACCTCTATGGGGCTTCCGCTTGATTGTCCAAACCATCCCTGTACAATTCTTAGCCTGTCGAGTCCTGTTATATTTTTGAATTGTTCTTCCCATTCGCGTGTAAGCTGGGCAGAACTTTTATTTCTTTTGTCTTTGGTTACAAGCTGGATGTTTATATTAAAAACATTTTCCAGAGCAGCAGCTCCTCTTCTGCTTCGCGCAATATCTGTACGAAAAGCAATAACTTCTTTTCCAAGATATGGGAGAAATATTGCTTCAACCTGTTGTGTAAGTATTGAAGTATCATATTTATCAGTTCCTTTAGGCGCAGTTCCTTCTACATTTACACTTGTGACTTCTTCCCGTGGAAATAGCGCAAAGCTCATGTGGTCTTTATAAATTTTTAACGATATTACAAGAAGCAATACCATAATTATATAAAACAGCCAGCCGGCTTTTAAAATTTTGTTTAGAAGTTTTCCATAAACATCTTCCACTTTCTCAAACCAGTGGCCTTTTTCTCTTTTGTTTTTTCTTTCGATAAGAGTTGGAAATTTTATATATAGATGGGATGGGAGAATAAATATTGATTCAAAAAGACTGGCTCCTAACATAAGAAAAATAAGAAGAGGGATAAATGCTACTGATTTCCCTGTCCTTCCGCTAAAGAAAAAGAGAGGAATAAATGCCGCGCATGTTGTAAGAACACTTGCAATAATTGGCGATAGCACATATTCTGTGCCTTCTATCACTGCCTGCTCTGCTTCCATTCCATTATGTCTTAATCTTCCGACATTTTCCGAGACAACTATAGCATTATCAACAACCATTCCCATAACAAGAATAATTGCAGCCAGAGTCATATTATTAATTGTATATCCTGCAAGATAAGCAGCTGCTATTGTAAAACAAAAGCAAAAAGGAATCCCAAGCGCAACCCAGCATCCGCTTCTAAAATCCAGAAAAATAAAAAGTATTATTATTACAAGAATAAATCCCATAAGGCCGTTGCTGGAAATAAGAGCAAGCCTGTCTCTTATTGAAATTGATTCATCATCCATTATAACAGTATCTATTAAACTATCTTTTAAAGAACTGTTTTTAAAAGCTTCTATCTCTTCCAGTATTAAATCATTAGTTTTTATAATTCCTGCAGATGCTTTTTTGACAACATTAAGCCTTATGCCTTCATATCCATTATATTTAATTATTGCTGTATAATCTTCAAACCCTTCCTGCACTGTTCCAACATCTTCCAGTTTTACAGTTACTCCTTCAAATGTGCCTTTGACAATAAGATTTCTTATCTTTTCTTCTGTATCAAGTTCCGATAGTATTGTAACCCGTATTTCTTCTTTGTTTTTAATAATACCTGCCGGCTGCCTTAAATTATTTGCCTGAAGAACTTCTATTATATCTGTTATTGCCAGATTATAAAACAGAAGTTTATCCGGATATAAAAGTATATGAATTTCTCTTTCAAGATAGCCAGACATATTTACTTCTCTGACAAGATCTATGCGCTCTATTCTGTCTTTAAGAGTATCTGCATATTTTTGCAGGTTTTCTCTTCCTTTTTGATCAAGTATTCTGAGGTTTTTATCTATAAGAGCTACATCAATAACAGATCTTTCAGATGTTTTTATTTCTCTTACTCTGGGAGTATCTATATCATCGGGAAGATCTGTTTCAAGAACAGCGCTCCGAATTTCATTTACTATATTTCCTCTTTCTGCTTTATTATCTTCAAGTTCTACAGTAATAATACTTTGTGCAGATCCTGATGTGCTTGTTATTGATTTTATTCCGCTTATTCCGCTTAACGATTCTTCTATAGGTTCTGTTATAAAATATTCAACATCGGCAGGCGTTGCATTTTTAAGAGTAGTTGTAATTCTTACAATATCATAAGAAATATTAGGCATTGCTTCTTTGCCTGTTTTATTCCATGCAAAAATAGCAGCTGTTATTACTCCTATAACAATAATATTTGTGAGTAAATGTCTTTTTGCAAAATATCTGATAATTGCTTTTAACATGTGTCTGTTTTTTATAGTGTGAATATTATAACATCAGTGTATAAAATTTAGTAATAAATTTTTATTGTTTGTATAATTATATATAAATAAAATTTAACTTAATATTAAAAAATAACTGTGCTTACTACTGCAAATAATATAGAAACAATTATAAAAAAGCTGACTATAGCTCCCGGGTATTCTTTATATTTAATAAATATTCCTATTAATATTGCAAAGCCTAAAGCAGTTGCTGATGAAAAAAAGATAATAGAATAATCCAGTAATTTATATGGAATAGAAACTAGAATTTCTTTTGTATATTTATCTAAGAGATCTCTATCCTGTCCTGTTTCTTCTAATAAGATAGTATTTAAAGAATCTATGTCTATAAGATAAAGTTTTTCTATAGTTTTTTGATATTCAGTGTGAAACAAAAGTTTTATAA
>JAVBQS010000128.1:0-5837 GCA_031548835.1 Spirochaetia bacterium
GATTCTTGCAATTAATAAGTACGGCGTTATAAGGGGAATAAGATTAGGTATTAGCCGGCTTTTTAGATGTAAAATGCCAAACGGCGGAATAGATTATCCATAAAATAAATTATAAAAGGAGAATAATTATGGCACAATATAAATGTATACCAGCGCCAAGAGAACTAATAATTGATAAAAATGGCAGCTGTGATTCAGCTGTTCGTTCATTTTCTGATTTACTTAATAGAGAAGCAGTAGATGGTTGGAAATTTTATTCAATGGAAACTATTCTGGTAACCCAAAACCCAGGCTGTCTTTCAGCTTTGGCAGGACAAAAAGCTGCCACAACAAATTATAATATGCTTGTTTTTATTAAAGAATAAATAATAGTTTAAATAACTAACCCCACAATATTATATAATTGATATAAAAATTTTAAAATTGATAAAAAATTAAAGCTATAAAGTTGAAAAATTTTATAATTAATCTCTATTATTTTTTCATGTAGCGATAGTAGCTCCGCAATATTCACAATTTTCAGAAGTTCCTGCTTTAATTTTTGCTACAGCTCCGCATCCTTTACATGTAACAGAAATATAGTTAACACTTTCCTGTTTTTGGGATTTCTGCCGATAATTGGATTGAAAACCAGGTATTTCATTGTTAATTATTACAACATCATTTATTTCATCAATATAAATATCAGATTTAAAGTAACGCATTTTTATCATTATTGCTAAATTCTTTTTTACTATATAAGGAGAAACTTCAAGACACAATGCAAGATTATTTATTGATCTTTTGGGATCATCCAGAATATAGTCAAGATATTTTTCAAACAGCTTCCCAAGCTGTAACCTTTTTATTCCCACAACTGAGAAAAAAGTACCTACAAGAGCAAATATAAAAAATAATATTATGACATCACCTTGTATAGGTTCTGAAAAAGATATAAAGAAACATATCCAGAAAATAAATGCCAAAGGTATAAAACATACCATTAATATAATAGATGCAACTTTGTTTAATCCTGAACTTTTTGGTCTTTGAGTATTATATTCCATAATTAAACCATTCCCTGTTTTGATTGTCTGGCTTCAATTTTATGCTGCTCAAACAGCTGTATTATATCAAATATAGAGTTATTAATTACTTTTTCAGATTCACCATTATTGATGCTTGAATTAAACAACACAGACAGTTTATCAATTTTTTGTTTTATTGTTTTATCATAATCTATTGAAGAATTTAAATAATTGCCATATTTTATAACATCATATAATTTTTGCAAGTTTGTCTTATATTTTAAATTATCAGAATTTTTTAATAATAGCTGAATTTTTGATGCAAATATTTCTACAAGTTCAGCAGTTTCCATTGTCTTTGTATTTGCACTGCCTGAAAATTTAGCAAAAGAAAAAAGAAGAATAAGAATAATAGCTGTTATAGAAAATAATATAAGTTGAGATACAATTAAGTCTATAACACTATTACGCAGTATAATCATAAACAAAAGAGAAACTGATATAGATATAAAAGTATAAATTGATAATGTTGTTATTACTCCTGCATTAAGCATTACATTATTTGTTCCTTTTCCTAATAAAGAAGATAAAATTATGCCTCCTGTAGCTATAATTTCTGCAAATAATATAAAAAATATTCCTGCTGAATCTACTGCAGATTTATCATTTGGAATAAGAAGAAAAAGTAAAATAGAAATTATAACAATAATGCTGCCAATTATACTTACAACTAAATTTCTTTTATACATTTTAATTCTCTCCTGCTATAACTTTTCACCGCAATGCGGACAGAATTTATTATTACTTTCTATATCTTCTGTATTGCATTTCATACATTTTTTTGTAACTTTGATTCCGCATTCAGGACAGAATTTTGTGCCGGCATCTATTTTTTTGCCGCATCCAGGGCAGGAAATTGGCATTTTATAGCCACAAACATGGCATGTGCCGCTTCCTTCTGAAATATCATTTTTACAATTAGGGCATGGATTATATCTGTCGCCGCAGTTTGGGCAGAATTTTTTATTTGGATCAAGCACAGCATTACATTTATTGCATTTTATTGTTTTAAAACTATTATCTTTGGAATTTGTGTCAAAACCGCAATCAGTGCAAAAACGCTTATCTTTTCCCATTGAAGCGCTGCACCGCGGGCATTTTTTTTCTTCATCTTGTGTTCCAAGATTTTTTGTTACACCTTTAAATTCATTGCCCAAAGCGCCTCCTATAGGAATACCCATTCCCAGCCCTATTCCTGCCCCCATTAGGCCGGATGAACCAGTTCCTGGATTTTTTGCAGCGCCTTCCATTGTGTCAAAAGATCTCTGCTGCTGGTAATTGTAGCCTATAATATCCATCTCTGCCCTTTTTGCAAGAGCTTCTTTTAGTTTTATTACTGCAGAATCATCCTCGGGAACACTAATACTGTTAACATAAAAATTAACCAAACTTATGCCATATTCATCCAATGTTGTTTTTATTCTATCTCCCATATAAGAAGAGAGTTCATCAAGGTAAGCATTTATTTCCATAATACTTATTTTTTTATTTATCAGATAGGAAGAGATAGAATCTTTGACTTTTGTCAGATAGAGGCCTCTGAAATATTTAACAATATTTTCTTTGTCAAAAACAGACATTGTTCCAACAAGTTTTATCAAAAATTTTTTTGAATCTTCAATTTTTATGCCAAATTGGCCGAAAGAACGTATTGGAATAAAGACTCCATATTTGGGATCCTGTAATTGAATAGGCACAGTTGTTCCCCATTTTATATCAAGCGAATAAACTTTATTAATATACCATATCTCTGCTGTAAATGGAGACCTGCCTCCAAAAGGAAGATTTATTATTTTATTAAGGAGCGGTATATTTGCTGTCTCTAATGTATGTCTCCCGCTTCCAAAAATATCCAAAGCTTTTCCGCCTTTAAAAAGAACAGCTTCCTGCGATTCATTTACAATAAGCTGTGTCCATGTCCCTAATTCAATATTGGGAAATTTCCAGGCAAAAACATCCGGGCTGCCATCATATTTGACTACTTCAACTAATGCCATATAACACCTCTAAGTTATAAATTAAAAAAGTATATCATAAAGAGAGAAATTCTGTCAGTAAATATTAATTACGAGTAATGAATAGCTTCTGAATTTAAAATAAAAAATATGATTTAATAAAACTATATTAAAAACAGTAAATTTTTATTGCCCAGGCTGTATAAAAGTTTTTACTACTTTTATGCCTGGACAACAAAGTAAAAATAGGAATCATTTTCCAATATATTCACGTACAATATTAAACATTCTTCTTACAGGTTCTGCAGCTCCCCATAAGAGCTGGTCGCCTACAGTGTAAAGAGTTAAATATTCATTGCCTATATTCATTTTTCTCATTCTTCCTACAGGTATTGTTAAAGTTCCTGAAACAGCTGCAGGAGTAAGCTGTCTTATAGTTGCGTCTATTTCATTTGGAACAACTTTTACCCACTCATTATCTGCTGCAATCATATCGTAGATATCTTTAATTGGAACATCTTTTGTAAGCTTTATGGTAACTGCCTGGCTATGGCATCTCATTGCTCCAATTCTTACACAAATTCCATCTATAGGTATCTGTTTTTTTGTCATAAGAATTTTATTAACTTCTGCAATTCCTTTCCATTCCTCTTTTGACTGGCCATTTTCAAGAGCTTTATCAATCCATGGAATTACGCTTCCTGCAAGAGGAACTTTAAAATTTTCTACAGGAAAACTGCTGCTTCTCATTTTTTCAGTAACAAGCCTGTCAACTTCCAGAATTGCAGAAGCAGGATCATAAATCATATCTCCTGCAGCAGTTCCAAGAGCAACCATCTGTGCAAGAAGTTCTTTCATATTTTTTGCGCCTGCGCCAGATGAAGCCTGATAAGTCATAGTACTTATCCACTCTACAAGATTATTTTTAAAAAGAGAGCCTATTCCCATAAGCAAAAGGCTTACTGTGCAATTTCCCCCGACATAACATTTAATGTTGTCAGAAAGAGCTTTATCAATTACATTTCTGTTTACAGGATCAAGCACAATTATAGCATCATCTTTCATTCTAAGAGTTGAGGCAGCATCAATCCAGTATCCTTTCCATCCTGCAGCCATTAGCTGTGGATATACCTTTTCTGTATAGCTTCCGCCCTGGCATGTTACAATAACATCCATCTGTTTAAGTTTATCTATATTTTCAGCATCCTCAAGTTTGCCTGTGCTTATTCCGCCTGCTATTGTATCAGTCTTGCCTGCCTGTGAAGTAGAAAAAAAGATTTTTTCAAAACCTTTAAAGTCATTCTCTTCAACCATTCTTTTCATAAGAACAGAACCAACCATTCCTCTGTATCCTACAAAGCCAGTTTTCAACATTAATTTCTCCTGAATTAGAATATATTTCTTATCACTTTTATAATATAAATATTTAAATTATTAAATATTCCTGCTGTGTTAATTTTTAATTTTATAACTATTTTTAATATCTGCAGTTTTGAAATCAGTTATTTCCATTCTAAAACAGACTTATCATAGTCTTCTGGCGGATTATAACCCAAAAGCTCAATACATGTTGCTGCAATAGAACTTATCCCAAGCCCTTCTTTAAGTTCCTGGCCATATTCCTCTTTATATTCAGAATCAAATATTATGCATGGAACAGGATTAAGCGAATGAGATGTTTTTGCTTTAGGTTTTCCATTTTCCTTTATTTTAACTTTGCCGTCTTTCTCATGTTCATACATATCATCAGCATTGCCGTGGTCTGCTGTAATAACCATTACTCCTTTAGCTTCTGTAACAGCTTTTTTTAATCTGCCAAGACACAGGTCAAGCCCTTCCATTGAACAGACAACAGCTTCATAAATACCTGTATGGCCTACCATATCGCCGTTTGGATAGTTAAGCCTTACAAAATCATATTTGCCGGATTGTACTGCTTCTATAACTTTGTCTGTAATTTCTGCGCATTTCATCCAAGGCCTCTGTTCAAACGGAACAATATCAGACTTAATTTCAACATAATCTTCAAGTTCTTCTGAAAATTTTCCTGTCCTGTTGCCATTGAAAAAATAAGTCACATGGCCGAATTTTTGCGTCTCACTTATTGCAAGCTGCCTTGCGCCTGTTAAAGCAAGATACTCACCCATAGTTCTTTCAATAGAAGGAGGGTCTACAAGAAACTGTTTAGGCACATGAGCATCGCCATCATACTCCATCATTCCTGCATATTCGACTTTAGGATACCTCTTTCTATCAAAACAGGTAAAATCTTTTTTTTCAAAAGCTTCTGTAATTTCTAAAGACCTGTCTCCCCTAAAATTAAAAAATATAACAGAATCGCCATCAATAACAGGGCCCAGCGGTCTACCATCTTTTTCTATAACAAAAGGAGGAATATCCTGGTCTATTGCGCCTGTCTCTTTTCTTAATATTTCAACTGCCTCATGCGCAGATTTAAACATTCTTCCTTCTGCAAGAACATGTGTCTTCCACCCTTTCTCAACCATGCCCCAGTTTGCGCCATACCTGTCCATTGTAATAACCATTCTTCCGCCGCCCGAAGCAATTGCACAATCAAAAGAGCTGCTCTTAACTGATGCAAGAAATTCTTCAAAAGGGTCTATATATTCAAGCGCAGAAGTCTCTCCCACATCCCTGCCGTCAAGAAGAATATGAATGCGTACTTTTGTAACACCCCCATCTTTTGCTTTAATAATCATTGTTTTAAGATGGCTTATATTGCTATGCACATTGCCGTCAGAAAAAAGCCCGATAAAATGAAGCGTTTTATCCCCGCCCTTTGCATTTGAAACAA
>JAVBQS010000215.1:0-2565 GCA_031548835.1 Spirochaetia bacterium
TCCCATCTTTCTTCAAGTTCGGCTAAAATAGTAGTATTGCCTGAATATAGTTCTGCAGGTAATCCTCGCATATTGATAAAAGGCAAAATATAAAAAGGCTGGTCCCCAAATGATTGCTGCATATCAAAACGCAATCCTGTGATAAGATTTTTTCTTAAAGGTAAATAATAAAGTATTCCTCCTGATAATATTTCATAATCATAATCACTTCCAATTATGCTATTACTCATACTGCCTTTTAAATAAACTTCAACTCCTTTATTTGGAGTAAATTCATTATCTCTTGCATCAAAATCTAATTTAATGCTTAACATACTGATATTGCCGCTTATATCATCTGCAATCATGTCTCCAATTTTGCTGAAAAAAGGATGGTCGCTATCTTCTTTCATATCAAGGTCGCTATTCATAAACATATAATCAAGCCCTGCTGAAAATCTTGGATCAAAAAAACTTTTGCTAATTCCTGCAGCAATAGGTATGGCTTTTATATTAAATTCTGCTTTTATATCTTCATCAAGTTTGTTAAGATCAAAATAATAATCCATATTTACATTGGCATATGCAATCATTAAAAAATAACGGGCATCCCAGGCTTTAATATTTGCAGAATGTAAAGCGCCGACAGCCCATGTTCCATTTAAAGTAATTACCCCAATTGCTGCTGTAATATCAGGAAATGTAGGGTATAGCCTGTCATTTTTTTCTCTAGGTTCATTGGGTGATATAAAGACAGGTATAAGTCCTCCGCCAAAACCTCCAAGAGCAGGCTCTGTAATAAGAACAGGCATAGGAACAAAACCATGTTGATTAATTATAAAATCGCTTAAATCAAGATACCCATCTTCAGAATCTTTAAAACTGATCTTCTCTTTTTGCTTTTTCTTTTCAGGTTCATTGTTTTGCTCTTGCTGGTTATTCTGCAGTGATTCATTACTCTGTGCAAAAACAGGGATTAATAAAATGGAACAAAAAATAAAAATAAATATTATATTTCTCATATCTGCCTTATAATAATTAAATTTTTTATTTATCTTTCTATTATTTATTAAATAATAGAAACTACATAATAATATCTTAATTTTATTTCTGGTTTTACCAAATCTTCAAATTTAGCAATGCCTGCAATAACATCATTAAAATGTTCTCCTGTCAGCACTGTAATTGTTTCATCTTTGTTGTAATTTCCGTTACATCTTTAGCCCCATCTTTTGCTGTATCAAGAGCTGCTTTTCCTTCTCCGCCTTTTGCATAAAGGGCAAACTCAAGCATAATATTTAAACATATTATTAATGTTACTATTTTCTTATTCATGTAATCTCCTTATGTTTATTATTGTACAAATGACCCAACACATTAATTCTGATATTAAAATTTTAAAAATGCAAATTTTTTAAAATAATTAATAAATAGCTATAAAAATCTTATGAATTTATCAAAATTTTATTTAATTTTTTTTAAAATCTAATATTATTGATAAAAATGATTCTTGTGTTTAATATGAGATTAAATAATTTATTTTTTCACCAGAAAAAATAAAAAATAATTATTATTTAACTATGCGAAGTAAAATTATATTTGTTTCTATTCTTGCTTTATTAACCTCAAATATTTATAGCCAGCAATGGCTTAAATACAATCCTGAAATTTCCAACTCTCCTCCCAAAATTGGCCTTGTTCTGGGCGGAGGCGGTGCGCTTGGGATGGCACATATAGCTGTTTTAAAAATGCTTGAAGAGTATAATATTCCTGTTGACTATATTGCTGGCACCAGTATGGGAGCAATTATCGGAGCTCTTTATTCATGCGGATATACAGCATCAGAAATAGAAAAAATAATATATGAAGTAAACTGGGATACTATTCTGGGCGATAGCATTGACAGAATGTTTATAAAATATGATGACAGAGAAATTTATGAAAAACATATTTTGAGTATCGGAATTGAAAAGCTAAAACCTGTCCTTCCTGAAGGCCTCTCCTATGGTCAGAATTTTTATAATATGCTTTATAAACTTACCTGGCGGCAGAAGTTTGTACGCGATTTTGACAAATTACCAATACCATTTAAATGTATTGCTACAGATATTATAACAGGAGAACCTGTTATACTTGAAAAAGGTAATCTTGCTGATGCAGTAAGGGCAAGCATGTCTATTCCTTCTCTTTTTTCTCCTGTAGAGATTGACGGGCATCTTCTTGTAGATGGCGGACTTTCAAGAAATTTACCAGTATTGGGAATGAGGGAGAGAGGCGCAGATATTGTTATAGCTGTAGATGTCGGAGCTCCTGCCTATAAAAAAGAAGAACTTGACAGTTTTCCCAAAGTTCTTGACCAGGTTACAATTATTTTTGTTAAAGCAACAGCAGAAAAGGAAGAGAAATTTGCAGATAAAGTAATTTCCCCGACTCTTGGCGATTTTAATTCATATAGCTTTTCCAAAATTCAGGAAATAATGGAAATTGGAGAGGCCTCGGTTGAAAAAGAACGAAATTTTTTTATAGAACTTGCAGCGCTTTTTGAAGAAAAAAATAAAACAGCAGAGAAAAGAAAAACAGCTTTTG
>JAVBQS010000010.1:0-6116 GCA_031548835.1 Spirochaetia bacterium
TCCCATATTTTTAAAAAAAGATACTATTTCAGAACCATCATATTGAGGATTTTCAGGATCTGGCCCTGAAACAATTCTTATAATATTTCCCATCATTTTTATCACACCTGGTTCTTCAATTTTTGAAGAGATATATACACAACTTGGAAGAACAATGCCTTTTGGAATTATTTCTCTTATTTTCTCTTCATTACCTAAACCATTTAGGAGAGGTATAATTACAGTATCAGAAGATATCTTTTCTTTAAGCGATTCTACTGTTTTACAGAGATCATATTCTTTAACTGCAATTATAAGAAGATTTATTAAATTAAGGTCTGATACTTTTTGCGTAGCAACATTTGGGATACAGGTTATAGGTTCTCCATCAAATGGCTTTATTATCAATCCTTTTCTTTGTATTGCTTCAAGGTGAGCTCCTCTTGCAATAAAAGTAACATTTCTTTTATCTTTATAATTGCTTGTAATGTTTAGAGCAATCATGCCTCCAAAATAGCCGCCTACTCCGCCGACACCTGCAACACATATATTATTAAAAGCATCGCTTCTATCAAGATTCATATCAGTTACCTTAACTCCTTGAGAGTAAATATATCTGCATAACTCTCTCATTGTCCATAGTTTTATAATTTATTTAAAACATAATAACCCTGGCATAGCTTACTATACAAGGATATGAACTACTCTTCTCTTTTTTTCCATCTTTTTTCCAGCCAATCATAAATTTCATATGGAGTAAATTTTGATTTATATTCCATTGTTTTATTGTTTTTAATATAATATCCAAGATAATAATATTTTTTGTTTAGCATTTTTGCGGTGTGAATTTCAATAATACTGCTTAAAATTCCAGGTGAAAGATGGCTGTAATCAGGGTCAAAAGCAAAGTATACAGAACTTAAACCTGTTGATGAGCTGTCAATATAACCTGTGCCGAAAAGTTTACCTTCTATCCTGTATTCCATTAAAAAAGAAGGCACAGCGCTTTTACAAAAATTATCTTCAAAATTCTTCCTTTTTGTTTTTTGATTAAATCTTATTTCTGAATGTTTTTTAAAAATTTGATATCTCTCTTCTGTAAAGCTGTTAGGCATTATACAAATTCTTGTTTCACTGTTTTTTCTTAATACTCTTTTTTGACTTTTTGTAGGAGAATAGTTATTTGTTAAAACCCGCACAGGAGTACATTCAATACAATCAGGGCATTCAGGTTTAAAAAAATAAAAACCGAATTTTCTCCACCCCAGCTCAAGCAAATATTTGAGTTCATATTTGTTTAAATTATTGTGGAAAAAATATTTTTGTATAAATATTTTATTTGGAAGATATGGGCATTTTACAGGCAGCGCTTTACCAGAGTTTTCCAATAAAAAAATTATTCTTTCTAAATTATTTTTATTTACCATTATCAAAAATATAACTTAATTAATATCAGTGATCAAATAACATCTTTTTATATTAATACTCTTATATTATTTGTTAGCTGCTATAAGCATATAACAGCAGGCTCAGGCTGCGGAAAGCCTGCATCAGAAAGCTGATTGAGTGCAAATATAAGAGAATGTGTTCCTGCTCTTCCATAGCCCATTGCTTTTAAAACAGTATAGAGCTGATGCACAAGAGTAAGTCCCGGCAAATTAAGATTCATCTTCTTTGATTCTTCAAGAGCTATTTCCATATCTTTTATAAAATGTTCCACCATAAAACCAGGCTTATAATCTCCTTTTAAAATTCTTGGGCCATAGTTTTCAAGAGACCAGCTGCCTGCAGCTCCTCCTTTTATAGTATTTAACATTTCATCAAGATTAAGCCCTGCCTTGTATCCATAAAGTAACGATTCGCACATTCCTATCATTGTTCCTGTTATTGCTATTTGATTACACATTTTTGTATTTTGGCCAGATCCTGCTTTTCCTGTATATTTTATATTTTTTCCAAGAAAATTTAAAACAGGAATCAGAAGATCATATACTTCCTTATCTCCTCCAACCATAATAGAAAGTCTTCCTTCCCTTGCTCCAATATCTCCGCCAGAAACAGGAGCATCCAGGGCATTACAGCCAATTGTCTTTGCTTTGTTATATATTTCTACAGAGAGAGAAGGTTTTGTTGTTGTCATATCTGCCAAATATTTTGCCCCGCCAGAACAGCCTTCAAAAATTCCATTTTTCCCAAAATAGATTTCTTCTACATCTTTCGGATAACCTACTATTGTAAAAATTATATCTGAACAAGATGCTGTCTCTGATGGAGTATTGCACCACTGTGCCCCCATATCAATAAGTTTTTTAGCTTTTTCTTTTGTTCTGTTATAAAGATAAACTTTATAACCAGCGTTAAGCAGATGATGACACATCCAGAAACCCATAACGCCTGTGCCTATCCAGCCTATTTTTATATCTTTGCCTAATTCATTTATTTTATTCATAATTTAGCCTCTCAAAATAGTTAGTCAAATAGCTATATGGATCTGTCCAATAAAATTGTATCATTTATAGCCACATCTGCAAAAGAGAATTTTATATTTTATTATACCAGGCAAATAGAACAAAATAGATTTAGCAAGTGCTGTTTTCCAGGAAAACTATTATGAAAAATCATAGCATGATACTTTATATAATATTTAATTTTAGTATTTAATTTAATGTTTTGAAAATTTTGTATAATTCTATTATATTTATATAGTATTGAAAATATGAAAAATAATATATTGTCATATGTATTTATGAAAATGAAAGAAATAATAAACAAAAGTTTTATAACAAATTTTATTGCTGTAATTATTATAGCTATCGGCTATTTCTCTCCATATTACAAAGAGCAAATTATCTCAACAGGGGCATTTGCTCTTTCAGGAGCATTTACTAACTGGCTTGCAATATATATGTTATTTAATAAAATTCCGCTTATTTATGGGTCAGGTGTTGTTCCAATTCATTTTGAAGATTTTAAAGAAGGAATTAAAAATCTAATTGTAGAACAGTTTTTTTCTGATAAAAATATTGATAACTTTATAAAATCATCATCAGGATTGGTTAAAAATTTAATTAATAAGGATAATATTGATAAACTTATTGATTATGATTTTTTATTTGAAAAATTTACACAAGCTATTCTCTCTACATCCTGGGGAAGTGTTATAAAAATGGTTGGAGGAGCCAGGCTTATTCAAAGTTTTGAAGGCCAGTTTAAAATAATGATAGAAAAAGCAATTATAGAAATGGCTGAAAGCAATAAATTTCATAACATGATAGAAAAAGCAATTGAATCACAGAAACATTATATAAAAGATAATCTTGAAGATATGGTTGATGCAAGGCTTGCAGAACTTACGCCAGAACTTGTTAAGGAGATTATTCAGAATATAATGAGAAAACATCTTGGCTGGCTTGTAGTATGGGGCGGTTTATTTGGCGGACTAATAGGTCTTGCAGCAAGTTTATTACAAGCATATGTAATAAAATAATTTTTTTTCTTTATTTTTTGTCTATTGTCTAACTACCCTAAACCCAAGTTTTTTAGCATCTCTTTCATCAGAAAGTCTGTTTTCAGAAAATAATCCTTCTTTATAAGTTAATGAACTTTTTGCTTCATCTGTTTCCCAGCTGCCGCCTGCAACAGCTCTTTGAATTATCATTGAACTAAGTGTATCTTCAGAATCAGGCAGCTTGCCGCCCCTGTAATCTGTTTGATCATCTTTCGGCAATTGTATAATAGTAATGCCATTTTCAACAGGCGGCGAATCACTATTTGCATCCAGAATTAAATCGCTGTATATTTCACCTGTAATTCCTGTGATATCCCAGCACCACTCCATTACATTTCCTGTCATATCAAATAACCCAAGGATATTAGGTTTTTTTTCTCCGACAGGATGGGTATTGCCTTTACTATTAATAAGATACCATGCAAAACTATCTATCCTGTTTCTTCCGTTATCTCCGGAAAACTTTCTGTTCTGGGTATCTATTCCGCCTAACGCAGCCCATATAAATTCCATCTCTGTGGGAATGCGGTATCCATTGGCATTCCAGTCAACTTCAATTCTATTCCATAAATATATTGGACTATCCTGGCTCTTTTTTTCAGCACTATTATCTGAATTATCATTATTATTTGAAGCATTGTTTTTATCAAATTCTTCAGGAGAATTGCCTGGTATGGTTCCCCAATTATCAGGATTTACACCTTTTCCCGGCAAGCTATACACAGGATTAAGTTTTTCTTTAATGCTTAATCTATTGCAAAAAACTATTGCTTCAAACCAATTCATTCCAGAGGCAGGGTTTTGTTCTATCTCTTCTTCTTTATATATACCGGAAAGAGGATATGGAGATGATTCGCGCAGCCAGGGTTTTTCGCCCATTATCTTATAATACTCAGCTCTTGTTATTTCATATTTGCCAATATGAAAAGATGAAACAGTCATTTTCCCCTGGCCATAAACAGGAAAAAATGAACCTTCTGGTACATATATTAAATCTGAAACATTTTCTGATACATAATTATTTTTATCTTCAGGAGCTTTTTCAGATACAGGAGCCATTATCCTATCATCTGTTTGTTTTCTACTTTCAAGATTTCCAAAAAGGCTTCCTGAGCCTGAATTATCACACCTTGCTATCAGTATTCCTGTAAATAACATAAATATGGCTGAAATAGAAATAAGTTTTGCTTTCATTTGTACTCCAATTTTCATACAAATAATAATTTTATGGTATAAATTGGCTAAATAGTTTTTATATATTTATTATAAGACAATAATTATGATTTTTAAATAGTTATTTATATAGTTTAGCAACAATAGTTAAAAGATTAGAAATCAACAAGCCCTAATCTGACAGAATATCTTATTAGTTCAATCATATTTTTACAGTTAAGTTTCTGCATAATATTTGTTCTATGATTAATTACAGTATTTACACTTATACACAAATCATTTGAAATATCTTTAATACTTCTTCCTTCGCAAAGCAACCGTAAAAGTTCCTGTTCTCTTAAAGTAAGAGTTTCATATGTTTTATGATATGAAGGCAGTTTATCGTTCTGGTTAAGAAGACTGTTTATTACACTTCCGCTTACAAGGCTATCAACAAATATTTCTCCGGCAACAACTCTTCTAATTCCATTTATTATCTGTTCTGAAGATAATTCTTTTAAAATATAGCCTTTTGCTCCTGCTTTTAGAGATTCAACAATAAAATTAATTTTTGAATACATACTAATCATTATAATTTTTATCTCAGGTATTTTTTTTAATATCTCTCTCATAAGTTCAATTCCTGAGGATCCTTTTAAAGAAATATCCATTAATATAAGATCTGGTTTTTCTTTTAAAGATTTATCAAGTCCTTCTTCATAAGAATAGGCAGTATAAATATTTCTTGCTATAGAAGATTTTCCTATTATTGATTTTAGTCCTTCTGCTACAGATGGATGATCATCAATGATAAGAATAGTTTCAAGCATTTCTTTTTTCCTCCATATTATTAGGTAATTTTATACGGATTGTTGTACCGTCACCTATTTTACTTTTAATTAAAAAATTACCGTCAAATAATTTTACTCTATCTTTTATTCCCTGCAATCCCATATGTTCAATATTTATATAGTTTTTTTCAAGTTTTTCAAGAACATCATCAGATACACCTACCCCATTATCAAAAATAGTTATAAGTACAAATGGATGCGAATATAAGATACTTATATCAGCGTTATCTGCTTTAGAATGTTTTACAATATTTGCAAGCGCTTCCTGTATTATACGGAAAATATTAATTTCCAGATCTTTATTCAGCACAACATCTGTAAATCCTGAAATAATAGTGTTTATTACAATATTATTTCTCCATGCTATTTCAGCGCAATAATATTTAATAGATGTTGCAAAATTATCCTGTATTTCAGCAGGCCGCAGTGCAAATGAAATATTTCGGGCAGTCTGTATAACTTCAAACATTCCTGTTTCTATATTATCATATATTTCAGGCTGAATATTATTTTCGGCAGATTCAATATCTGTTTTTATTTCTTTTAATTTTTGTATTAATACATCATGAATATCAAGAGCAATTTTTTCTCTTTCAACTTCTCTTATTTTCATAAGAAATTTTGAC
>JAVBQS010000007.1:0-2848 GCA_031548835.1 Spirochaetia bacterium
TATGCTTTCAACCTGGCGCATGTTTTCTTCTGTTTTCTCAAGCTTTCTTTCTGCATCTGCGCTTCTTATTTTGTAACGGGTAATTCCAGCAGCTTCTTCAAAAATAAATCTTCTTTCTTCAGGTTTATTTGAGATAACCTGGTCTATTCTTCCCTGCTCCATTATTGAATATGCTGATTTTCCCACGCCTGTATCAAAAAACAGTTCACGCAGCTCTTTTAATTTTACAGGAGTGTTGTTTACATAATATTCGCTTTCGCCTGAACGGTATAATCTTCTTTTTATAGAAATTTCAGGCACATCAAGATTAAGCATTCCAGTATCATTGGAAAGCACAAGAGTAACTTCTGCCACATTAAGTGGTTTTCTGGCATCAGTGCCGTTAAATATTACATCTTCCATTTTTTCAGCGCGCAGAGTTTTAGTTGCCTGTTCTCCCAAAACCCATTTAATAGCATCTACAATATTGCTTTTGCCGCATCCGTTTGGGCCAAGCAGCGCTGTTATTCCATCTACAAAATCTATTTTACTTCTATCGGCAAATGACTTAAAGCCGAAAAGTTCTACACTTTTTAAAAACACATTTCCACCTGATTTATTCTCATTAAAATTAGAATTGCCAGCCTGATTATTCCTGATTCCCTGCCTGGCAGGAAATTAGAAACAGGTATTGCTGACACTTATAATAATGCCTGAGAATAATATTAATAAATATTATCTAAGTAAATAAGTACATTAATCACTATTTATCTAACACTACGAAATTATGTTAAGTCAATAAATATTAAAGCAAGTATAGCATAATTGACCTGAATAGTAAGTAATTTTATAATAAGTGTATACCAAGTTGGAATTTTTTATCAGTTTTTATTGTTATAAAGAGTAAAACTATGATTGTTTTTTTAAACTTATCTATTTGGAGCAGCTGCAAATATTTTCTCTATAAAGTTTTATTTTTTGGCGGAAAAAATGGCTCTAATTTGCGGAATTGATGAAGCAGGCAGAGGCCCTCTTGCAGGCCCTGTTACAGCAGCTGCTGCAGTTCTTACAGATGATTTTCCCAAAGAGATACTTAAAGATTCAAAAAAACTTTCGCCTAAAGTCAGAAAAGAGATATGCCAGCTTCTAATGCAAAAATGCTGTTTTGGAGTAGGATGGGCATGGCCTCTGGAAATAGATACAATAAATATACATAATGCAACCCTTCTTGCAATGAAAAGAGCATTTGAAGAGCTTAAAACTAACCTTGATTATAAAAAAATTACTCTTACACTTGTGGATGGCCTTTTTACGCCTGATATTGATTGCAAAGCAGAAGCAATAGTAAAAGGAGATGATAAAATTGATGAAATTAAGGCTGCTTCTATAATTGCAAAAACAGTCAGGGATTGCTGGATGATAAGATATTCATGGATTGAGCCTGATTATCTGTTTGAAAAGCATAAGGGGTATCCCACAGCAATTCATAGACAGATAATAGGAGAAATAGGCCCTTCTGCAATTCATAGAAAAAGCTTTAGAGTAAAATAAATATCGATTAATATTTATTTTGCCAAGAAAAAGGCTATCCACAGCTAATTTCCGTCAAGTTGGGAATTATAAAAATTAATAATTATAGTAAATTGTATTGAAAATCTGATATAACAATGCTGGTATTTTCAAGGCAATCAATATATTAGTAATTATATATAATAATTGTTTAAATCAATATTTATCTATAAAATAAATTATTTTGATTTATTCTTTTTTATATAGTCCACAGCTTTGGATATTTCTTTAAAAAAAGCATCTATATCTTCTTCATATATAATTATTGAACGCCTCTCAAAAGCATCTTCCCCGTGTTTTTTACTTTCAACAACATTCATGAAAAGATCGCCTTTCCTGTTTTCTTTAACATTAAAAAAATATGTTCTTTTTTCAGTAAGAACTTTTGATGAAAAAACTTCGCCTCGTATTCCCATTGCACCACTCTCCTGGGGAGTAATAAAAAAGATAATCCTATTTATCCGCCGCCTCGCTCTGGCCTCATGCGCACTGCAACATGGAAGTTGCGTCCTGCGCCACGGCACAGATGCCGTAACCAGTGCAGGAACCTACGCTCACACACAACTCTCGCAGAGTTTACCCCTGCAAAATCAGGGGCAGGCGAATAATGAAAGAAATCTAACTTATCATTATTATTTATGCAAGCAAAAAGTATTGACAATAGAACTGATTTTTAATTATATTATTTCCTGTAAATAAATCGCGCCTGTCGTATAATGGCTATTACCTCAGCCTTCCAAGCTGATGATGTGAGTTCGATTCTCATCGGGCGCTATAATATCTCATGTCTTACAAAATCAATAAATATTTTAAATTTTTAATTGCTATTTCTGTTTTTGAGCAGTTTTTACTCCCTATATGTTGCATAATCTAAAAAATAGATAATTATTTAATATAAGGAGAATAAAATGTTTAGAAAAATTATTATAATTGTAATTGCGGCTGCCCTATTATGCTCCTGTCAATCTAATAAAACAAAAGAAAAAAGCAAATCTGAAGATAATAATGAAAAACTGTCACAAAGAAGAATTGTATCAGAAACACAAAAAAATATAGTTTATACCCGTATAACAAACTGGCAGGGTGAATTGCTTGAGATTATTTTTGATAATGCTAAAAATGAAGCTTTACTCATGTTTAAAGGAGAAGAGATTAAGCTCAAGGGAGAAAAAATGGCTTCGGGAATAAAATACAGCAATAATCAATATATTTTTACCCAGTGGAAAGATGATATAGAGTTAAAAAAAGATGGCAAAACTGTTTTTAAATATTGATTCAATATTTAATTATATGAAAGCTG
>JAVBQS010000082.1:0-29566 GCA_031548835.1 Spirochaetia bacterium
TAAGAATTTTCTGCGCCTCTGTCATAAGTTCTTTCTCTTTGCCAACATCAACTGTTGTTGCAGCAGATATACTATGACTGGCATCGGCAAATCCGCCTAAATTATTTGTAGCCTCAGGAAGAAACTCATCCATTCCAGGCATTTTTTTATTTATTATTTCTGAAGAAAGTTTGCGTGAACTTCTCATTGAAACTTTTGTCTGCCCCATCTTTACATTTCCAAAACCAGGAACATTATCAGGTATAAGCATAAAACCTGCAATATATTTATCTTTATCAATAAAATCCATATCAGCAATTTCTTCAAGAAAAACACCTATCATTTTTACACCCATTGGAGAAAAATGGTTTTTAACATCAAACCACTGAATGTTTCCTGTATCATTAAGTCTGTTTTTTTCAAGTTTTTCAAGCTCTGATTTAAAAAGAAAATCTTTTGTCTTTTTAAGATCTTCCAGCTTTGCAAGTTTTTCATCTGTAAGGCCTTCAAGAAAAATAGAGATGCCAAGCTCAGGCCCTCCTCCATAAAATCCAACGCCGCCTGAAATATCAATCATTGGATAAAAATCAACAACATTTACCTCTTTTCCGCCAAGCTTTATAAAAAACTGTTCTGTTCCATTTTTATCTTCACTTCTCATTAAACCTGCTTTTACAGCATCTTCAAAACAGAGTCTGTTAAATGAATATATCTGGTTATCCATATAATAAAAATCAGCTATTCCTCCAAAAGCAGCTATATGGACAAGATCTTTATTTATATTATCAAGCTCTTTTGCAAAATAGTAACATACAACAGAAGCAGAAATATCCCTGTCGCCTTTAAGCCCAAAAAGGTCTGGATCAAGATTGATTACTGAATCATCGCCAGATTCTTCTGCTTTATGATGGTCGAGGATAAGAACAAGGTTTTTGCCTTTGTTTAAAGAAGCTATCATTGGAGCAATTTTTCCGGCAAAATCGGTAAATACAATTATTTTTCCTGAATTTTGTTCAAACAGTTTTTCAAGTACAGCAGGATATGGTTTTTCAAGTGAAAATCTTTTAACATTATATCCTTCTCTCTGGAAAGCTTTAAGCAATATTGCTCCTGATGTAAGGCCGTCAGAATCATTATGATGAAGGAGAATTAATTCTTTGGAATTATATTCCCTCATTTTTTTAATTCCTTTTTTTACATTTTCAAGATATTGTTTTAATCCTTCCTCTGCGCCCATTATTATCTCCTGAAATATTATCTTTTATAGTTTTAAAAATTAATTTCCGGACTGATCCGGATAATTTAAAGAACCTCTGATTAACTTGACTCTAATCATCAGTTCCATATTATTATCCCGGTACAATAATACAATGCCGGGATATTATCCTGGTATGGAAACCATATCAGGGTATTTTTCTCGTTTTTCATGAAAAACTGCGAAAAAACAAGAATAAATCAGCATTATATTAAATATACTACTTTTTTAAATAAAAAATTATTTTAATGATATTTTTTATTGATTTTTATGTTTCAAAAAGATGTTGTATAGTTTGTACAAATAGAGCTGTCCAATAAATTTGAACAGCCCGTTAAATAGTTTTTTTAAAAGCTATTCCTTCTTTCTTGATAAATAGAGATTTATAACAGCAAAAATAGATGTACATAAAATTAAAAGAAATGAAATAGCATTTATTACAGGAGTTGTGTTATCCCGGACAATAAAATACAAATTAATCGGAAGGGTAGATTCAGAACCAATAAGAAAAAGCGTTGTATTAAAATTTTCAAATGACATTAAAAAAGATACAACAAATCCTCCTGCAATAGCAGGGGTTAAATATTTAAGTGTTATATGCCATATAACCTGGAATCTGTTTGCGCCAAGATTATATGCTGCTTCTTCAAGTGTTCTGTCAAACTTTTTTAATCTTGCTCCTACAACAAGAGCTACAAATGTTGTAATAAAGGAAAACTGCCCCAAAACAACAAGCCAAAATCCAGGGCGCAGAAAGCTGATATCAAGCCCCATTATTTTTTCAAAAAACAGCCCAACCAAATTTGTAAATAAAAGTATTGAAATACCAAGAATAACGCCTGGAATAACCAATGGAGCAAGCATAAGAAAATACAAAAGGTTCTTGAATTTAAAATTTTCCTGCTCAAAAAGAAATGCAGCACATGTCCCAATTATTGTTGATAATATTGAAACACAAATTGCAACTCTGAAAGATACAAAAATACTTCTTAAATTTATGTCATCATAGAAAATTCCGGTTTTGCCTCCTTCTCCTTTACCAAAAAACCAGTCAAGGGTAAATCCTTTCCATGGTAATGATGGAAACATGGAATCATTGAATGCAAGAATACATGTAACCAAAAGAGGAGCAAAAAGAAAAAAGAAATATATTAAAATAAAAATAAGAAATCCTGCTTTATATATTCTGGATCTTGGAAGAGATTTAATCATTTTACAACCTCCTTAAGCTCCTGTCTTGAAAGTCTGAGAGCTGCCCATATAATTATGGAAGACATTAGCAGAAGAAGAAATCCAAAAGCAGCGCCTTGATTCCAGTTAAAGTATGTTATAAACTGATTATAAATTTGCTGTGTAAACCAGAGAGAGTTTTTTCCTCCCATAAGGTTTGGAGTAAGGTAACTTCCAAGAACAATCATAAAAACAATAATTGAACCAGACATAATACCTGGCATACAGTGCGGAATAATTATTTTACTCCATATTGCAGTTTTTTTTGCTCCAAGATCATAGGCTGCCTCAATATATGAATCATCAAGGCTTTCCATAACTCCTACAATTGGAACAACCATAAAAAGCATTGATGTATAAACAAGTCCCATTATCATTGTTACATCATTATAAAGCATTTCAATAGGCGCTTTCCATAAACCTGTTCCAACCATTATTTTATTAATAACGCCGCTTTCCCGTAAAAGTATCATCCAGCCAAAAACTCGTATAATCTCGCTTACCCAGAAAGGAAGCAAAATCAAAATAGTTAAAAATCCCTTAGTTTTAAAACTTGCAATTTTAGTAACATAAAAAGCAACAGGAAGAGCAACAATAAGAACAATAGCTGTAACAATAACTGAATAGACTGCTGTTCTTACAAAAGTTATCCAGTAAATCGGCTCTTTAAAAAAAGCGCCATAATTCTCAAGAGTAAAACCTGATTTTCCAACATATTCAGAGCCTACAAAAGACATTCTTAAAAGTTCCAGATGCGGAAGTATAAGCAAGAAAAGCAGCCATAGAAAAACAGGCAGGAAAAATATCCAGAAACCCAATTTTATTTTACGTTTTTTAGAGTTCTGCATATGCTTTAACTCCAGATTCTTTAAAACAGACAGCAGAGTCAGTATCCCACCCTACATTTATTGCATCATCTTTCTTTATATAATCAAACTGTCTGTTCTGGGGAAGTGATACAATTAACTCTTTTTTACTTCCTTCCGGAACAACAAGAAGCCTGCTGTTTGCAGCATCAAAAAGAATTGCCTTAACAGTCACCTTAATAATATTAAAATCTTTGCCTTCTTTTTCAGCTGAGGGATTTATAATAATTGCTTCAGGCCTTATATACATTTCAACTTTTTCGCCTACAGGAATATCGCAATTATTTTTAAGAAGATATCTCTCTTTTTCACTGCATATTACATGGAATTTTCCACTTTCATCTTTATGAATTTTTCCAATAAACTGGTTATTATCGCCAACAAACTGAGCCACAAAAGAAGTTTTTGGATTTGAGTAAAGGTTTTGAGGAATATCCAGCTGTTCAAAATGTCCTGAATTCATAACTGCAACATAGTCGCTCATAACCATTGCTTCTGACTGGTCATGGGTTATATATATAAATGTTGTGCCAACTTCTAACTGAAGTTTTTTAAGCTCCACTTTCATGTGTTCCCTTAACTTAAGGTCAAGAGCTCCCAGAGGTTCATCAAGAAGAAGCACTGTTGGTTCAAGAATAAGACATCTTGCTATTGCAACTCTTTGCATCTGCCCGCCTGAAATCTGGCTTATTTTTTTATCCCCATATCCGGGAAGGCCGACTCTTTCAAGAAGATCATTAACTTTTTTATATACAGAAGCTCCTTTTTCTCCTCTTCTTTTTAGTCCAAAAGCAATATTTTCTTTAACATTCATCATAGGAAAAAGAGCAAGATGCTGAAAAACCAGATTTACCGGCCTTTTATTCGGCTCAACTCCTGCCATATCTTCTCCCCTGATTTTTATTGAACCTGATGTAGGCATGTGAAAACCTGCAATCATTCTTAGCAGGGTTGTCTTACCGCAGCCTGAAGGCCCGAGAATTGAAAAGAATCTTCCTTGCTCAACATCAAAAGATACATTATCAACTGCTGTAAAATCAGCGAATTTTTTTGAAAGATCCTTTACTGATAAATCTATCTGCATCCTGTAACTCCATCCATTTTATTATCAATAGTATACTTAATTACCTTAATAATTTCAGGTAAATTTTGTATGCGGTTTTTAGTTATCTATATTATAGACCAATGTTGGAATAATTAAAAATAAAAAATGCTTTATTTAAATGACAAAAATTCCAGCCACTATTTATTTGTCCAAATAATAATTTTCAATTTTAAGCTATGCCGGAATAACCATGGCATAAAAGCAAAGTAATATATAAACAACCCTGACATATACCATGCCAGAGTAATAAAAAACCGGGCAATAGATTCACCCGGTTTTTATAAGTATAAGTTATTATCCCAGAATTAAATCTTACTATGTAAAATCACTCTGCAGCTTTAATTTTATCCATTATCTTTCCTTCCATTTCTTCAAGTCCTGGAGGAACTGTCGGATACCAGTTCATGTTAGCCATAACTTCGGGTGTAAAACATCTTGCAAAATTATCAGCAGCTTCTTTATTAAGATATTTAATAGCATCTTTTGATGCAGTGCCATAATTTTCAGCATTTGTAAAAGCAGCAGCATTTTCCGGCCTGAGCACAAAGTTAATCCATTTATAAGCGCCTTCAACATTTTCTGATTTTGCAGGAATTGCAAATCCATCAATAAAAGCCATTGCTCCGCTTGTTGGCGCAACATAATCTATGTTTGGGTTTTCCTTATAAAGTTTCCATGCATTCTGTTCCCATCCTTTTGCAACCCAAACTTCTTCTGCCCTCATCATATCTTCAAGAGCTTTGCCATTTTCCCAGTAATTTCTTACAACAGGTTTTCCTTTAATAAGAACATCTCCAATCATATCAAGATATTTCTGATATGCTTCTTTATCATTATAAAGAGAAAAAGGGTCATATCCTAATGAAAATCCCATTGCAAGAAGTATAGGCCTTTTCATTCTATAGGAAACTCTTCCTTTATATTTTTCATCAAGAAGGTCTTTATAATCTTTAGCATCAGGAGCTTTTGCTTTATTAACAATTAAACCTGAAGTTCCAAAAACATGAGGCAGTCCATAAGATTTTCCATTAACTTCTGTAAATTTTCTTGTTGTTTCAAGCATTACAGGATCGATCTGATTTGTATCAACTTTTGAATAATCTATAGGCTGATATAATCCAAACTGTGTAACCATAGCAGAAATTCTATCCTGTGAAGGCTGTGCAAGATCAAAACCGCCTCCTCTTGTTGCCCTGAGTTTTGATATCATCTCTTCGTTACTACTCAAGGTTGCTTCAACTGTTATACCTGTTTCTTCTTTAAATTTAGCAATCTGATCTGCAGGCGCATATCCTGCCCAGGTAAGAAGCCTCAATACTTTATCATTTGATGTTTTTTTCTTACAGCCAGTTAATACGCCGGTTACAAGCACAGCACAGCACAAAAAGACTAGCAATACTTTTTTCATACATTTCTCCTTATTAAGTCATTTAGGTAAATATACACTACACAAGATATATTTTAAAAAAAATATCTATCAATCAGCAATTTTTAAATAATTAAGCTATTTTAAAAAGGCAAAACAAGATATAAAATATCCTATCTTATTTGACCAATCTTTATTTTTTGCCGCAAATAAATACTTTCTATTATAAAATATTATAACTTGATAAAATTCGTATTGTCAATTTTTTTAAGTTTTTATTTTATATAACTTTGAATAAATATAGCAAAAAACACTCTTTTAATAGTTTGATATAGTAAATATTGCCAGTTAGTATGCTGCCGGTTTGAATAATACAATTTATCTATACTCTAATGTTAGCAGCCTTATATTTCATGTTTATTGTATATTCAGATTTATACAAAACATAATATTAGCGCAGTATAGCTGAAAGATGATTTTCTATATTATATTTCCTATAAATAGATTAGTTATCTGCTATGTGGTAGATACTTTGACTTAATATTCAAATTGCCGGCCCTGTTTTTTTAATTTATAGCCGTTATTTATACTTATATGTTGATTTTTCAATTATTATATTAGTTTAGCTTATATTAATTTTCCATCTTTAACCTGCTATTATCAACAACTTTTTATAAGCTATCTACATGTAGTAAAAGATTAAATTTTATATAAAATCATAAAATATTACCTAAATAATAACGTTACTATATTTTAAGTAAACTGCTAGAGCAGCTGCTCTGTTTTATCTGATTCTTCCCAAAATGCAATTGCCCTGTGCTTTAAGTAAGTATCTATAGAGCAGTTATCCGGAATATTTTCCAGCGGAATAAAACCTCCAGCCATATGATCATGCCCTCCGCCTACGCCTATTCCTTCAACCAGATAACGGACAAGATTATTTGCTTTTAAGTTTTTTATAATACTTCTTGTTGAAATTTTCACACCTTTGTCCCGTATTGCATATGCTACAACAACATTGACACCTGCAATACTTATTACAATATCGCTTGCAGCTCCAAGAAGGGAATCATTAGAGCTTGTGAGGCGGAGAAATCCTATTTCATTATAAATTTCCACAGTCTTGAATGCATCTGCATATAGATAAAGATCTTTAACAGAAATCTCATTTCCTCTTAGTTCAGCAATCATTGATATATCAGACATAGAATAGAGCAAATAAAACATATCAATATCCAGGCTGCTTGCCCCTCGTGTAAGATTGTCTGTATCCATAAAGATTCCATATAAAAGAGCTGTTGCAATATGCTGCGGCACGTTTATTTTATTTTCAAAAAAATATTCTGCAATAATAGCGCTGCAGCTTCCGACTTCTGGCCTTATATCTTCAAAGCGGTAACCCTGGCTTCCTTTATACTCATGATGATCTATTACAGCAACCTCATCAGTTGGAAGGTCTGTAATATTTGCATTTCCTTTCTGGGAATCCACCAGGACAGCCCAGTCTTCTTCTCCAAGAGTATATGCTTCCCTGGCTGGAATCATTGGCGGTTTAAAAAGTTCCAGCATTTTAAGAGAATTGGCTTTTTCTATTTCCTGATCATAGACTATCTTTGATTCAATTCCTTTTTGAGCCAGAAGATACTGGAGGCCCATGCAGCTTGCAATAGCATCGGGATCAGGCACATTGTGCGGCTGCAGAAAAACTTCATCAGGCGCATCTTTTAAAATATTAACAAGAGTATCAAGCTTTGTTTCTGTATCCATAGATAAAATAATATGACATACAAACTGATAAAGCAATTAGATAAATTTTCTCTATAATTTTTAAGTTTTTTATTGAATCTATCAACTTTCCATAAATTTAACAATGAATCTGTAATGGAAAGTATATAAATAAGTTATATTCCATCAAATAGTTTATAAAAAATAAATTTGCTTCAATATTATCACAGCCTACATCACTTTCAATGGCTACAGGAGACCCTGCTCTATTACTAGAATATATCAGGTACATTGTTTAAAATAGTATAGTTTTAATTTTTTATTAAAACTAAAAAATTAAAACAGGAATAAAATATGAATAAAGAAACAAATGAAAAAAATATTATATATGATGCTGCAAAACAAGGAATTAAAGCTTTTAAATATTTATTTTTAACAGGCTTTCTATTTATTTTGCCAAATATTTCATTTATAGCTTTGCATACTATAAGTTTGGTTAAATTCGGCGCAGAAATAAATAATATTTTTTATCTGATTCTAACAGTAATAACATCAAGTATTTTTTGTATATTTGCTTTTTATCTTACATATAAATTTTTCTTAATAGATACAATACAGGTAATATATCAATATCTGCCGCCATTTTTAAAAATTTTATGTGATAAAATAGCTGCAGAAATAGTTTGCGGAACCGCAGGTATAATAAAAAAGGGATATGATTTATCGTTATATGTATATGAATCTTTTAAAAAAGCATATGATGAAAATATTCCGGGAATTACCCGCAAATGCATCAATTTTATTTTAAAAAAAATACCTTTTGCAGATATTGTAGATAATGTAACAGTTAATATAAATGGGGAAAATAAAGATGAAATTAGTAAAGAATTGTATGAGCAGATAGATAAATATATAAGTAAAAAATATTTTATAAGAAATTCAATAGTATGGATATTTTTATTATTACCTATAAATTTAACTGCACAATTTGTTTTATTGAAATTATTAAACTAAGTAGGAATATTATGGCATCAAATATTCCTATAGTAAAACAGGTCAGATAGTTTTCACTAATTCCTCAATTATTGTTTATGGGATTTTTGTTTTTGCTTTTTTATCTGTTAAAATTAAAAAATCCTATTCTGATAGGCGCATTGATATATTTATTTTATTATCCTGGCACGGTACGCCATGCCAGGATAATCATTTTTTCTTAAAAATATGATACCTAAATATCATAGAAAAGGCATGAAGCTGATCAGGCAGGAAAATTATATAGATGCAATAATATGTTTTGAAAAAGTGTTTTATTTTTTATCAAACATAAATGGATTGATAAATACTGCTACCTAATAATTCCGGATTTTTCAAAAATATCATATAAAGAGATGGATTTATGCAATATAGCTTTTTGCTATAGACAAACAAATAATATAAAAAAATAAAAGAATACCATAAGATAACTTTGAAAGAATTTCCAGACAGCGGAATAGTAAAAACTGCACTAAACATTATTTATTCACTTCAAAGCGAAAATTGCAATAAAGAATAATTTTGAAATTTTATTTCATAAAACAGATTATAAAAATAATTTTGCTTTATATAATTATCTGATTAATAATAGGCAAATAGTTATTAATAGGATAAAATATATTTAGTTATAGGTTTTATAAATAAGGATTTATATATTTTAGAAAAAACATTTTCCCCATTAGATGATTTATATTTATTACTGCAATCTCTTGAAAAAACACTGGATACAAAAATAGATGAAAAAGATTATATAATCGGCAGAAAACAATTATTCTATATATTTTTGCATGAAACTATTCATGCTTTTATTACAAAACATTCAAGATGGATACATGATTTAAAAGAAGATGCAACAGATTTTATCAATGAAGCGGCAGCCAGAATAATTATAGATGATATGATAAAAAGATTGTTACTTCATTCCAAAATAGAGACATATTATGAAAATAATATGCAGCATAAAAATGAATTAATATTATATGATTATAATCTATCTGAAAAAGAATACAGCAAACTGGAACAGGAATGGTATAAAATATATTCAGGTGAAAATAATATAGATGGGTTTTGTAAATATTTACTGGAATATTATAAAAATAATAAAGGAAAAATTGGCAGGAAAAAAAATCTTTCCTACAAGCTTCATTAATTTAATAAAATTTAAATAATAATTTATTCTTAAATATACACAAATACAGATTTATGCTGTTATCTATAATTATTTTACTTTTTAATCTATTAGCCTGAAAATTTAATCAGTTATAATGCAGCGCTGCTGGAGCATTGGATTATTATAACTGCAAAATGCTTTTTTATTTCTCAAATATAGTGGAATAAAAATAGCAAAAAAATAAGGAAGCTGCGGCTTCCTTATTTTTTTAAATCTTACTTACCAGATTTATCATCTTTCCTTACATTAATTATTAAATACAAAATGCAACAACCAAGGGAAAACTTTAGTTGTAAATAAAAATCACTAAAATTTTACAGGTCAAAATACATCTCAAATTCCACAGGGTGCGGCATTTGATTATATCTGGCAGCTTCCTTCCTTTTTTTCTCAATCCAAATTTCAATCAAACGTTTTGGAAAGACTCCTCCCTGGGTCAAGAAATCATGGTCTGCTTCCAGCGCATTCAACGCTTCATCCAGACTTTGAGGCAGAAATTTTATTTTGGCTTGTTCTTTTTTTGAAAGATTATAGAGGTTAAAATCGTAAGGACCATAACCTGCTTTTTTTGGATCAATTTTATTTTTTACACCATCAATTCCTGCCATCAGAATTGCAGAATAAGCATAATAAGGATTGCATGTTCCATCAGGGCTTCTAAGTTCATACCTTTTTTTGTCAGGATCTTTAGCATAGGCTGGAATACGGATAACAGCACTGCGGTTTGAAGTTGCATAGCCAATAGTAACAGGAGCTTCATAGCCAGGGACAAGCCTTTTATAGGAATTTGTACTTGGGTTGGTAAAACCGCACAAAGCTCGTACATGCTTTAGTATTCCTCCCATAAAATATAACGCAGTATCGCTTAGCTGTGAGTAGCCATTAGGATCATAGAATAAAGGTTTGCCGTCCTTAAACAGATGCATATGTACATGCATTCCATTTCCTGCCTCCCCGTAAATAGGTTTAGGCAAAAAGGTAACTATCTTTCCTTCTGCAATTGCTGCATTTTTTAAAAGATATTTTGTCATCATTGTTTTGTCAGCCATTTCCCTAAGATGCCCAAATTCTACTTCGATTTCACTCTGGCCAGGGCCTCCTACTTCATGGTGATGATACTTTACAAGAATCCCCTGTTTTTCCATTAACATGGTAACTCTGCTTCTGAATCCGCTAAGTCTATCCAAAGGAGGAGCAGCATGATAACCGCTTTTATGAGGTATCTTATAACCTAAATTTTCTCCTTCCGCTCCCATGTTCCATTCTGCCTGAATAGAATCAATTTTATATTTTGAAGAATGAGCACCTACAGAATAACTAACATGATCAAAAACATGAAATTCATACTCCGGCCCTATTCTCATCTCATCTGCAATGCCTGTAGAGCGCAAATACTCCTCTGCATGGAATGCAACATTGCGCGGGTCTTGGTCAAATCGTCTGTTATTGGGCAAATCTATAACATAAACATCCCCAATCATGGAGATGGTAGGAATCTCTGCAAATGGATCCAGGTTGGCAGTTGTTAAATCAGGAATAAAAACCATATCGCTTTTTTCAACAGGCGCAAAACCGTAATTAGAGCCATCAAATCCAACGCCATTTCTAAGCGTATCCTCAGTCAGTCTGTCAATGGGCATTGTAAGATGACGCCAGCGCCCATTCAAATCAATCATCATAAAATCAGCCATTTTGACATTGTTCTTTTTGCAAAGATCTTTTATCTCATTCAAAGTTGTAGCCATTACACACTCCATGTTTATATTGCCTTGTATATTATGTATGTATATAAAATTTAGCAAGCATTTTTTTACCTGAACCTGTTGTAAAAAAGAAAACTATACAAGAAAGCATGGACATTCCCGTTTTTAACTCCTGCTTATCCAGCTTCGCCTCCCCGTATAAATTTTGGGACTGCAACATGGACTGCGAAGCGTGTGCCCAGTCCTTCGGACGTGATAAAAAATCCTGCATTCATTGCGACAGGGACGTCGTAATAAATGCAGGAACAGATATAAATTCTTATTTAAAGCTATGGGGTATATTTATCCCGTTCCCGCCTTTGACGGGATGCTTCGCTAACTTGTTTCGGGATTTTTATCCTGGCCGTAGCGCCAGGGCGGCTTCGCCTCCCCATATAAATTTTTGGAACAGATATAAATTCTTATTTAAAGTTATGGGGTATATTTATCCCGGACTTGCTTCGGGACGGCTTCGCCTTTCCAGTAGATGTTTGGCCTAAAAGTTGCCGCCAAAGTAATAATAGGAAAAAGAAATTCTGCAATAAATATTGATAGCGGCAGATTGATCCAAAATGATTTTCCCATTTTTAAATGTATTCCATAAGCAATTGAAACTGAAAGCATTGATACCATGCCTGTAAAAAAGATAGGGAAAAGTTTTGGAAAGAAAAATGCAGGAATAAAAACAGCAACACCTGTAAGAAGCTGATACATTATATAACCATAACCTGCTTTTGCAGCAATATCTGGAGCATGCATTGCTCCAGTGCTCCACCGCAACTCCTGTTCACAGAGTTCTTTCCATGTCTTTACCGGAGCAGTAGCAACCATTGACTTTGCTGAAGTCTGTGCAACTATTTTCCACTTACCGCTGTTTCTTACTTTTGCAATCAACTGGGCATCCTCGGTAACGCTATATTCCAGCTTTCTAAAACCGCCAATGTCAAGCAGAGCATTCCGCCTTACTGCAAGATTGTTTCCAAAACCTCCTGTAGGCATGTTAAGGCCTGCACATGCAACAGTATAATGATATCTAAGCAAATGATCATATTGCTGAAATTTTTCAAGGAGGGTTTTTTCTTTATCAACAGTTACTGTTCCAAAAACAAGCCCTATAGCGCTATTGCCAAAAGGTTTTATCATATATTCAACCCATTCCCGCGGTACACTGCAATCAGCATCTGTATATAGAAAAATATCTCCTGCAGCAACATCTTCTGCAAGAGAAAGAGCTGCCTGTTTTGGGTTTTTTCCGTTACAACCTTCTTTATTATCTATTATTTTAACAAGCCCCGGATAATCAGATTGAAATTTTTTCATAATATCCAGAGTATTGTCCCTGGATCTGTCATTTATAAGTACTATTTCATAAATACTATATGTCTGGTATATTAGCGATTTAAACAACGCTGGAAGTGTTTCTGCTTCGTCTCTTGCCGGAATAATTACAGAAACTTTAAGAACTGGTTCTTTTATATTATAACTTTCTGCTTTTTTTTCTCTTTTAAAAGAAATAATAATACCTGCTATAATAAAAATATGGCTAAAAATAAAAATTACACTATATATATAGAATATGGCTAAAATTAGTTTTATAAAAAACATAGAAACTCCGGTTCAAAATCTTTAATAAAGATTCTATATTTGCATAATCTTGATAGAAACATTTGATTATTTTATTTTTTATTATATTATAAATTGATAAAAATATGTTGTATAATATTAATAAAGAGAGAAAATAAAAAAAAACCAGATAAAAGGGCAGATGAGAAAAGATGTCATTTTATCTGGTTTTTTTTGGAGGTTGATAAATGTATGATGCAGCAATAATAGGCGCAGGAGTAATAGGAACAGCCATAGCAAGAGAACTTTCAAGATATAATCTTAAAATTGTTATTCTTGATAAGGAAAATGATATTTCAGCGGGAACATCAAAAGCTAATTCAGGAATAATACATGCGGGCTTTGATCCTGAAGAAAATACTCTTATGGCAAAGCTCAATGCAGAAGGCAATAAAATGTTTGATGCTATATGCGAAGAACTTAGCGTGCCGTTTAAAAGAAATGGTTCGTTAGTTGTAGCATTTGATGATGAGCAGCTTGATCATATAAACAAGCTAAAACAACGAGGCATCAATAACGGTATATCAGGATTAACTATTTTATCAAGGGAAGAGCTTTTAAAAAGAGAACCCATGCTTAATCCTGAAGCAAAAGGAGCTCTTCTAGCAGAAACAGCAGGAATAATAGATCCAATGCTTCTTACAATATCATTTATGGAAAATG
Organism: Spirochaetia bacterium; assembly: GCA_031548835.1. Lineage (GTDB taxonomy): Bacteria > Spirochaetota > Spirochaetia > CADAEX01 > CADAEX01 > WQTU01. Next base: position 13,758 of record JAVBQS010000082.1, read on the forward strand.
CTGTTATGAATGGAGCAGAATATTTCCTTAACTTTAAAGTCCAGTCAATAAAAAAAGAACAGGGACAGTACAGGATAATATCACAGGATAATTTTGTAACAGCAAAATATGTTATAAATGCAGCAGGAGTCTTTGCAGACAGTATTCATGATATGGCAGCTCCTCCTTTATTTAAAATTAATCCCAGAAGAGGACAATACTTCCTGCTTGATAAGGTAGAAGGCCATATTGTTAAATCAACACTCTTTCCATGCCCCTCAAAAACAGGAAAAGGCATACTTGTAGCGCCAACAGTTCATGGCAATATTATACTTGGCCCTTCATCTGATGACATTGCAGATCGTGAAGATGTAGGAACAACAGATGAAATACTTGAAAAAACAAGAAAAGGAGCAAGGCTTCTAGTTCCCAAAATAACAACAAGAAACAATATAAGAACATTTGCAGGAATGAGGGCAGAACCAAATACAGGCGACTTTATAATAAAAGAAGCAGAAGGAGCGCCCGGCTTTATAGATGTTGCAGGAATAAAATCCCCTGGCCTTACAGCAGCGCCTGCAATAGCAATATATGTTGTCTCACTGATGAAAGACAAAGGGCTTACCTTAAGCAAAAAGAGAGACTTTAATCCAATAGTAAAAAGAAAACTATTTATTGAAATGACAGAGCAGGAGCAGTGCAAACTTATAGAAAAGAATCCTCTTTATGGAAGGATAATCTGCAGGTGTGAAAATATAACAGAGGGAGATATTGTAGATTCAATAAAAAGGCCATCAGGAGCAACAACAGTTGATGGAGTAAAAAGAAGATGCAGGGCAGGCATGGGAAGATGCCAGGGAAGCTTCTGCGGACCTAAAGTACAGCAGATACTTTCAAGAGAGCTTGATAAACCACTTGAAGATATTGTACTTGATAAAAAATTATCATACATCCTTACAGGGAAAACAAAATAGCCCTGATATGGAAAGCCATGAGAGGATAATAAGGAGCAGTTAAAATGGATAATTACGATATTGTTATTATAGGCGGAGGGCCAGGAGGCCTTGGAGCTGCAATTGAGGCAAAAAGACAGGGGATATCAAAAATACTAATAATTGAAAGAGATGTTGAACCAGGGGGAATATTACAGCAGTGTATCCACAATGGATTTGGAATACATATTTTTAATGAAGAGCTCACAGGCCCTGAATATGCGCAGCGTTTTATAAACATGGCAAGGGAAGAAAACATAGAGATACTGCTTGATACAATAGTAATCTCTATATCTGAAGATAAAAAAATAAAAGCAATGAATGGGTCTGGAATTATAAATATAACAGCAAAAGCAATTATTCTTGCAATGGGGTGCAGAGAAAGGACAAGAGGGGCAATAGCAATTCCAGGAGACAGGCCTTCTGGAATCTTTACAGCAGGCACAGCACAAAGATATATCAATATAGAAGGATATATGGTTGGCAAAAAAGTTGTCATTCTTGGTTCAGGAGATATAGGAATGATAATGGCAAGAAGAATTGTGCTTGAAGGCGGAGAAGTTATTGCAGTAATAGCCAGAGGTTCTTATGCAAAAGGGCTTACACGAAATGTAGTTCAGTGTCTTGAACACTATGACATACCACTTTTATTAAACCATAATATAATAAATATAAGCGGAAAAGACCGTGTTGAAAGAGTAACAATTGCAGCAACTGATGAGAAAAAAGAAGTAATACCAGGAACAGAAAAAGAATATGAGTGCGATACAGTCCTTTTATCCGTAGGCCTCATACCTGAAAATGAACTTTCAAGAATAGCAGGAATAACAATTGACAGAAAGACAAGCGGCCCTATAGTAAATGAAAGTATGGAAACATCAATACCTGGCATATTTGCCTGCGGAAATGTAGTTCATGTACATGATGTAGTTGATTTTGTAACAGAAGAAAGCAGGAGAGCAGCAGCAAATGCTGCAAGATATATAAAAGGAGAGATAAAAAGTGAATCTGAATATATGAATACTGTTGTATCTAGAGGAATTACATATTGTGTACCTCAGAGAATAAGATATTCAGCAATGCCTGATAAACTGGATTTATTTATGAGAGTTGACAATGTATATGAAGAGGCAAGAATTATTATAAAAAACCAGGGAAAAGAACTTGCAAGATTTAAAAAGACAAATCTTACGCCAGGCGAGATGATTAAACAGGGAGTAAGAAAATCTTTTTTTGAAAATGCAAAAGGAGATATTGAAATAACACTTGAAGTTGGGGGCAGTAAATAAGATGGAAAAAAACTTAATATGTATTGTGTGTCCGATAGGATGCAGGCTTAAAATAACAGGGACAACTGATGATCTTAAAGTTAGCGGAAACAGATGTAACAAGGGCATAACTTATGCTCATGAAGAGATAACAAATCCTGTGCGCATGGTATGCAGTACTGTAAAAATAAAGGGCGGCATACACAAGGTTATTCCTGTTAAGACAGATAAGGCAATTCCTGAAAAATATAAGCTTGAAGTAGTTAAAGCTATAAACAACATTGAAGTAACATCTCCTGTTAAAATGAGAGATATAATTGCAAGAGATCTTTTTGGAACCGGTGTTAATATTGTTACGGAAAGAGATATGTAAGTTTAACAAAGCTGTAGTGGAAAAAGTTTATTCCTGACATTGTTAAAATTTAATTATTTTAATCCTGAAGGGAATAAATATCTTTTTATTTTTCAAATAAATATAAAAATCAGACAATATTTTGAAATAATTTTTTAGCTTACACTATAATTATTCTCTGCGAGCAGTTCTGTATATTTTAAAGAAAGCAGCCTGTCTCTGTTTCGTTCAATAAAAAATATATCTACTCCGCTCCAAATTAAAATAGAACCTATTGTATTAAAAGCATCTGAAATAAGGAAAACTGAAAACATTTTTCCGCACCAAAAACTAAATAACAACAACAAACCGCCAAACAAACAGAGTAAAGCTGAATTTCTTTTTTGTTTTTTATCCTGAAGCAATAACTCAAACACATGAAGTCTTATATTATTTTCAACAAAATTTCCTAGCTGTTCTTTTGTATAATACCCATCAAGAACTTCTACAGACAAAACTACTTTTGATCTCACAGATATTGTATCAAAAACTTTATCCAGATAATCAAAAAAACTTTGTTCAACAAGCGGAATGTTTTGTGTTTTCAATTTAGTGTCAAATAATTCATCAAAAAATTTATAAGATAGCGCAAGCAGCAGATTTTTTTCTTTTTGTTCATATATCTTATGAAGAAATTCTTTTTCTTTTAAAATTTCTTTTTCCAGTTTTTTATATTTATTTATCATAAATTTATCATTCTTTCCTTATAATATAAAAAAATCTAATAAAGCATATTAAAATGAAAAACATAAATATTTTAATACTATTTTAAAAAACATGTATTAAATCCATTTTTTCAAAGTTTTATACAAAATATCAGGATCAATCGGCTTTGTAAGATGATCATTCATTCCGCTTGAAATACTTTTTTCCTTATCGCCTGCCATAGCATTTGCAGACATAGCAATAATCGGCAGTTTGTTCCATTTATCATTTTCCCTAATTTTTTTAGCAGCAGTAAGCCCATCCATAACAGGCATCTGAATATCCATCAGCACTGCAGCATAGTTATCCAGAGAAAGCATTTCAATTGCTTCGATACCGTTATTCGCAATATCAACAACATAGCCTGCAGCAGCAAGCATCTCTTTTCCTATAATCTGATTAATGTGATTATCTTCCACCATTAATATTTTAATATTTTGCCCATGAGTAGAATATTTTTCCACAGACATCAAAGCTTGATCATTACTATCTATATTTTGAATTTGATGTTCTAAATCAAAAGGAAGAACAAAAGTAACTGTAAAGAAAAATGCAGAACCTTTGCCAAATTCACTTTCTGCCCAAATATTGCCTCCCATCATATTAATAAGATTTTTGGATATTGCAAGTCCAAGGCCTGTACCGCCGTATTTTCTGGTAATAGAAGTATCAGCCTGTGAAAATGGAGCAAAGAGTCCAGCAACCTGTTCGGCTGTCATGCCAATACCTGTATCAGTAACTGAAAATAGGTAAGAAACAGTAGAGCTGTTTTCTTCTGTTTTTTTAGCACATAGCTTAATCTGTCCTTTATTTGTAAACTTAATTGCATTGCTAATAAGATTTATAAATATCTGCTTTAGCCTGAGCGAATCACCAACAACACTATTTACAATATCTTCCGGCAGTTCAATTAAAAATTCAATGCCGCATTCTCTGATTTTGCCGGAAAACATTGCATTTAATTCTGCAAAAATATCGCTTAAATTAAATTTTTCAAATTCCATCTGAAGTTTTCCAGCTTCAATTTTTGAAAAATCCAAAATATCATTAATAATACGCAAAAGATTTTTAGCAGAAAGATCCATATTATTTAAATATTCACGTTGTTTAGGTGTTATATCTGTTTTTAAAACAAGATGAAGCATTCCAAGAATTCCATTCATTGGAGTGCGGATTTCATGGCTCATATTTGCAAGAAATTCACTTTTTGCTTTTGTACTTTTTTCTGCAATATCGCGGGCAAGACGTAAATCATCTTCGACTTTATGCATCTCTGCAAGCATAGCTTTAAGTTCGCGTAAGTCTCTTGTATAGCCTGCAATAATATAATCATCCCTGTATTTTACTCTTACAAGCGTTATCTCTGAAGGAACAGGTTCTCCGTTAAGTTTCTGATGCATCCACTCAAACCGGCAATACCCTGTCTCAAATGCTGTTTTTATTTTTTCAAGCGCTATTTCCGAAGATAATCTTCCGCCTGGCTGGTATTCAGGAGAAAGTTCAAAAAATCTTTCAAGATATTCCTGTTTGCTTGAAAGTTCAAATAAATTTACTGCTTCCTGATTGCAATCTATATTTTGATAATTCTTATTCCATAGATTACAGCACAAAGGCGTGGCATCAAGCATAATCTGTGTGCGCTCATCTGCTTCACGCATCTTTGCAAGCGTTGCTTTAACTTCGCGTAAATCTCTTGTATAAGCAATAACAATATAATCATCCCTGTATTTAACCCTTACAAGCGTTACTTCAACAGGAATTATTTCTCCTTTCAGGTTTTGATGTATCCACTCAAAACAGAGATACCCATCGGAAAAAGCTTTTTTTACACTCTTTATTACTAACTCTTTTGATAGTTCTCCATTAGGCTGATATTCAGGAGATAAATCATCAAATTTTTCAAGATATTCCTGTTTATTTGAAAGGCTGAATAATCTGACAGCTTCCTGGTTACAAATACCTTTTTCAAGATTTTCTGTCCAGCTAAGAGCACACATAGGCATTGCATCAAGCATTATGCTCATCAGATCATTTTCACTATTATTCACAGAATTCATATTAATTGTTAAACAGATTATATTTTTATTTTTCTGTTAATTAATATTGTGATATATTTCAAGCTAATATACAAGTTATTTTTTCAAAAGGTTTCATATATAATATTTTCAAATTTAAACTATCATAATTATAAAATTTATTACACAATTATTAGTTTTAATCATAAAAATATCTGATAAAATTGTCTTCCCGCCAATATTAGACAATAAAAAATAGAATTTAAAGATTTTCTATATAAAACAGGAATATACCTTTTATATTAAAAAATCATTTAAAAAATTGTGAAAAAGAAATAACAAATTTCCTCATAAAAGAAAATATTATAGATATATGATATTTTCTGAAGGATCGGCATTGAGTTATGAAAAAAGTGACTGGATCAAACCAGCAACTCTGTGTCGGCTGTAACAAATGCACAAGAAAATCTCCTATTAAAATGGTAAACCTGACCTATCAGGATGAAGAAAATAATATTAGGGCCAAGAGAGATAATACAAAATGTATTGCCTGCGGAGCATGTATTTCTTTAATACAGATAATGCAATAGAATCAGAAGCTGATAAAAGATCTATTTTTTCTTTTGAAGTTGAACAGGAGCATTATAATGAATATGAATCTGCAATAATGACTATGACAGCTAATGCTTTTAAAGAAAATATAGACAAGTGTATAGAAAGCGGAATGAATAACCATATTGCGGAACCTATTGATAAAAAATACTTATGGAAAAAATATATTGCTATACATCTGTCTAATTATTAGATATTAGAAGCAAAACCCACTAGCCAAACTTAAATATGCCGGATAAAATAAAAATCAGCTTATATTATTGTTTTAATTAAGTCTAAATAATTATTGACATAATTAGAAAATGTAAGCTAATATTAAAAGCTAATTATTATTAGCTTTTAATTATATTTTTAAAAAAGTGAGACAATTATATGCCGCGCAACAAATCAACAAAGAAAAAAATTTTTTTTGCCGCTGTAGACTGCTTCTATGAGAAAAGCTACAAACGGTGTACTATGCAGGAAATTGCTGACAAAGTAAATATTAAAGCTCCAAGCATATACAAACATTTTATTAACAAGAAAGAAATACTTACTGAAATATTTGAGTATTATAAAAATAACTTGAGTAAACACAGGCTGCCTTTTGAAGAAATAGAAAAAGCCATAGATTATGAACCGCTTAGTAAAGTATTTTCCAAACTTTTTTTTACATTTGAAACAGAAAATGAATATACAATTATGATGAAAATATCAAAAATTGTTATAGATATGTCGCATGAAAACAAAGAAGCTAAAAGAGTTTTTGAAATATCATTTATAGAAGAACCAACTGAATATCTTCATAATATTTTCTCCAGTCTAATTAACTCGGGAAAAATAAAATCATTTGATTATGAAGCTTTGACATTTCAGATAATTGCATTTTCTCTTATGGTCTTTGAAGTAAGTTTATTAAACGGAACTGACCGCAAAGAGATAGATAAAAAATATAATGATGGAATAGCTTTACTGGCAAGAGGTTTTGAAAGAGCTGACTTACTTAATAAATAAATATTATCAGCAATATTAATTGCCGCAATCTTTCTTTATGAAAGTTTGGAAGTTACAGCAATGAAAATAAATAGAAAGAAAAGAGAAATTTTTCTCTTAAATAAGATCTATTTTACAGCTGTAGCTTTTTGTGCTTGTTTTTTATTTTTTGGAATTGCATTTATTCTATTCAGCGGTTCTTCTATCAAAAGAGAAGCCGCTGAATAGTAAAATATTATATATATCAAAGCTATTTTCCAATAGAACAACATATTAATGAAAAATTTCAAGCACTTATGGTTGCTGCAGTTTTTTCTCAAAATAAAGATTTCTTAACTGATAAAAAGTTTTTAAAAATAACAGCAAATTGCACTAAAAACATATATTACTGCAGGGTTTGCTGATTCAAAATGCGAAGCTATATGGCTGGATACCAGAAATCAAATCTCCGGCACGAACCATTCATACAGTAAGCTCTCTCAGGGAAAAAATTTGTTTCAGAGCTTAGAAGAGATAAAGTCAGCAATATAAATATTAATTTCTATTCTGTTTCAGTCTTAATGAATAATGGAGAAACAGGAACTTTATTTGCATCAAATACGGAAGAAGAATTAAGAGTAATAGTTGAATATTCTTTTGCTACAGGAAAAGGCAAGGGACTTGCCCATATTATTGATAGCAAAGGAAATTATATAATAAGCTTGGGAAACCCGCTGCAGCTAAAAGAAAATAACTATATTTTTAGAATATCCCGCCTTCTGGAAAAAAAGAAAGCAGCCTTATATGTCAAAATATGGCAATGCAAAAACCTGGGCTTCTAGAAAAAAATATTTATGGACAAAACAGAATTATGGCATATATTCCTCTAAATATAAATGATTGGTATGTTTTTATTCTGTGCCTGAAAATATAGTAATTCCCGGTCTTAAACATATGACAAATGGAGCAATTATAATTATAGCTACAGCTGTAATTTATTTATCATGTTTATTATTCTGATATGTCAAAGCAATAATAATAAATGTAAAGAACTTGAAAAACTGGCTTTTGAAAATACTCTTATAAAAGGGCGGAATTTACAAAAATTTATTATTGATACAACAGAAATTCTTAAAACAAAAAAAGATAATGCTTATTCAATCTGGTATGGAGATATAAAAGTATTTAAATATGTTAATGATATATTTGGAAGAGATACAGGAGATAATCTTTTAAAATATTGGTCAGATTATTTAAAACAGGATCTAAAAGAAGGTGAAGTTTTCGGACGTTTAAATGCAGATATATTTGTTGCTTTAAGAACATAAAAAGATATTCAGGATATAGAAGCTTATTTTATGCGCGATTCTGTTACACTTGGCACATATAAAGAAACAAAAGTGTATGGGTATAAAGTTAATTTTTGTGCAGGTGTATATATGATAGATGAGAAAGACGGAAATCTTTCTATAAACAATCTGCTTGACAGAGCAAATATTGCCCAAAAAGCAGTAAAAAATCTGTATAACGATATACGTTTTGAAATATATTCCAATATTTGATTTATTGCATAGCTTGATAGACATATATTTGAAATGGTATGGCAGGGAATATAGGGCACATTGCCGGGATAAAGTAACTTTTCCTCTTATGGGTTCTGTCAATGTATCAAGGCTTGCTCTTTTTCAGCCTGATCTTATAAAAGTCTATGCAGATATTAAAGAGAAATACAAAATCCAAGATAAACATATTGAACTTGAATTTGTAGAAAGCTTTGTCTTTGATAATCACATATTATTTCAATCAATAATTCCAGAATTTCAGAATCATGGATTTCTTTGTTCTCTGTTCCAATAAAAGAGCTTCATTCTCTTGTTAAAAAATTTAACAATTATTAATTTATAATTTCTTATTATCTTTCATACCTCTAAGCGCATATATGCTTATAGGTATAGAAAGCAGAAATGTACAAAAATCAGAAATAGGAGAACAAAGCTGTATGCCAAATACTCCCAGCAGCGGAGTAAGTATAAATATAAATGGAATTAAAAATAATCCCTGCCTTGCAAAAGCCATAATACTTGCGCTTACAGCTTTTCCTGTTGTCTGCAGCATCATATTATTAATAACTACCCATCCTAAAAGAGGAAATGTAAAACACTGAAGGCGCAAAGATATTGTTCCAACTTTTATTACTTCAGGATCATCTTTTCTAAATATAGCAATTATTTCAGGTGCAAAAATAAAACTTGTAATTGCCAAAACAACAAGAGCTGCAGATACAACCTTTATACAAAACCAGAAAGCTTTTTTAACCCTTCCATAAAGTTTTGCGCCATAGTTAAATCCGCACACAGGCTGGAAGCCCTGGCCAAAACCAAGAAGAGCAGAACTTGAAAACATTACAAATCTGTTTACTATAGATATAGCAGCAATTACAGCATCGCCGTATGCGGCAGCAGCATGATTTAAACAGATAACAGAAATACTATTTAAAGATTGTCTTAATAATGAGGGTGTTCCTCCCCTGATTATTTCTTTATAGGATGACCAGCGGGGCAGAAAATTTTTTGGATAAATACGCACATTTTCTCCATGCATGCAGCCTAAAAAAAGAAGAACACAGCTTGTCATCTGGCTTAACATTGTAGCAAGAGAAGCTCCGCTGACACCCATTTTAAATACAAATATAAAAAGAGGATCAAGTCCAATATTTAAAAATGCACCGCTTACCATTCCAATCATTCCATAAAATGCACTGCCTTGAAACCTAAGCAAATTATTTAGAACAATGGAGGAAGTCATAAACGGCATGCCTGCAAGAATAAACCTCATATATTCCTTGGAATAGGGAAGAATAGTTTCTGTTGCGCCAAGAGAAAGTGATAAATGTCTAATAAAAATTGTTCCTATTACAGCAATTATAGCTCCCATGATAAATGCAGAAAAAAATCCGGTAGCTGCCATTTGACATGCTTTTTTGCTATCTTTAGCACCCAATGCTCTGGAAATAAAATTGCCTGCTCCCTGCCCGAAAAAAAAGCCTATTGCCTGTATAAGAGCCATCAGAGGGAAAACCACGCCGACTGCAGCAGTCGCGCTGGTTCCAAGCTTTCCGACAAAATAGGTATCAGCCATGTTATACATTGCTGAAATCATCATTATAATAATAGAAGGAATTGCCAGTTTGCATACAAGTTTTTCTACAGGATGAGAAGTCATTTGCTCATATTTTTCATTTTTGTATTCACCTTCTTCCATAATAACAAAAGACTCCTATAATGCGATAGTTATAATTCTTATCATATTGCAAATCAGCAATTAAATAATTGTTAGTAATTAATATCTATATAATTATAATGCAATTTTTTTTCTTATTAAATAATAATAGGGCAAAAAAGTTGTTTTAGATTGTGTTATACAAAATTATTAAAATAAAACAGATAATTATCCTGGTAAAAATTTTATCATTTATAAGCTTCAGTCAATTTTTTTATATCAATTTTTTTCATGGAAAGCATTGCATTCATTACTCTCTGGGATTTTTTTGTATCAGGATCATTAAGAAATCTGGTTAAAACAACAGGCACAATCTGCCATGAAAGGTCATATTTATCTTTAAGCCAGCCGCACTGCTGTGCATTTGGGTCTCCGCCTTCAGAAAGTCTTTCCCAGTAATAATCAATTTTTTCCTGAGTTTTACAGTTAACAATAAAAGATATTGCTTCATTAAATTTAAAAACAGGGCCGCCGTTTAAGGCAAGAAACCTGCTTCCATTTATCTGAAACTCAATAGTCATTATAGTTCCTTCCTGCATCTTATGAATTTCAAACCCTGCTTTTCCATATCTTGTAATTTTTCCAATTTTAAATTTTTTAAAAATTGAAGCATAAAATGCAACAGCTTCTTCTGCCTGATTATCAAACCATAAATTTGTAATAATTTTTTCCATATTTATTTCTCCTTTTAATATATGGGTTATTTTTTTAAAAATTATTATTCAATTGATTTATAAGTTAAACAGGTAAGCAACTATAATAATTCTTAATTTTTTAATAATATTGGGAACAAAATTTTATCAGCAAGATAAATAAAGCGATGGTGTTATACAAATATAAAAATAGAGCGCCGTGTTTTTACCAGTTATTTTTTTTCATGACTATCGCAGCTGTAGGGCACACTTTGGCACACTCTCCGCAGCCATCGCACTCTGAGTCAACAAGAGATTTTCCAAAAGGCACTATCATACGGGTCATAAAGCCCCTGTTTACAAATGAAAAAACATTAAGCCCTTTTATTTCTGCGCATGCTCTTACACAAGAACCGCATGTTATACATTTTCCTGTTTCCATTTTTATATCAGGCCGGGTTACATCAAGTGTATATGTTCTTCTTTCGCCTTTAAAGAAATTCTGGTCAACATCAAACCTTGTAGCATATATTCTTAATTTGCAGTCTTCGATTTTATCGCATCCGCACTTTAGGCATCTTTCTGCTTCTTCTACAGCTTTGTTATATTCAAACCCTGTTTCAATTTCATTATATGTTTTTTTTCTCTCATTTAATTTTATTAACGGCATTTTTATTCTTTCTTTTTGTTCAATATCCTTAAAAAGCGATTCAGGCACGCTATCAAGAGGGCCTATCTGGGAATTAAAAATCTTCTGTTCTCCTGTAACTTTTTTTCCGGAAAGATATTGATCTATAGAACAGGCTGCTTTTCTTCCGTTACCCACTGCCCTGACGGCAATATCTGCGCCGCTTTGGCAGTCGCCTGCTGCAAATATTCCGGGACGGCTTGTCATAAATGTTACAGGATCTGCAACAATATTGCCGCTCCTGTCAATTTCTATTCCTAAATGCGATACAGCTTCAGGAAGAACACGTTGCCCAATTGCGCCAATTATTGTATCAGCCTCAATTTCAAATTCCGAATCTTTTAAAGGAACAGGGCGTCTTCTTCCTGATTCATCAGGTTCTCCTTGTTCCATTCTTATACACTTAATAAAAAGTTTACAATCAATCTTGCTTATTGAAACAGGAGCAACAAGATATTCAATCTTAACGCCCTCTTGTTCAGCTTCTTCTATTTCAAAACTGCTTGCAGGCATCTCTGCTTTAGTACGCCTGTAAAGAATTGCAACTTCTGCCCCTGATCTTACTGCACAGCGCGAAGCATCTATTGCAGTATTGCCGCCTCCGACAACAAGGACTTTTTTCCCAATATCAGGAAATTTGCCTCTTGCAATTTTTCCAAGATAATCAATACCGCTGTAAACTCCTGGAATATTTTCTCCTTCTATTCTCATTGATGATGCTCCCTGCGCTCCTATTGCGATTAAGAGTGCATCATAATCTTTTTGAATAAAAGTTATATTTATATCTTTTCCTATTTCAGTATTGTATTTTACTTTAATGCCTGTTTTTTCTATTGAATCCATTTCCATTGAAAGTATTTTATCAGGCAATCTGTAAAATGGTATTCCATATCTTAACATTCCGCCTGACTGTTCATTTTTTTCAAAAACAGTAATGTCATGCCCCCGCTGTCTTAAAAAATATGCAGCTGTCATGCCTGCAGGGCCTGCGCCTATTATGGCAACTCTTTTACCTGTTTCTATGTCAGGAGTTTTAAGCCTGGGCTTTCCATATTTTTCAATTTCTTTGTCAGAAGCAAAACGCTTCATATAACATATTGAAATAGGCTGTTCAACCCTTGTTCTTCTGCATTCATCTTCGCATGGCCTTGGGCATATTCTTCCAAGCGAACCAGGCAAGGGAGCTTTTTCCCTTATAATCCCAGATGCTTTTTCAGGTTCGTTATCTGCAATAGCTTTTAGAAAACCTTTAATATTTATAGAAGCAGGGCATGTTGCCTCGCATGGAGGAAGGCAATCGCCGCAATGATCTGAAACAAGAAGAGTAACACACATTTTTCTTGCAGAATCAATTTCAGGAGATTCCACAGTAACGTTCATTCCATCCCTTGCTATTGTGGCACATGAAGGAACAAGATTTCCTTTTCCGCCTTCTATTTTTACTACACAGACAAAACAGCTTGTAAAAGGTTTTAATTTTTCAGCATTACAAAAAGTAGGTATATCAAAACCTGCTTTTGCTGCAGCTTCCAAAACTGTTGAGCCGGCAGGAACAGTTACATCTTTACCATTTATTTTCACAACAACATCTGCCATATTTTTTCCTAATTTTTATATATTGCATCAAATTTACATTTCTGAATACAGATACCGCATTTTATACATATTGCGCTGTCAATTACATGTATTTTTTTTCTTTCGCCGCTTATTGCATTTACAGGGCAAGCTTTTGCGCAAGCAGTACAGCCTGTGCATTTTTCAGTATCAATAATAATTTTGATAAGCTGCCTGCACACTCCTGCAGGGCATTTTTTTTCTATTACATGAGCCTTATATTCATCTTTAAAATACTTGAGAGTTGTAAGCACAGGATTCGGAGCAAGCTGGCCCAACCCGCAAAGAGAAGTTTTTCTTACATGGCTTGAAAGTTCTTCAAGCAGATCAATATCTTTTTCACTTCCCCTGCCTTCAGTTATGCGCTGCAGTATTTCAAGCATTCTTTTTGTCCCAATTCTGCAAAAGGTGCATTTGCCGCACGATTCATTTTGCGTAAACTGGAGAAAGTAGCGCGCAACATCAACCATACAGGAGCTCATATCCATTACAATAAGCCCTCCGGATCCCATTATTGCGCCTGTTGCATTTATTGAATCATAATTAATTGGAGTATCAAACAGTTTCTCTGGTATGCATCCGCCTGCAGGGCCGCCCATCTGAACTGCTTTAAGAGGATGCATTGTGGAAGAGCCTCCCCCTATCTCCTCTACAACTTCGCGTATTGTAAGGCCCATTGGAACTTCAACAAGGCCTACTCTTTTTACCTTTCCTGCAAGAGCAAAAACTTTTGTTCCTGTGCTGTTTCCTGATTTATATTTATTAAAATATTCTGCTCCGTTAGCTACTATTCCCGGAACATTTGCATATGTTTCAACATTGTTAATATTTGTGGGAGATTCATTTATTCCTTTTTCTGCAGGAAAAGGAGGCCGGAGGTTAGGCATTCCCCTGCGTCCCTGAATTGACATTATAAGAGCAGTCTCTTCTCCGCAGACAAATGCGCCTGCCCCTTCTTTAACTATTATATCAAAAGAAAAATCTGTTCCAAGAATATTATTGCCGAGAAATTTTTTTTCTTTAGCATCGCTTATTGCTTTTTTAACTCTTTTAATTGCAAGAGGATACTCTGCCCTGCAGTAAATATATCCTGCATTAGCGCCTGTTGCTTTTGCTGCAATAATCATTCCTTCGATTACAGAATGAGGATCTCCTTCAAGTATTGCCCTGTCCATAAAAGCTCCAGGGTCTCCTTCATCAGCATTGCATACAAGATATTTTTTTTCTCCTTTTGCTTTTAACAAAAATTCCCACTTTTGCCCTGTTAAAAATCCTGCGCCTCCCCGCCCTCTTAATCCTGATTCTTTTATTACTTCTATTATTTTAGTATTTTCCAGTTCATTAACAGCTTTTTTCAAAGCGCTGTACCCATTCATCCTGATATAATCTTCTATATCTTCAGGATCAATAATTCCGCAATTTTTAAGAGCAAGTTTTACCTGGCGGCTTGTATATTTTTTCACATCTTTATCATCAAGAATTCTATTTTCTTGCGGAAGAGAGTTGGATAAAATACCGCTGATAATTTTTTCTGCAAATTTTTTATCAACACGGCCAAAGACAACTTTTTTATCATTATCGTGGAATTCAACTATTGGTTCTGCAAAACAGAGGCCTACGCATGATGTCTTGCCTACTTCTACATTAATATTTCCAAGACTGTTTTTAATTTCATCAGAAAGAAAATAGTCATATATATCAAGAGCGCCTGCAGCAATTCCGCACGAGCCAAGCCCTACTTTAACCATTCTGGAAGTCATATACTAACTCCTGCTTTCTTGCTGTCAGTTTCGGATGTTATTATTTCGCCAAGCAGTTTTCTTATAGTATCAGGTGTCTGTTTGCCATACACTCGGCCCCCAATCATTACAACAGGAGCAAGCGAGCAGCAGCCAAGACAGGCAGCTGTTTCAAGTGTAAATAGGCCATCACTTGTTGTCCCGCCATTTTTTATTTTAAGAAAATCGCAAAGAGTATCGTATAAAATATCAGCGCCTGATACAAAACAGGCTGTGCCGTTACATAACTTTATAAGATGTTTGCCAAGAGGAGTAAATCTAAATTGGGAGTAAAATGTTGCAACCCCATAGAAATCGCTAACCGCAATTCCTGTTATATGAGATACTTCCCTCAAAAAATCTTCAGGAAGATAGCCCTTTCTCTTCTGAATTTCCTGTAATATTGGAATTGTTTTTTCTTTTTCTTTTCCTGTAATTGCAATTATTTTTTCAGCTTCAATTCTTAGCACAGAATTGCCTTTGTTACAGCAGCAGCTTCCCATCATTACTCCAGTTTTTATATCAATCTTTTAGTTAAAAAATGAAATATTTTAATTTAATTATAAGTCTAAAACATTGTTATTAGCAATGTTTTAAAAGGCCTGTCTGTTGAAAAATTTATACTCTTTCTATTTTATAGAATAATATTATTGAGATTATATCTATGCCTTGAGTCAAATAACATTAACTAATCAATAAATAATTTGTCATTAGAGCCTCTTGCAAAACTCAGGAAATGAAGGTCTGCAAATACTTAATAGCAGCCAGACAAAAAACTGATGCCATAAGAACGAACGAGACTTTAGAGAAACCTTTGACATAGATATTTTTGGGAATCAAATTATCCTTGAGGTGAGAGATAGCCCTTTCTACCGTGGTTCGTATTTTATACCGTTCCAGCTTTG
>JAVBQS010000228.1:0-5407 GCA_031548835.1 Spirochaetia bacterium
TATACAGCGAGACTATGACAGAGAAGTATATAAATGCCGCAATCTTGTCGAGCGATTCTTCAATCGTATGAAACAGTTCAGGCGTTTTGCTACACGCTATGAAAAGACAGCTAAATCTTTTCTTGCCCTTGTCCATTTCGCTGCTGTTTTCGTTTTTCTTGCTATCAATAGACTTTAGGGACTCGCCCTAATTATTTGTAAATAACAGTAATTTTACCGCCCCGGTATATCCAGCTTGCATATAAAACAATGAGGCTGGAAAATATTGTGCAAGCCGGGAATGATGAGCCGGGGAAAATCTTGCAAACCGGCAAAGCTGCATGAACCAGCAATGTAGAACCAGAGGCCATCGGGAACATTTGCGAATATACGCTGTTATATGGCATTTTTTTGCAGTATTTTCTGGTTTTTCTTAAAATAGCAATTTTATTATTTGATTAAAACTCTTCTTGATATATAATTATTATGTAATTATATTATAATTATGAGTGTCATACATTTTAAATGGAACGAGGAAAGAATGCTTCTAATATTTCAAAACATAAAATCTCATTCGAAGAAGCTAAAACTGTTTTTTTGATCCTTATGCAAGAGTAATCTACGATCCGGAACATTCAAAATTAGAAGATTGTTTTATATTCTTGGAGTAAGCAAGTCTTTAAAACTTCTTGTTGTTTGCCATTGTTATCGTACAAAAGATGAAATAATCAGAATTATTTCTGTCAGAAAAGCTAGAAAAAATGAATCAAAATTTTATGGAGAACACTATGAAAACTGAATATGATTTTTCTAAATCTATACCTAATCCTTATATAAAGAAATTACGAAAGCAAATCACTATTAGAATTGATATTGATACAATCGATTATTTCAAAAAAAAGGCTGAAGAAACAGGAATTCCATATCAAAATCTTATCAACCTTTATCTGTCCGATTGTGCCCATAAATCAAAAAATCTCCACATTAATTGGAAATAATAATTTTTTTATTAATGAATGTTTGATAAAAAACAGTATAAATACTTCCTCTGTATTATAATTTTTATTGAAAATGATTTTTATTCTTATATTCTTTATAAATCAAACACTCCGCTTTGGCAAAAATATTCCATAATATATAAAAGATTTTTATAACATAAAAATTAAAAAATCTTACATTATGGGGTATACACTGCATCATTATTGATTTTTCCAAATGTGTATCCGCTTGTCGGAACTATATGCCAGTCAATTTTTGTATTTATATCATCTGATTTACTATTTCTTGAGATTGACCGCGTTGCTGTAGATAATTGAGGGTCGACACAATCTTCAGGAGTTATTTTTTCTCCGGCAAAAAACCACCCCTGTTTTTCAGAAATGCAATCTGCTTTATGAAGCATATCTGTAGAGCCAAAACCTTGATATTTATCATCTGAAGAAGAGGTTCTGTTACTATATAATACTGCATCAAGAAGATTACCGCCAGGCGATGAAAAAACAGTAAGTGCTCCGTTATTTCCTGACAAGCCAGCGCCTCCTTTTACCCAGAAATCTCTTGCATATAGAGCAGCATCAATACCTTTTGATGCATCTTTTGCTCCTGTTTCATCTATTTCTTCTGGAATGCCCTGAGGTTTTGTGTGAATTACTATATACTCTCCGGAAGTAACTTCAAATGGCGGAAAAATCAACTCTTGATCATTTATACAACCGCACCCTGCATAAAAAACAACTCCAGCCATATTCCCGCCGGCAGAGATAAATAATTCCACCAAATCAGGATGGGTTACACTTCCATTTGTAGTAAATTCATTTATAACTATTTTTGGAATATGCGGATTAAATCCATAAAATTTTGTACTGAAAGAGAGAGAATTTCCATTATTATCTTTAACCCTGCCCTTTATAAAATATTCCAGCCCGGGAAGCTGGTCTTCAGACATAATTATCACAATTGATTTATCAATAGTTTCACAGTAAATCTCTCCTATAGGCGGATTTATTTCAAAAAATGGCGAAGAAGAATCAACCTGTTTTGAAAAAATAAATTCAATTTTTCTGCTTTCAGCAATTTTAATCCCAGTTATTTTAGGAGATGAAACATTTTCCGGTATTTCTCCTGTTTTTACATCTATTGGAGCACAGGAATATAAAATTGATAAATAAAGAAAGATATTTATATAAAAAACTGTTCTACACATAAGTCTCTCCTCTGACGATATTTATGTAACTGTTGATTATGAAAATTGATTCAATAGTATAGGGAGAAGTTCTATGTCAGATGCTACACTTTTCAATAAATTTGGAAGAAGTGTTAAAAACAATGAAATTATATTTAAAGAAGGTGATGATGGCGATCAGATGTATATAATACAGGAAGGCTCTGTTAAAATATCAAGAATTATTGGAAATAGGGAACATATAATTGATATTCTTGGGAAAGGTGATTTTTTTGGAGAAATGGCAATTGTAAGCAGAATTAAAAGAACTGCAACTGCAACAGCTATAGGAAATATCCAGCTTCTTGCATTTAATAGAGAAGGTTTTGTACAAATGATTGAAAAGAATGCAAAAATAGCTCTCAATATTATTGATAGATTATGCAAACGGCTTGAGCATGCTCATCAGCAGATAAAAAGGCTTGTTAAAAAAGATATAAAAAGCCTTATTGCAATGAACCTGTATTATCTTATTCAGGGAAAAGGGATAGATATAAATAATCTTGATTATGATAAAACTACTGATAATATTGCAAATAATATGGAACTGCCGATAGAAATGGTACAGGAAAAATTCAGGGATTTTGAAAATGAAGCAATTATTACCATATCTGACAATAAAATAACAATAAACAATATAGATAAATTAAAAGAATAAATGTAAAGTGTTTAGCATATATAGAAAAGAGGTTTAGTTAATGTGCGGAATAGTAGGGTATTGCGGAAGTAAACCTGCATCTGGAATCTTGCTTGAAGGATTAAAAATGCTTGAGTACAGAGGATATGATTCAGCAGGTATCTGTGTAGGAACTAGTTCAGGATTTAAAACTATAAAGAAAACAGGAAAAATAAAAGATTTAAAAGCAATAGTTCCGGAAGATTCTTTTGGGCATAATGGAATAGGCCATACAAGATGGGCAACTCATGGAGGCGTTACTGATGAAAATGCCCATCCGCATACAGACTGCAGCGGAAAAATTTCAATAGTTCATAACGGTATTATTGAAAATTATACTCAAATTAAAGATAAGCTTATATCAAAAGGCCATACTTTTAAATCAGAAACTGATACAGAAGTAATTGCACATCTTATTGAAGATATATATGCAGGCGATCTTACACAAGCTGTAAGAGAAACAATAAAACATCTTAAAGGAACATATGGAATTGTTGTAATGCATGTTGGCCATCCAGACATGCTTGTTGGCGCAAGAAATGGTTCTCCGCTTATTTTAGGAGTAGGCGATGATGAAATGTTTATTGCTTCAGATGTAAATGCAATGATTTCTTATACAAAACAGGTTGTCTATCTTGAAGATGGGGAAATTATTACTATTACGCCTGATGGTTTTAAAATATCTGATTTTTATGAAAAAGATATATGTAAGCCGATAAATGAAGTTGATTGGGAATTTGAATCTTTTGAAAAAGGAAAATTCGACCACTTTATGCTTAAAGAAATCTTTGAGCAGAAAGAATCTGTTGTGCGCGGAATGGCAGGCAGGCTTGATCTTAGCCTTGCAACAGGGCATCTTGGCGGGCTTAACATGACAAGCCGGGAACTTCTTAATATTGAAAGAGTTATAATTGTAGCTGCAGGAACTTCTTTTCATGCAGGGCTTGTTGTTTCTTACCTTCTTGAATCGCTTGCAAGAATTCCTGCATCTGCAGAACTTGCATCAGAATTAAGATATAAAAATCCAATTATACAGAAAAATGCTCTCTATTTTGCTGTTTCACAGTCAGGAGAGACTGCTGATACTCTTTATGCAATGAGAGAATTAAAAAGAAAAGGAGCTAAAGTTCTTGGAATATGCAATGTTGTAGGTTCTACAATAGCAAGGGAAACTGATGGAGGTGTTTACATACACTCAGGGCCTGAAATAGCAGTTGCATCTACAAAAGCTTTTACATCCCAGCTTGTTGCTCTATATATTTTTACACTTATTATGGCAAGAATGAGAGATATGTCTTTTGAAGCAGGTACTGAATTTGTAAATCAGATGCAGGCCCTTCCAAATATTATTGACAAAGCTTTGTCAAAATCAGGCGAAATAAAAAAACTTGCAAAAAAATACAGTTTTGCAAGAAGTTTTCTTTTCTTGGGCAGGGGTATAAATTATCCTGTTGCAATGGAAGGAGCTCTTAAACTCAAGGAAATATCATATATACATGCAGAAGGGTTCAGCGCAGCAGAGATAAAACATGGGCCTATTGCATTAATTAATGAAGAAACTCCGTCACTTTTTCTTGTTCCTGACGACAGGTTAAGAGACAAAGTAATTTCCAATATGAAGGAAGTAAAAGCAAGAAAAGGAAAAGTTATAGCCATAGCTGTTGAAGGAGATAAGGAAGTTGCCCAGATAGCTGATGATGTAATTACTGTTCCCCATGTTTCTGAATTTATTTATCCTTTTGTTATGACTATACCGCTTCAGCTTTTTGCTTATTATATGGCTCTTGAACTGGGAAGAGATGTGGATCAGCCAAGAAATCTTGCAAAGAGTGTTACTGTTGAATAGAAAAGTTATTATTTTATTTTTTATAGCAGTGATAGGTATAAACTCTCTTGAAGCTCAAAACAGGGCTTTTCTTGAATCAGGCCCTGTTTCATGGTCCGGCATGCCTGGAATAGGGCTTAATTCCATACCAGGCTACAAAGGAGTTTATATGCTTTCTGCAACTAAAAGAGGGGCTTCTTCTGAAACAGCGTTAACTCCTGTCGATGTATATTTTACGCAAACATCTGTTCCTGTTTTTAGCAGCTGGAAAACCCTAACTTTATCTCCAAATACAATATATGAGACAGAATCAGGTTTTGTTTATATTTACAAATATTTAGAAAGCTGGACATTTTTTATAGATTTTAAGATAAAAGAAAATATCAATCTTTCTTTTGCTGAAAATATTGTAAAACAGATGATCTATTTTGTAAAAGACGGCAGCAATTTTATAAATACTTCATTTCCTGCTGTGGTAGAATTCTAGAATAAAATTATGATTTCTCCAGCTACAGATAAAGATATTTCCAGGCTGCTGGAAATATGGGAAAATGCAGTAGAAGCAACTCATAACTTTCTAAAAAAAGAAGATTTTAACTATTATAGATCAAGACTTCCATTTTATTTTACACAGGCAACTTTATTTGTTTATAAAAATAAAAATGAGAAAATAGCAGGGTTTTTAGGTGTATCTGAAGATAAAATA
>JAVBQS010000176.1:0-2559 GCA_031548835.1 Spirochaetia bacterium
ATCATTGAAATAATAAAAAACATAGTAAATAGAAAAAATTACAAACATATATTAGACCTGTTCAATAACCTAAAAAATGATAGGGCGGTCTAATACCCTGTCATGCTAAGGCATGACAGGATAGATAAGTTTTGCGAATAATTTTTTATTCATTATTTGCACATAAAAATACAAAATAAAAACTATTTTTCACTAGATTTGAATTTTATGCAAAATAATTCGAAAACTTATTCTTATTGGACAACCCCATAAAAAACTTTTAAGATTATGAGCTATTAGTAAAAAAATCATACATTGCAGCCAAATTAGCGCTTATTTGATGTTCGCAAAATGATTTTTAACAGAGTTATCGAGCAGGTCTATTAAGTGCAGAAAATAAACTTCATTATCTCTGCACTATTTGATATAAGGCATCCTGCTTTATCTGCTTATTAATAAAAAGCTAAAATTATTTCTTTTTATTTTTTCTGCGGCTTGCTGATCCTGCTGCTTTATCTTCAAAAATTGACCACCAGGACTCTTCTTTATCTACAGTTTTCGGCGGGTTTTTTTTCGGCACACTTCTTTTCCTGTCATCAGCAGTAATATTATTTTTCTGTTTTCTCTCTCTTGTTTCTGAAAAATCTTTTCTTTTATATTTAGAATCACTATCTTTTTTTTCTTTTTGTCTGTCAAATTTTAAATATTTTTTATCTTCTTTTTCAAAATCTTTTCTGATTCTTCTATCGCCTCTTTTAGTTTTTGATTCTCTAGAATCAGTTTCATAATATTCACGGCTGCGGCTGCGGGGTCTTTTATCGTTATTATCTTTACCTTTACCGCGGCTTGGTTTTTGTTTTATTTCAAAAGTTTGCGACTCATCATATCCTTCGCTTTTTTCATTCATTACAAGCTTTAACAGCGCTGCTGCAATATCTATAGAGGTATATTCATCTCCCATTATATTTTCAACAATATTTATAAAACGGGTAAGAGATCCTTCCTGTATAATTTTGGTAACTTTTCCGCCCATAAGTTTTGCTGCTGTATTATCAAGATCCCCAATTGTAGGAATAGTACCGCGGGTAACTTTTATTCCATTTACTCTTTCTATACGGCGCAGGTTATAAATTTCCCTGCCATTTACAAAAGTAAAAGATCTTCCGCTCTTGCCTGCCCTTCCTGTTCTTCCTATTCTGTGAATATAATCTTCATCATCGCGCGGAAGATCATAGTTAAATACTGCATTTATATCATTAACATCAATGCCTCTTCCTGCAACATCTGTAGCAACAAGAATTTCTACCACACCATTCCTAAATCCAGACATAACTTTTTCACGCTGTTTTTGAGACATATCTCCATGAAGCCCTTCAGCAAAATAGCCGCGTGTCTTTAGAATTTCAACAAGTTCGTCAACTTTTGTTTTTGTGTTGCAAAAAATCAATGCAAGTTTTATATCATAGAAATCTATAAGCCTTGCAACAGCTTCCGGTTTTGCTTTTTCAGAGATTTCAAAATACATCTGGTCTATAATCGGAGAATTTATTTTTTGGCTTGTTACATCTATTATAACAGGATTTTTTTGAAATCTGTCTGTAAGAGATAAAATTTCTTTAGACATTGTTGCAGAAAACATGACAGTCTGTCTTTCAGGAGGAGTTTCTCCAAGAATAAATTCAATATCTTCCCTGAATCCCATATCAAGCATTTCATCAGCTTCGTCAAGCACAAGCATGGAAACTTCGGAAAAAGATATTGATCCTCTCCTCATATGATCCATTATTCTTCCCGGAGTTCCTACAATAATTACAGGTTTTTTCTTAAGAGCTTTAAACTGCCTGTCAATTTCCTGGCCTCCATATACTGCAACAACAGAAGAATCTGAACTATTTTTATCAAATTTCATAAGTTTTCTAAATTCTTCAGTAACCTGCATTACAAGTTCCCGCGTCGGGCATAATATAAGAGCCTGGATAAAACGGGAATTAATATCAAGTTTTTCTATAACAGGAATAGCAAAAGCAGCTGTTTTCCCGGTGCCGGTCTGCGCCTGACCTATGACATCTTTACCTGAAAGTATTACAGGTATTGTTTCTGACTGTATGGGAGATGCTTCTTCAAACCCCATTTCTTTTACTGCACTTAAAATATGTTCAGACAGATTAAGTTCATTAAAACGTAGTTTTTTCATTAATTTTCCTTAAAATTAGTTTTTTCATCTATTTAAATTTATTGATTTATGAACGGATATTTATGAAGAAATTAATAATCCTGTTTGCGGAATAAAACATGAATTTCTAATAAACACGATATAGTTTCCCATATCTGCATAATAAAGTTTCCTAATCACAATTATCTATATATATGTTATCATAGTAACAATAATTCTGCAATATTATGATAAACCTCATAATATAATAAAATAAGCCGATTTCAAAATTAAAATGTTTGGAAATATTCATTTATAAATATTTATATGATGTTTCCTTTTGAAGAACATTAGTAAGAATTAGCCCTGATTTTTTTAACTTTTAGAGAAAAATATTCTATATTTGAAGTTTTTTCTCTATTTTAATT
>JAVBQS010000214.1:0-5128 GCA_031548835.1 Spirochaetia bacterium
AATTCAATTACTAAAAAAAGTTGCTGTCTTAATGGAGCTTGCAGGAAATATTGAAAACGCAGCCATCTATTATGAAATGATATATAAAATAAATAACAGCGATGAAAATCTTCCCTATTTAATAAATGCTGCAATTATCAATCTGGAAACAGGAAATATTGAAAAAGCTGTTTCACTTGCTGAATTAGCAGAAAATAAAGCAAAAAAACTTATTGACCAGCAGAAGGCAATATTGATAATAACCTATGCCGATATTCTGGAAGGCAATAAAGATACAAGTTCTAAAAAAATGACTAAAATACTTGAAGATAAATATACAGAAGAGACTCTTTTTATTATTTATAAAATATCATACTGGTATAATATTAAAGATACTAACGAAAGAGCAAAAAATATAATTATAAAAACACATGGCCAAAAAGTAATTGATGAACTTAATATTTATCAAAAGCCTCTTTCTCCTGTTTTTCTTTTTACAGCTTCATATTATATGGAAAAGACAACAGAAAAAATAGAAGAAAAAAATATTGCTAATAAGGATAAAAACCCCTATGCATATGTTCAGGCAGGTATGTATAGTTCTTTAAAAAATGCTGAAAATATGGTTGGAAAAATAATTAAAATAGGGCTTCCGTGCGAGATTATGGAAAATATTAGAAATGGAGAAAAGTTTTTTAAAGTAGTTATTCCTGTTGAAACTGAAAAGCAGATTGAAAATTATAATCTTATGCTTAAAGATAACAGCATAGAAAGTTTTATAATTTTTAATTAAATAGCGCTATTCTTCTTTTCCTGCTGTTTGAACATAATAGAGCAGATCTTCGCCTGATGGCGAAAAAGCATTTGTTGTAACTATGCCTTTTGTTAAAATAATTCTATTAATTACAGAATTTTCCATTGTTTGGGAGTCCATATTAATTTTATATAATTTTACTTCTTTGACAATACGGTTTCCGTCTATAAATCGTAATTCAATTATATCATCACTATTATAATTATAAATTGAAAAAACACCTTTTTTTACACTATTATCTGATTTAAGAATAAAATTATAATCTTCAAAAATTATTGCATCATTTGTTCCAAGAAATTCTCCATTTAATACAATATTTCCGGAATTGCTCTTTTTTTCCGAATACATAGTAGGCATTATGCTTTCAGATATTCTGGTATAGTAACCATCCATTTGATGATCAACATCTTTTGGATTTTCCCTGTCCTTAATATCAATTCTAATGCGGTTCATATTTTCAATTTTTATTATTATTCTTTTTGTTATAAAATGTATTTGGTCATTTCTTGCATTAATATCTATAGTCTTGTTTAGTCTTGAATATGTAGCATTTGACCATTTATAAATTTCAAGAAGATCTGATGTATAAAATGCTATTTCATTAGCACTGCCATTGAACCGGATTATAAAATTATCTGACTCAACATTATACCACTGTCCTTCAAGAAAAGTTTTATATGATTCAATATCATCAAAAAACATTTTATTTATTTTTTGTTCTTCAATAACTTTTGCAGACACAGTCTCTTCAAATGCATTTATATATTTACTTGCCTGATAATTCCACATATATGAGGTTTTACGCACAGCAGGCTGCTGTTCTTTTTCTGTTTTTATATCTTCATATGTTATTATTGGAAAACTTGCCCCGTTTTTCTGTCCAAGAAGATATGCCTGGCTCCGCTCTTTTTCCTGTATTTCAATTTCTCCATTAACTTCAAGGCTGCATATAGATTCATAATATAAGCTGATGCCGGAAGGCGAGTGGGTTTTTCTAAAAACATCCAAAACCTGTTTATTATCTAAAGATACAGCATTAAATATAATTTCAAGGCTGTGATCTCCGACAATATCCATATATGAGATAGATATTGTGCGGTAATTTATATTTGTTTTTTCAATTTCCCATGTCATTATATATTTATTTCTTACAGAATCAAAATCTAAAACCATAATTTTAAGATTTTGTTTACCTTCTTTATCAATTGCTGCAATTACCTGCTCATCTTCTATATCAAAATCAAGATTTATATTTCTGATATAAATTATTGAGTAATTATTTCCAATATTGATCTTTGGTTTTATAGTTGAATCACTTATTTGAATATTTTGTTTGGAAGTTTCATTGTTGTCGGTGTTTATAGCAGCTTTTGAAATAACTTTTGGATATTCGTTCTTGCTATTATTTGTATTTTTTTTACAAGAGATAGTTAAAACAATAACTATGCACAGAAAAGCATAAGCAAAAAATTTCATTATTTTATTTAAACAACTCACCTGTTTTTTTTATCACTTTTTCTATTAAAAATTCAAGAGATATGTTATCACTAATCCAATATATATCTATAAATTTCTTAATAGCAAGCAGGAAGGTTTTATTATTCAAAAGAACTGCCTCTTGCTATTTTTAAATTATTTTTAAATTTTGCAATTGGTATGTCTGCTGCCAGATAGCCTCCAGGTTCTATTATAAAATTTTTAGGAATAAAAGCATTTGCTCCTATAACAGTAAGCCCATCATATATTTGATCCTGATAATTATTATTAAAAGCTTTTTTTGAGTTTCCTCCAATTACTACATTATCCTGAATATTGGAAATATGTGACTGATTTTTTATATTTGGAAAAATTAATGCATTGGTAATAACAGCTCCCTTGCCTATCTGATTACCATTTAATATTACAGAATTAATTACTTTTGCATTATTTTTTATAACAACATCTGAAAAAATTATTGAATTCTCAACAAATCCTTCGATTTTTACATTTGCTGATATAATTGAGTTTATTACCATTCCTTTTTTTGTTATAAACGAGTCTTTCTCCAGAGGATCGGGAGACATTGCAATAAAATCTGAAATCACAGGAGATTTATCTGAAAGAATATTCATATTACTTTCATAAAATTGAAAAATATTATTGTTAAAATATACTGATCCGTCTAAATCTATTGTAGTATCAAATTCATTTAGCATTATTTCATCAATAATTTTTTGCAGATAATCCTGTTCTTTTTCATCATTATTCCAGTGTTTTTCAGCCAGATTTATAAAATCTTTACATGAAAGCATATATATATCAACAGGAACATTATTGATTGAAAATTTTATAATTTCTTTATTATCAACCAGTTTTGCTGCTTCGATAATATCTTTTTTACCAATTTGAGAGATTAATGCAGCATTGTTTATATCATATAATATAAGATATTGGCCTTCTATCAATCCCGATAATTTTACAAAAAAATCTGTTTCACTTTCAGGGCATAATATATCTGCTTTAATATTTTCCCATCTTGATAATGGCAATGATATATTTTTCTTAATATCACTACTGCAAAGAATTATTTTTTTATTGCTAAAACTATTATCAAGAGCTGTATTATAAAAAGCAAAATCTATAAAATAATATTCACCCCAAAAAGGAAATGCTGCCATTGAAAATGCAGAAGAAAATCCCGGCGTATTTTTTTTCCTGAAATACCCCAGATCTATATATATGGATGTAAAATGCATTATTTTCTCTTAACAACCCTGGAATGGTTTACCATACCAGGGTAATAAATGAAATGTTGAACATAAATCAACGCAAATTCATTATAATCATAAATTCAGTTATGATGTAACTGCTGATAAACATCAAATTAATCAGCGCTTACTAAAACTTATAAGAAGCTCTTTTCCATTCTTTTTGAAAAAGTTAAATGTCTTTTCAAGAATGTTATCAAATTTCTGTTTCTGATCTTTTAGCAGAGATTTATCAAGAACTTCCATAGATAATATTTTACCTTTTGCAGTAACTATTGCTTTGGTAAATTCATTCTTCTTTGCTGCAAGGTCTATAACGCCTGTCGGAGAAAAATTGAGAAACATATTTTCCTTGTTTTTCAGTATGAATGGAATTTCCCTTATCTTCTTGCCGTCCAAATAAAAATAAAATGAAAGCCCGTCTATAGCTTTTTTTACAGCTGCGGCAGGCGCTTTTACTGCTTCAGGAGCAGCTGTTGCTGCTGAAGTTTTTGAAGCAGGAGACATAAATTTTGTTATAAGCAGTAATAAAAGAGCAAGCAGTACTATTGTTGCTATTATAAAATGAACCAAAAATCTGCTTAACATACTTTTATTGTTAAAACTTATATCAAAAAGAGAAGGTGTAAGCACATTTTGGCTGTCATATATAAATCTTATTTCACCATTTATTTGGCCTTTCGGCAGGTTGTCAGGCAGGATAACCTGGATTTTAATATTTCTGATTCCATTTTCACTAAAAGATGTCTCAAATTTATTTTCCAGAATATCAACTGTTTCCTGGCTTTGGTTATCTGTTAATATTATTGATGAAAACCCAATATCTTTTGCTGATTGCAAATATGAAGCTTCTGTTTCAAATTCAATATAAGGTTTTTGCAAAAGGCCCTGATAGGAGATATAAGGCCCGGAAGTTACTTTAATTATTGAAAGAAAATCAGAAGTTGCTGATTTTAATTCATCTACCAATGCTGAAGTATCTGAATAACCTTCTGCAGGCTGTGAAGCATCTTGTGTGTTATTACTATTATTATATTGTTCATCATACTTGGTGGAATATAAAGTCTCGCCCGGGGCTAAAACTGCTGTATCGACATAGCTTTGTGCCTGTTTGCTATCAGATAACATATCTGTCTGCCCGGAAGCTACACTAGACTGCCTGGGGTGTGTATCAACTTCGGAATAAGTTGCTGATAATTTTTCAGCAAGCATTTTTGTATCAGTATATTTGCCTATTCCAAGTATATGAATTTTCCAGCCTTGTTTTTCAATAACTCTTGTATGTTCAAGAAATTTGTGGTTAAAAGGCTGTCCAAGCGGTGTTTGATAAATACTTCCCGGAGGCGCTTCCTGCCTGCCGTCAGTTATAAGAAGCATGTATTTTAGCCTGCCATTATCTTCATAGACAGGGGCAGTGGCAGCAAGCCTGTCAAGCGCGCTTCCAATATCTGTAAAACGGCCGTCTGCCTTAATTTCCATTATACTGTTTTTTATCTGTGATTTCTGTTCTTCATCTTTAATTATTAAGTCTGTAAAAACATCTGTCTTGCCATAGAAATTTATAATATAAAGCATATCTCCCGGAATA
>JAVBQS010000089.1:0-8820 GCA_031548835.1 Spirochaetia bacterium
TTATTACTATTACAAGATTTCTTATTTTATCCAGTGTCTGGTTAAAGAAGTGGGCCATATCGCCTATTTCATCTTTACTGTTTATATTTAACCGCTTTGTTAAATCTCCTTCTCCTTCTGAAATATCTTTTAACATTAATGATGTGCGTTTAATCGGCGAAATAATTCCGCGCGCAACAATAACAATTACTGCTGCTATAATAGCAATTGCTATGAGGCTGAATATTATAGAAAATATCAGCATTGTTTTTACTGGAGCAAGAATTTTATTCATTGGAACTGCTATTGTAATTGACCATGGAGTAGTTGTTTCTCCAATCCTGATTGGAGAACAGAGAATATTCATTTCTGATTTTATTTGAGGAGAATAGACTGAATAGTTTAATTCCTTGCCTTCTATAACAGAATTCACAAATGTATCAAAATATTTTCCTGTCATATCTCTTTCTGTATCGCGCATCTGTTTTCCCACCCGTGATGGATCAAAATGTGCTACAATAATACCGCCATTGCTGAAAAGCGCTGCTACTCCGCTGTCATAAGGTTTTATTTCAGACACTACATGCTGTAAAAAACTTATATCTATGTCTATCCCAACTATACCGACCATATTACCATCTTTTGTTATAATAGGATTAATAAGTGTAGTGGCAAGAATATTTTTT
Organism: Spirochaetia bacterium; assembly: GCA_031548835.1. Classification (GTDB taxonomy): domain Bacteria; phylum Spirochaetota; class Spirochaetia; order CADAEX01; family CADAEX01; genus WQTU01. The sequence goes on from JAVBQS010000089.1 coordinate 666, forward strand.
CCAGCAACATTTCTAAAATTTGGGTCCAGTATACGTTCTTCCTTTGTTTCGGAAAGCAGTTTATCATAATTGGCCATTGCTTTTAATGTTATTGTTCCTGTTTCTCTTGTGTAATTAGATACATATCTGCCTGTGTTGTCTGTTCCTGGAGTATTCATATATTTGCTGTCAAGGCTGTCAAGCGCATTTGGCTTCCAGCAGGTCCAAACACTAATAAAGTCCGGATTTGATTCAAGAATTCCCAAAAGAACTGCATTATAAATATCACGCCTGTCTTCCTGATCAACAGCAGTGTAGCTATCCATTATATTTTCAATAGTTCTTACCAGCGCCATATCTTCATTGGCTGACATTTGGATATCTTTGGCATTTAACCGCACTATATTTAAAGTATTTTCCATAGCTGCTTTTACCTGTAGAGATCTGGATGTTGTATAAATAAATGCAGTAAGGCCGGCTATTATTAAAATGTTAATTACAAGAATAACACCTATCATTTTTGTGTTAAGCTTCATTTTATTCTCCTTATATTTCTATCTATATTTAATTGTCATATAATATTTCAAACTAATTTTTTGGCAATATAAAAGTCAAAGTATGCTAGTAATGTTATTTTTAATTGTTTTTTAATTTGAATATATCTATAATAAAATCTAATATCCCTTTATATATTCGGCAATAATTAAAGTAAAAATATTATACCATTATTTTTATACTAAAGTAATACCTCTCTGTTCTGTGCCAACTATTTCTTTTAAGTATAAAACTGTAAAAATGTTATTTCTTTATAAGAATCGGATTATTAAAGCTTATATTTAAATTAAAATCTATAATTTTATTTTAAATATAAGCTTTTCAATGATGAGAAAATCCCTATTATTGTTTTTTAATAAAAATATCAATATTATTTATGACATGAAACAATTCACAGAATTATCAATTATAAAACTTGTTACTATTGTTAATTTTGCTTTTGGTTTTATAGGAATTTTTGTGTCAATATTTACAAAATCTTCTTCTCTTATGTTTGATGGTTTATATTCATTTATATCAAGTTTTTTTACTATAATTTCTGCAAGAATTGTTAAGTTGGTTACCAGTGCGGAAAATAGAAAATATCAGTTCGGATACGGCGCTTTTGAGCCTTTTTTTATAATTATCCGCACTATGGCAGTAGTTGGCATTAATTCTTTTTTATTTTCAAATGCGATTTTTTCAATCAGATCAGGGGGAAATGAAATTGATATTTCACTTGGAATTATTTATACAATAGTTTCTATTATTATCTGCATAATAATTACTATAATTTTAAAAAAAAGTGCAAGAAGCCTGGAATCGCCTGTTTTAGTGGCTGAATACCGCAGCTGGATAAATGATACTCTTTTAAGCGCTTCTATTTTTGTCGCTTTTCTTTTTATTTTTATAATAAAGAAAACTTCCTTATCCTATATTGCCTCCTATATTGATCCTTGTGTAACAATAATATTAATTATTTATATGCTTCCTTCTCTTATAACACAGTTTTTTACAAATTTGAAGGAACTGCTTAATGCTGCGCCTCCGGTACATATACAGGAAAGTTTAAACAAAATTATACAGCCATATATAGAAAAATATGATTTTATGGGATTTCAGATCTATTCAGCAAAAAGAGGGAGAAATCTTTATATGATTATTCATGTTTTTATGAAAAGAGACCAGGCTGTGAGCGAATTAGATAAAATAAGAAAACTGATGGTTCATGATATAAAAAAATTCTGGCATCATAGCGATATTGATATAATATTTACTATTGATCAGAGCTGGATACCGTTATCTGTGCCTACAGGCATAGATAACTAAATTTATTTTACTTACTTGTTCTTTACCAGACAATTGTTCCTTCAATGCCTTCAAGAGAATTTGTAGTTAGTTCACATGCAAGAACAAATTTATCAGGAATATTTTCCCTGTTTTTTATATTCCAATATACAGACGGCTGAAATCCAAACCTGTTATAATAATCAATATCTCCAACAAGAAAAACTGATCTATAATCCATATTTTTTGCTATTCTAAAACTTGTGCTAATCAGTTTTGCTCCTATGCCTTTTCCTCTGTGTTCAGGTAAAACAGAAATTGGCGCAAGCAGGAGTGTCTCATGCTGTGCCATGTTAGTTATAATATATGTTTTTGTAAGCATGATATGCCCTATAAGTTTTTTATCTTCTTCAGCTACCAGCGCAAGTTCAGGAATATAATTTTTGCTGCTGCGGAGTTTATTTACAAAATCCTGCTCTTTGCCATCGCTGACTTTAGCTGTCTGGAAAGCTGTTTTTACAACATTATAAATTTCCCCGTAGTCTTTTTCTGTTTCCTGTCTAATTAACATTTATAGTTTCCTGATATAGTTTTAATAATTTAAAATTATTATTATTTTATTGCTTAAAAGGATATACATAAAAATCAAATTTAGGATTTTTATCTGCAATATTTTTATCATCAAAAATAACCTGCAAATTCTGTGTTTTGTTTGATTTTAGATAACTATTTATATTTTTATCCCAGCTCTCGTTCCCATATAACGCTTTAACTTCAAGCACAATATATCCATCTCCGCCATTATTTTTAATTTCAGCTTCTGCTTTTATTTTGTAATCGCCATTATCATTAATAACTGATGTATTAGTAGAAATAATTACAGGATCAGGAGATCCTTTTTTATCAGATTTAAGTTTAAAATAGGAAAAAATTCCTACAGCCATAAGTAAAAAAAGAATAATTTTTGTATAATTTATATTTGTTTTCATTTTCTTTCCTTATTTATATTTTAATTAATAATTTAATAAATTATCAGGGATTAATATATTATCATTTGAAACAACTTTATTGTAGTAGCTTTTGACATATCTGGTATTATTAGTTAAATGTTAATCTAATTACTGTTAAATAAAAAATAGGACTGTTCGATAACCTGAAAAATGATAATCCCGGCAAGGTAAGCAATGCCGGGATAATAAAATAAAAATCTTTAAGATTATGAACTATTTGTTAAAAAATTATACATTTTGTTCAAATTAGTACATTTTGTGTTTACAAAATGATTTCTAACAGGATTATCTAACAGGCCTAATAATAGAATTCCCTATTTTAAAACAGTAATAAAGAAGTCCTGCCTATTAATTAAAATATATGCAGTTTTTACCTTGTTTTTTTGCAATATAAAGATTGGAATCCACACGCATAATAATAGTATCTGTAGTATCATCCTTTTTATATTGAGTAACACCAAAACTGGCTGTGATTTTTGGTTTATAAGTGCTGAAAGATTTTTCAATAGTTTGCCTTAACCGTTCTGCAATAATTGCAGCTTCTTCAAGGCCGGTATGAGGGAGCAATATCATAAATTCTTCGCCGCCCCATCTTGCAAAAACATCTCTGCTTCGGAGGTGTACACTGACAACATTGACACATTCAATCAGAACTTTATCGCCTGTCATATGGCCCAGTGTATCATTAAGTACTTTAAAATTATCCAAGTCAAACATGATAATTGCAAAAACAGTCTCTTCTGTTTTTGCAATATTAAGCCACTGCACAAAAGCTCTGTCAAATTTTTGCCTGTTATATATATTTGTAAGAGGATCAGTAACTGCAAGCTGCTCAAGCTGATTTTCCCTAAGATACTGCATTCTTTTGTAAACATTAATATTAAAAGAATAAATAGCTGCAAATAAAATTGCTATTAGAAAATAGATAAATACACCTATGTATTGATGAAATGGTATGTGATTAATATATTTTGGCGCTGCAATAAGAAATTCAGCCATAATTCCCAGGCTAAATAATAAACAGTAAATCCACCGTCCAGGAATTAAAAAAGATGCAAAAAGTATAAGAAGAAAAGCCATAGCCTGATCCATAAAAATCGGATCTTTTGGAACCAAAATTATCATAATCTGATAACTTAATACAAAAATAATCTCATATATAAAAAATGTATTTATTATAATATTAGGACTTTTTACTTTTTGGCTAATCCATAAAAGAATAAGAGAGAGTAAGAATATAAATATTCTTATTGATATATTATATAGAAACGGACAAGAAAATTCTTTATATATAAAAAAATCAAAAAAAATTAATAGGAGAAAAATAATTCCTGTCAGAACAGCGACAATTCCTATATTTTTGCGCGCATTATTAATGTATTGAGTAAAAAAAACTTTTTCCAGATTCTTATTCTTGAATTCTGCAATATGATTAATTTGCGACACCAGATTGTCTTTATTTATCATTAAAATTTTTTCCACTCATAATTGAGAACAGGTTCTGCTATATAGCCTTGGGTATATCAATAAAAAATCAAAGCTGTAAATAAAAATAAGAGAATCGGGCTGGCCGGATTTGAACCGGCGACCCCATGACCCCCAGTCATGTACGCTAGACCAGCTGCGCTACAGCCCGGAAATTGATTTTGAAGAATATCATTTAGACAAACGATTGTCAATAAATTTCTGCTTCTCGATGTTTCTCTGAAGCCTGTTTTCAAAATAGTCTGATATATAATATATTCAATTATATAGATGTTTTTAATATGATAGAGTAAACCCTGTTATTTAAAACAGCCTATTTTATTTATAAGAACCAGATATAATAAAAGATTATAGAAAAATAATAATTAAAACTATCTATTTAAAAAAACTCTTATATAGCATAAAATTAAACTATATTACCTAAAAATTGGAAAAATAAGTATGGAAATAAATGATCACCCCTATTTTGGACAAGTTAATTCAAAAGATGAATCAGAACTTATAAGATATATAAATTTCAAACTTGCTGTAATGGGAAAACCTTTTTTTGCTCAAGATGCAGATATGGAAACAGCAGATATAAATAATTATTCAGCTTCAAATTTTATAAAAGTAGCTGAAAACCTTATTCAAAATTATAGCGAAAGAAACAGGCTTTTGACCCATTATTTATGCGCAGCAGATAGAAGAATAAACAGCTTTCTTAAAAAATATTTTAACAATGAAGAAGAACCTGTTTCAAATATACCAACAGGCACATTTGTTCTTGACAGATACGGCCTTGCCCGCTGCATGAGTATTCCGCCTGATAAAAATGAATATTCAAATAATTATGTGGATTCATACAGGATAAAACAGGGTATTTTGCACAATCCTGTAAGTGATAAACGCACAACAGAAGGAACTTTTCATATTGTTGCAGGAGGCCTTCCTGTTCCAGGCGATAAGAAAGAAGTTCCAAAACAGGTATTTATAAAACTTTTAAAATATGCTGTTAATCCTCCTGAAGAACTTCTTTTACTTCCATTTACATCTTCGCAGGAAGAGAATGCAAAGCTTTTTGTTTCTGTTTATATTAAGCCTCTTGTCCAGCCTGAAGTGCCTGGTTTAATAAATGAAAAAAGAATGGAGATCAGATATTTTGCTCCAGGTTCGCTTGTAAGTAATCTTGATTTTATTGAATCAATATTTGGCAATGCAGGAGATCCTGGATTAATAGAAAATGATTCTGCGCTTGATATTGAAAGGTGGAGCGGGCATACAGGCTGTATAATACTTGCTCCCCATCTTACAAAATTTACAAAAAAAGAACTTGGGCTTCCTGAGAAAAAAGATGCAACCTGCAGGCAGATAGATGACAAAATGTTCTGGGAAAATGAAAAAGAACTCTATAATGATGGAAAACCATTTAAACTTACCTGCCGGAATGAAGAAGGAATTGTTATTACTCTTATTGCAGATAATTATTTTGGCTATTCAAAGAAAGAGGTTAAATCTCAAATTTCATTTGCCGCAAATCTTATGGGCCTTGCAGAAGAAGAACATGCAGGAGGTGCTCTTGTTTTTACCAGAAAAAGCCTTGGCGACTACTATTTTTGCGATATTAGAACCCATAGTTTTGATAATGTAAAAAAACTATATAAAGAACATATTGATATAAAAGAAGATGATAATTATGCAATAGATAAAAGATATTCATCAATATTTTATATTCCTGAAAATGCAGAATTTAACATATATAAACAGGAAATAAAATGGATATATAAAGAGAGGGAAGTTATTATAAAACTTTTACCTGAAAAAATTTATGTTTTGCCTGACGGCAGAAAAATTCACATGGAAAAACATCCTGCAGCTCCTGTGTGGAGGCTTATAGGAACAGCAAGTGAACCGGCATTTTGCCATAAACCTTTTACTGTATCGGGCGGAGGAAAATCAGAAATATCAAAATCGCTTTTAAATTCAGTGATATATGATAATTTTTATATTAATAATTTTACCGAAGATTTTAACTTTGCAGAAAAAATATTAAATTATGACTATAGCAAGAGATGGAAATATTCAAAACAGTATTCAAATTCAAGCAGGCCTTTTCTAAGTCCGCGGCGCTCTTTAGGATCAGTAATAAAACTGCTTAACAAATCGCCATATTATAATGATGAATATAATTCTTTTATTTCAACTATTCCTAATAATATAAAAGCGCTTGTGTTTCACATAAAAAAATATTACAGGCAGGAATGGGGAGAGGATTGGAAAACCCATTTTACTGTAAGAATTATCAATGGCAAACCAGGTAATGTTTTATATTTTGATCATAGAAAAATTGTCACAAGTTTTTTGCGGGTAGGCTTTGCTCCTGATAACTCCTGGTATATACATAAACTTAGAACAGACTTTATTGCTTCTGAAAAACTCCAGCAGGAAGATGATATTACCGCTTCTATTACATTAAGCTCATCTTTGTTTAAAAATCTGCCTGAAAGATTTACAGATAAAAGTATTAAAATATTATGCAATTGCGAGTATAGGCTTTTCCAAAGGCCTGATGAAGCTATTCACCGGGGATATGATATTGAAGCAGAAGCAGATCTTGCAAGGGAAAATAATTTTATATCAAACTATCAGCCTCTTAACAGCAATAATGCTCAGGAACTTATTGAAAAATCAATAAGCTTTGATGAATATACTGACCCAATAAAAAATATTATTAAAAAAGGAGCTGAAAGTGAAAAAGGCACATGGTTTATAACTCCTTCCCATCCAAGAGTTGTTGATGGGGTTATAAGCACAAACCCAAGATATCTTCAGCTGCGCCCTGATATTGCTGATCCTGCTTCTTATTATCTTGGAGAGATGGGAATGAGGCTTTTTGGAAAAATAGCAGCTAACGAACCTTTAATCACGCCTGTCGATGCTGTTCTGCCGTCAAGAAGAAACAATGCTCCTGACAGAAAAAAAGGAATTAGGGGGCTTAGCGTGTATAATCCAATACATTATCAGGAGCTTCCAGAGCTTTTTATGGATTTTATATGCAGCCTTACAGGAAAATCTCCGTCAACAACCGGCGCAGGATCGGAAGGCGCTTTAACAAAAGGCCCGTTTAACATGCTGTCCGGAATAACAGATCTTAATAATGCGCTTATTTCATTTATACTAACAGGATATAACGGATTTACCTCTGTAGCAGGATGGGTGGGAAGTTATACGCGGTTTGATCATGATATAAGTATTTTAATACCTGAAATATGGTGCAGGCTTACACCTAATGAACGCAATCCAAAAAAACTTATTGCAGAAGGGTCTCTTGAAAAAATAGAAGATTTTGAATGGAGCGGTGAAAAGATTTTTACAAGCAGGTTAGGCTACCGCATAACTGAAACTTTTCTTTTTAATTATTTGGGCAGAATTTTTGATGATCCTCTTGCTGTATTTAATAAAGATATGTTAAGGCCGGAACGCCAGGATATAGATGCATTTATAGATGGCGTTAATTATATAGTTGAAAATCAGAAAAAAGCAGCTCTCGCATATTTTGAGGACGGCAGTGTTGAGTCGGCAATTCCCCCTCTTAAAGCTCTTCTTTATATTATGGCTTATGGGCAATATGAAGGCAAAGATGTAAGCAATCCTTCTATAAGAACGCTGTTTGAAAGAGATTATGTGCTTGGCAGCAAGTGGTATAGAGAAAGGCTTTTATTAAAACAGCAGAAAGATATAAAACATTGGACAATGCTTATAAATTATATAGAAAAATTTACGGCAAAAGAAGAAAACAGGGAATTATCTTTAAAACTTAAAATAGAAGAAAGGCTTGTAAAATGTAAAAATAATCTTAAAGAAGCAAGCAGTGAAAGTTA
>JAVBQS010000066.1:0-5290 GCA_031548835.1 Spirochaetia bacterium
AGAGGCGCTTTTGAAAGAACAGCTGTTCATACAGCAATATTATGGATGCTGGCAAAAAGCGATATAAATATTTCAAATGATAAAATTGATGAATTCCTGGTTAAATCCAATATATATATGGTTAATGGAGAATTCAGTATTGAAAGATATAACAATACTCCTGTAGCAGAAAGAAACAGATATAGAACACGTATAAAAGATTTGCTACTTGAACAGCAATATGAAACTGATATTCTTTACGGCATTAAAATAAGCAAAAATGAATATGATTTTATTTCTTCAATTGGAAAAAATGAGATAACTCTGGACATTGCTTATATCCCTTTCAGCAGCTATCCTGACAGCGAAGTTGTTTCATTTGCAGAGCAGAATAAAGATCTGTTTAAATCAAGTGAGCTTAGCAAAATAACTGTTTTATCAAGCAAAAAAGATGCAAATAAAATATATTCAATAGTAAGCAAAAACCCTGACTCTTTTAATGATACAGCCATAAATCAGTCAGATGACAGTTATGCAAATATTGGCGGGGATATGGGCAAAGTTTATAACTATAGTTTAAAACTTGAATTAAAAAACAGCGCTGATGCTGATACTGTTTTTACATTAAAACGGGGCGAGGTTTCGCCTGTTCTTGAAACAAACAATGGATGGGTAATCTATAAATGCAACAACAATCCGCAGGATTTTGATATTTCAGCTCAATCTTCAATTAGTATTGTAAAAAATTATATAACAAGCTATGAATCAGGAAAGGTTGAAGATTATTTCCAGCAAAAAGCCCAGAATGTTAAAGCATCGGGAAATTTTAAAACTGCTGCAGTAAGAAATAATTTTACACTTTACAAAACATCTTCTTTCCCCATAAATTACAGGGATTATCCTATTCTAAAAAGAGTTCAAATAGAAAATTCTCCGCAGGATCTTAGAATGTTTAATTATAATATTGATCTGCTTGAAAAAGCATTTTCTTTAAAAGAAAATGAAATATCTGATCCTATAACACTTGGAAATTCTATTGTACTTTTATCTCTGGCAGGCAAATCTGAAAACAATGATTTTTCCAATATTATTAATACAAGCTGGCAATATGTTCTCCAGCAGATAGGAAATCAAGCAATAGCTTCTTTTATTCTTACTTCTGATAATTTTAAAGATAATTTTGCCGATGTTTTTAATAACCTTTTTTTTAAACAATAAATAGTGGAAAAAGATAATAAAACTATCCAGCCTGAACTTTTAAAAGCCCAGGCTGGATATACAGTTCTATATCAAAATATCTTAATCTATGAGAAAGACAATCCTGCAAAAAAAATTGATCAAAAAATAGATAATATTGAAATAAAAGAAAACAGCCTTATATTAATACCTTCTCCTGTGCTTTTTTATGGACTTAGAAAATTATATAGCAAGCTGCCGGATAACTGTTTTGTGTTATGCCTTGAATGGGAAAAACAATTATATGATTTAAAAGAAAAGCCTGAATCTGAATATTTTTCTGAGATAAGTTATATAAATATAACAAACCCTGGCTTTTTTTTAAATTTTTTTGATAACAGAAAAGAGTTATCATTTATAAAACATATTGTTTTTTTGCCTCTTAACAAAGGATATCTTTTGCATAAAGATTTTTATGCAGAGTGTTATGATAATTTAAAGAAAAACCTTAAACAGTTTTTAAAAAACAGTCTTACGCTCTATTCGCTTGGGCAAAGATATTATAAAAATCTTATTTTAAATCTGCCTGTTTATGCAAAAGAGAAAGATATAAAGCAGCTTAAAATAGATAAACCTGTGGTAATTACAGGTGCCGGGGAATCTCTTGAAAAAGCATTGCCAATATTAAAAAGCAACAGGGAATTTTTAAAAATAATAGCTATTGATACTTCATTAAAGACATTAATAAACTCAAATATTATTCCTGATTTTGTTATAGCAGTAGAATCACAGCTTTATAATATATTTGATTTTATGGGAAATAACTCTTCTTCTATTTCCTTAATTGCAGATATGACAACCTATCCATTAACTTCCAGAATATTTAACAGCAGCAAATATTATTTTACTTCCAATTTTACTTCATCAAAATTTCTTGATAAACTTAAAAAAGAAAAATTACTTCCCGAAATTATTCCTCCGCTTGGGTCTGTAGGCATAACAGCGCTATATATTGCTTCTATAATCAGCGCTTCTTTTATTTTTTATACAGGGCTTGATTTCTGCTTTACAACAGGAAAGACTCATGCAAAAGATTCTCCTGCAATTATTAATTCTCTTGTAAACTTGACAAGGCTGTCTGGAGAAACTAATTATAATATTTCAGTTAAAGGAAATCTTATAGGAGCAGGAGAATATTGTAATAAAACTTTTTATACTACCCCTGTTTTAAAATCATATTCAGAAATAATGTATAATATAATTTCCAAAAATAAAAAAATTTACTCTCTCTTTTTCCCTGGAATTGTTGTTAAAAACAGCAATAATATAGCTGATGAACAGGCTTTTTTATCTATGCTTAATAATGCAGATAAAGAGTTAGATAAAAATCCGGCTAAAGATAAAATAACAGCAGATTATAATATTGATATAGTTAATAGAACAGAAAAAATAAAAACAATTTTAGAAAATGAGCTTGGAAAAATAGAAATAATAATAAATTCAGGAATTGATTTTCTAAACGGGGTTTCACAAGAAAAAAATCAAAATATAATTAAACAGTTTACCGAAGAATCAGATTATCTTTTGCCATACTATCCTTCTGTAAACTATTCAAAAGATTTAGATAGCGTAACAGTAAAATTTATTCTTCTCTCCTGCTATAGTTTTAAGAAAACAATAAAAAATACACTTAATATTATTTGATTTTTTAAAATATTTTAATTAAAAATCAGGTTTATTATCCTTTCATGGTAAACCATGCATGCTTATTTTTATTAAGTATAAATTTTACAATATAACTCAAAAAATCTGCCTAAAGATATCTATTCTTCATCAGTCCTAAGCACAGAAAGAAATGCGCTTTGGGGAAGCTCTACATTTCCAACCATCTTCATTCTCTTTTTTCCTTCTTTCTGTTTTTCAAGCAGCTTGCGTTTTCTGGTAATATCACCGCCATAGCATTTTGCAGTTACATCTTTTCTAAATGCAGAAATTGTTTCACGGGCAATAATCTGGTTACCTATTGCACCCTGTATAGGTATTTTAAACTGATGCTTTGGAATTTCTTCTCTTAATTTTCTGCATATATTTGAAGCTTTTTCTCTTGCGCTATCTTTAAATACAAGCATAGAGAGCGCATCAACAGGCACTCCGTTGACAAGTATATCAAGTTTTACAAGTTCTGTTCTTTTATAACCTTTTACAGAATAGTCAAAAGAAGCATAGCCCCTGCTTACAGATTTAAGTTTATCATAAAACTCAAATAATACTTCTGATAAAGGCATATCATATATTATCTCTATTCTTTTCTGGTCAAGATAATTCATTGAAATCTGCACGCCTCTTTTGCCCATACAAAGAGTCATTATTGATCCAAGATATTCTGAAGGAGTAATTATTGCTGCATTTATATATGGTTCTTCTGCATATTCGATTTTTATAGGATCAGGAAATTCTGTAGGATTATCTATCATAAAATCGCTGCCGTCTTTAAGAACAATATGGTAACGCACAGACGGAGATGTTAAAACAACTGAAAGCCCGAATTCCCTTTCTATTCTCTCCTGCACAACTTCAAGATGAAGAAGTCCCAGAAATCCGCATCTAAAACCAAATCCAAGCGCGGCAGAAGAATCTTTTTCATAGATAAGCGAAGCATCATTAAGTTTAAGTTTTTCCATAGCTGCCAGCAGTTCATTATAATCATTTGCATCAACAGGATATATTGAAGAAAAAACTACAGGTTTTACTTCTTTAAATCCGGGAAGAGGTTCTTGCGCAGGTTTGGCAGCATCAGTTACTGTATCGCCTACACGTATATCTGAAATATTTTTTATTCCTGCAATTATATAACCTACCTCGCCTGCTTCAAGCTTGGAAGTTTTTTCAAATTTTATTTTAAACCTTCCAGTCTCTTCTACTTTATAAACAGCGCCGGCATTCATAAATTTTATTGTATTTCCCTCTTTTACTGTGCCTGTAAAAACCCGGAGATGGACAATAACGCCTTTATAAGGATCATAATGGGAATCAAAAATAAGAGCTCTTAGAACATCATCAGGTTTTCCTTTTGGAGCAGGAATATGCTTTACTATTGCTTCAAGCAAATCATCAAGTCCCTGCCCTGTTTTTCCTGAAACAAGCACAGCAAGATCAGGGTCAAGTCCAAGATCATGATTAATCTGGTATTTAACACTTTCAATATCTGCGCTGGGAAGGTCTATTTTATTAATTACAGGTATTATTTCAAGATTATGTTCCATTGCCATATAAAGATTGGCAAGTGTCTGTGCTTCAACTCCCTGTGATGCATCAATAAGAAGCAGGGCTCCTTCGCATGATGAAATTGCTCTTGATACTTCGTAGGTAAAATCAACATGGCCCGGAGTATCAACAAGGTTGAGTATATAATCTTTGCCATCCTTGCCTTTATAAGGAATAGTGACAGCCTGGGATTTTATTGTAATACCGCGCTCTCTTTCAATATCCATTGAATCAAGCATCTGGTTTTTAAAGTTACGCGCTTCCACAATTGCAGCTTTTTCTATAAATCTGTCTGCAAGAGTAGATTTACCATGATCAATATGTGCAATTATACAGAAATTTCTTATATTATCCATTTAATGAAGACCTTTTATAAATTGTATAGTGTATAAATGACTATAACAGATTGTTAGAATCAATTGAAGTAATTAATTGAATATTACTTTCCATAAAACCGGCTTTTCTCTTTTTTACCTGAACATAAAGCAGCGCATATCTTTTTTTAAGATCATATCTCCAGCCTTTTATAACAAGAGGATCATTAACAGAAAGCCCAAGTTCGTCAGCTGTTGAACCTTCATAAACACTTTTTACTATAAAGCTTTCTCCAAAAAGAGCGCTTCCGAAAGGCTCTATATCAAGGCCAAACAGCGGTAAAAGAAGATTTTTCATTGTATCTCGTTTCATAGCAGTATCAAAAGATTTTTCTTTTCTTGTTCCAAGTGCCAGCAAAGCAGAATCAAGCTTTCCTTCCCTGGAATATTCCAGTTCTATAACAGTATCGCTTTTTAATGACATTAAAATTTTTTGAGCCTCTATAATGCCTGATATTTTTTTGCCATTGATAGATCTAATTATATCTCCTTTTTTA
>JAVBQS010000142.1:0-5587 GCA_031548835.1 Spirochaetia bacterium
GGAGATGGAATAAATGCATCAATAGTGATACAGGCGGATCTTGGATATTTTGGAATCACAGAATATCATAAGAACAGTCAGATACCGAAAAAGGCGGGTAAATATCATGCTCTGACAGAAAAGGAGAAAGTATTCAACAAATGTCTTGCAGCAAAACGGGTAGTAATTGAACATATCAATGCTAAGATTAAAACATTTAAGATTATGTCTTATCCATACAGAAATCATTGCAGAAGACATTTCCTGAGAATGTCACTTATTTGTGCTATCATCAACATGGATTTACATGATTATTAAGGTTACCGAACAAGTCTAATATATGAAGACCAGATAAGACAGTATGGCGGAAAATATGAAGTAATGGATTTACATCTCTTAAGTTCTGCCATTCATGTTCCGCAATCAAGTTTTAATGGAAAATATTTAAATAAAACAATTCCTGAAATGGCAGCAGCATATGCATATCATATATATCAAAATCATGCATTAGTAGATGGAAATAAAAGAGCAGCCTTAGCAAGCGCTTTAGTATTTTTAGATATAAATAACTATGATTTTAACTGTCCTGAAAATATACTATATAGAGAAATAGCTGGCGTTGCTAAAGGCGGGATTAAGAAAGAAAGCCTAATAAAATTCTTTGAGAAATATTCAAAATATAGTTTGAAATAATAGCACAATCTAATAGCATAAAATAGTGTTACAAAATTCCGATATTACTACTGGTAAGCATCTTTTATTTCTTATATATCAATTACAAAAACTATTACCTTATTTTCTTCTATATTTTGCATCAATCAAAGTTTCGAGCAATAATTCTAACATATATAAAACAGTTACCGTATTTATAATCAGCACAATTATTCCAAGAATCAATAATCTTATTAAATTTGATAAGGCTGAAAGCTAATATTATAAATTTCAATTTATATAGTAATAGCAAATAATATTAAAAAAAATTACAAATAAAGATTCCCCCATATCTATTGCATTTTAATATAATCTAAACTAAAATTTTTATTTATACTTGAATAATTATCTTCTAAAATAAGGAAACCAATATGCAAAACAATAGTTCTATAACTGATTCTGATATTTTTAATTTACTTGAGCAAGATGCAGAACTTATGAAAAGCGCAGCTGTTACTGCAAAAGAAGTCCTTAAAGTAAAAGAAGGTGAAAAAATACTTATTATAACAAATCCCCAGACAGACTGTTTTGAAGTTTCAACATCAATCTACAAGGCAGTGCTTGAAGCAAAAGGGAAACCATGTGTCGTAGTACAGGAAATTAAAAATCAGCTTGATTTTGCTGATGATGCTGTTATAGGAGCTATAAAAAGCAGCCCAGATATAATAATTTCAATAAGCTGCAATAAACTTGGCAAAGATAAAGAAGTTATTGCATCTCCATACAGGATTGGCGAAAAAACTTATGACAGCACTTTTCACTATCTTGTAAATGGAATAAAAAAAAGCAGGTCATTCTGGTCGCCAGGCATAACAGCAGATATGTTTAAACGCACAGTTGCAATAGATTATAAGAGGTTAAGAGAGGAATGTCTTGTAATTCAAGATATTCTTAACAAAGCAGATTTTATATCTATCAAGACAGCAGAAGGAACAAATTTTACAATACCAATAAAAGGAAGAAAAGCTTTTTGCGATGATGGAGATTTTTCTTTTCCAGGCTCAGGGGGGAATCTGCCGGCAGGCGAAGTTTTTGTATCTCCGTTAGTCGGAAGAAGCAGCGGCACAATAATATTTAACGGAAGCATGTCTGTTAAAAATGGAGATATATTAATAAATAATCCAATAAAAGTAGATGTTACAGATGGCTATGTAACATCAGTTGAAGGAAAAACAGAAGCTGATGCTCTTAGAGAAACAATAAACAGGGCAATGGAAAATTCTATTCTTTTTGAAAAAGAAGACAAACTGCCGCAAGGCAAAGGCGAGATATATAAAAAAAATGCAGGCAATATTGGAGAACTTGGGATAGGCCTTAATCCAAAAGCAAGAATTACAGGCAATATGCTTGAGGATGAAAAAGCATACAGGACATGCCACATAGCAATAGGAAGCAACTATGATGGAGATGCTCCTGCCCTTATACACCTTGACGGGCTTGTAAGAGAACCTGATATAACTGCCCATATGGAAGATGGAAAATCTGTTTTATTTATGAAAAAAGGTGAAATAAGTTTATAAATTATTTTTTTATAAAGATTAATTTAATATTGATTGTGCCTGAACAATAGCAGCTGAAACAGTATCAAGGATAATAACCCTGACATGACTTACCATGCCAAGGTTGTAAAAATTATTTTATTCCCATTCCAAAAGTTGCGCCAAGAACAAAAGTTCTGTTATCATCAAGAAGGTCTGTTATCTGTGCATCAACTACTAATTTAAATTTTGAAAGCGCTGGAATTTCAGAAAGGTCAAATCTAAAACCTGTATTAAATGTTCCTCTTGAACCTGCATCTGCGCCAAGAGCATTTAAACTGTATGAGAAGTTTGCAAAATCGCTTATCCAGTGAACATAATTTTTAAACACATCAGGCAGAAGAAGAAGATCAAATCCCATTCCAAAATCTATCGCATCATCAGGAGCGCCTGCATCTTTTCCAAATGTTTTTCCTAATGTAACAGTTGTTTCTGCAGGCATTTTAAAAAATGTTCCTGGATATGTTGCTGTTACATATATCTGTGTAGCAAATTCCCTGTCATCACTGCCATACCATGCTGGTTGTTTTAGAGCCTGTACATTTGCTCCAAGCGCAAGATATGTTGAGCTATTAATCGGAAGTTTAAATTTTCCATTAAAAAGCATATCAGCATTGTCAGAATCTCCCTGGCTGTCATAAGCAAACGCAAGTTCAACAAGTCTGAATAAACTTACAGATGCTTTTGGTATATGTGTCATATCAGGATCTGCAAAAATTGCATGGTATCCTACATCAATTCCAATATCAGCAGATGTATCCCAACCTATTTTTGCGGTAGGAACAGAAATAAGGCCTGTTGCCCCATTGTGTGTCATTCCTTTTGCAGATTGCGCAAATGTGCCCATAGCTGCAATAAGAATTAAAGCCATTACTAAAAATATTTTTTTCATTTTACCTCCATGAAAAATAGATAGTATAATTTATAAAAGGTATGTTAATTATACGATCTATTTGCGTCAAGCTATAAAAGCTAATCTATTTTTTATATCTTTAACTTTGATTATAGTTATGCTATGGTTTTTATACATAATAAAATATTTAGTCTGTACTCATAGATAAACGCAGAAGTAATGATATGTATATATCGTGGTTAAGTGAAGTTTCCCTGATTTGGTAAACAACAATTTATTATGAATTACTAAGATTGTCTTGCTTATTTATTGACTAATGGTTCATGGCCAATTCGTCAGTTACAGCTTTTTCTACAAAACTATTTATAGATATATTCATTTTCTTAGCCATTATAGCTATCTCTCTGTGCAGTTCAGGAGATAGCCGTAAATTAAATTTACCTGAATAAGGTTTCTCAGGTTCTGTTCCTTCTTCCTGGCACCACTCTATATAATCATCGATTGATTCTCTAAATGCTTTTTCAAGTTCGTTTACGCTTTTCCCCTGGAATGTTATGACATCCCTCGTATTTATTATATCCCCATGAAATATTTTTGATTCAGAGTCATATTCCACATGTCCTATATATCCTTTATATTCCATCATACTTGTATCCCTGCATTTTCTAAAAATCTTCTTAATGAATTAACTGCACCTTTATCTGTAGTTTTTTGAAGATGCGGTCTATGAAAAACAGACCTTACCCCATTAAGTTTTATCCGTATTCTTGAACCGTTTCCTTCGGATAGTTTACTTCCCAACGCAAGAAGAAGACTTTCGATATCTGACCACACTATATTTGATTGAATAGGATTTTTAAAAATCAACTCAAGTGTCTTCTTATGCTTTGAGTTCATATTTATATAGTACTATTAAATAGTACTATTGTCAATATCCGATATAGGGCCAATCTTTAATCAATTCTTTTAAATTTAAAATTGTTGGTAACATATTTTTATAATAATCTATCATAGAAACTAATTTGTAAATATTTCTTAAATATCTAATATATATCCTTGCAGCATAGATGTATCAATGCTGATTTTAAAAGTCTTTAAAGAAATTTTATTTCATAAATATATAAACTTATTACTTAGCAACAAAGTTTTTTATATGCTATAATCAGTATTATGAATAAAGAAGAAATAAATAATGGAAAGCCTGCATGCCAATCATTTGTGCAAATGGAGCAGCTTGTCCTTCCAAATGATGCAAATACTCTTAACACACTTTTCGGCGGAAGACTGCTCCAGTGGATAGATACAGCAGGAGCAATGGCTGCAATCAAACACTCAAGAAAAGAAGTTGTTACTGTAGCAGTTGACAGTGTTGATTTCAGGCAGTCGATAAAAGTAGGAGACCTTGTCAAACTTATAGCAAAAGTTACATGGACAGGAAATACATCCATGGAAGTAAAAATAGATATTTTTAAAGAAAGCCCATATTCAGGCGAAATAATAAAAACAAATCAGGCATTTATAACACTTGTGGCTCTTGATGATAAAGGCAGGCCTGCAAAAGTGCTTCCTGTCCTTCCCGAGACAGAAGAGGAAGTATGCGATAATCTTCAGGCAAAAGAGAGAAGAGAACAAAGGTTAAATAAAAATAATAGAGCAGGCGCACAATCATAAAATTCCGGAATATTTAAAAAATTGATAAGACCTGTTCGATAACCTAAAAATGATTATCCTAACATAGTAGGCCATGCCAGGATAATAAAATAAAAACCTTTAAAATTAGTAAAAATTATACATTGTGCTAAATTAGTACTTATTTGGTGTTTACAAAATGACTTCTGACAAGGTTATCGAACAGGTCTATAATATTAATTCAGATATGCCTGAAAATAGAAATATTATAGCTCCTATGATAACAACATAAAACAGGCAATAAAATGTTGATTTACGAAAAAGCGCTGCTTCCTCTCCTTTAATGCCTGCCGATGCTGCAGCTATTGCTATGCTTTGCGGAGCAATCATCTTGCCTGCTGTGGCGCCTGACATGTTTGCTGCTGTAAGCCAATATTCATTTATTCCAAGATCAACTGCAACACGCTTCTGAAATTCACCAAAGAGAATACTTGAAGAAGTATCGCTTCCTGTTATAAAAGTTCCAAGAGCTCCGACAAAAGGAGAAAAGAAGGGATAAAAAGAGCCTGCAAGAGATGAAGTGCCTTTTGCAAGTATTTCTATCATACCGCTATATCTCATTATCATTGCAGATGATACAAGCAATATTATTGTAATAGAAGATGGTATAAGGTTTTTAAATGTTCTCCAGAAAGTGCTAAAAAAAACAGCAGGAGGCTTTTTTGTTCTAAAAACATCTGCCAGCGCTACAATTACAACTGCAAGCAAAATCAAAACACCCGGAGTTGTTATCCAGTAAAATGTAATTATCTTGCCGCTTTCGCCGGGATAAAATTTAATCCTTGTATTAAATGAATCAAGAAAAAATTTTACTTTG
>JAVBQS010000027.1:0-42841 GCA_031548835.1 Spirochaetia bacterium
AACTAAATGCCTAATTTTATTATTCCTGCATTTTTACCTAAATATTTCTGCATTAAAGTTTATATAGAGGCCAAGATATTCTTCCGACAAATTTTTATACTGCAGAAAATTGTAAAATCTATAGAAGATGGGAGAAAAAATTAAGAAATAGTATTTATAAACAGCAATATTATAATGTAAGAAGATTAGTGATTTTATTTCTGAAGCTGAAGATTTTTAACTTTTAACATAAGAGAGTGAAATGATATATCTTTTATATTTGGCGATGCTATAAGATAAGCCTGTTTTTCTTTATATTTTATAGGAAAAAGAAGGAGGCTTTTGATTTTTTCACTATCAGATGCAGAAAATTTACTTTTAAGTTCCTCTATTTTCTCAATACCTGTTTTTAAAAATACAATTTTTCTTTCTGAAAGAAATTCTATTGAAAGAGGGCTATCTTTTTTAATTTTAAGTAATCCAGGATAGTTTTTGTTAAAAAAACCTACAGATATTTCAGGATAATATCCTTTTTCGTCCGGCACTAAGATAGCACCCAAGGAAGAATCTATTTCTCTTGTTATTTTAAATAAAAGTTTCATAACTGCAATAGAACTGTCTTTATCACTGAAATTAAAGTAAAGATCATAATCAAAACCATAATCTTCATTTATTTTTACAATATTATTTTTTTCCCCATAAATAGGTTTATTTTCAGTGACATCTGAAAAAACAGGCAGGTCTATTACATCATTAAAAAACAGGTCTGATACATTTACCTCAAATTCTTCCTCTTTTTCTACAACAGTATCAATTAATTCTTTAAGCTCATCATTTTTTACATTATCAGCAGTATTGTATAAATCTTCATTAATTTCGAGAATTCCATTTTTTTCTATTACAGGCGGTTCTTTTTTTCTTGATTCACTTTCAAACATTTCATTGACAGCTTTTATTGTCCATATTTCAAGAAGATTATTTTTTTGTAATATTTTAACCTGTTCTGGAAATGCGGCTGAATCAAGATTTTCAAGATTATATTTTGTTATCTCTTCAAGAGGTGTTTTTTCTGCAGGATCTGATACTTCTCCTGCTTTTTTTACATTAGCATAAAAAATATCAGACATATAGTTTGGTTTGTATACCCCAACTATATCATTTTTTATATATTCTACAATCCTTGCTTCTTCATCTTCTATTGGTGTTTCTGCTTCTTCAAGAAGCTCAAGTTCTTCATATTCATCTTTAATAACAAGAGGCTGAAAATCTTTTACAACTTCAAGAGCTTCGATTTTTACAGAATCAGGACTCCATTTTTCAGTTTTTTCTTCATATATGTTAACATCTTCCAGATCAACGGCATCTTTATCATCCAGTATTTCAACTTCTTCAACTAATTCAGGAATATTATCTAACCTACTATCTTTACTTTCTCCGCCCTTCTGCAACTTGTTTTTAAAATATGTCAATTTTTCAAGATCTACATCATCTTCGCCATCAGTAATTGGAACAACGCTTTGTTCAATTTCTTCAATAGTTGTCTGAATCTCATTTGCACTTACTATTTCTTCTCCATAATCTTTATAAACAGATATAAGCTCTTTAAATTTTTTGTCTTCGTCTGGAGATGTTGTTTTTGTTAATTTATTTTCTGTCGGTTCTAATGCAGTTTCAGTAACATCTTCGAGTTCTTCAACATCTTCTTCCATCATAGATGTTTCAAACTCTTCTTTTTCTTCTTCCAACTCTGTTAATTCATCAAGGTGTTCTGCTTCAGGCTCAAGTAATTCAAGAGAAGTTATTTCTTCTTCAGCTTCAGCAATTGCTTGTTCTTCAGCTTCAAGTTCAAGGCTTTGCGGAATTTCCTCTGCCTTTTCGAAAGCTTCTGTTTCTTCAATTTCTTCAAGCTCTTCTACTTCGCCGACTTCTTCTGCTTCCTCTACTTCAGCAATTGCCTCTTTTACTTCATCAAGGCTTTCGGCCTCGTCTAATTCTTCTACAGGCTCGGCATCTTCTATTTCTTCTAAAGCTTCGACTTCTTCAAGTTCTTCTACTTCATCCAGAGGTGCTGCTTCCTCAATTTCCTCAAGATCTTCAACTTCGCCGACTTCTTCTGCTTCCTCTACTTCAGCCAGAGGTTCTGCTTCTTCAACAGGTTTTGTTTTGCTATATGCAGCAGAAGGGGTATTTTCAGCAATAGATTTGACAGTTCCGGAAGTTTCAATTTCCTGCGGTTTTATAACAGTTTTAGCAGAACTTTTTATTTCTTTATTTCTTATATTATCTTCACTTGAGATAATTTTTCTTATTATATCTTCTATATTATTGACCTGAAGATTTGCTATAAGATTTTTGTTATCAGATTTTTTATCAAGGTGTCCTGCAAGAAGGCTTATTATCTCATCCCAGCTTTTATCAATAAGATCATTTACAATCTTATCTTTATCTCCCTTTAATCCTCTTACACCTTTTTTAAACTCTTTCCTGACTTCTTCTTTACGGTTTTCAAGTTCTTTTTTCCATATTTTCCATTCAACTTCACTTTTGTTTTCAAGATATTCAATAAGAAAATTTATCTGAAACCGTTTTACTCTTTCAGCAATAACAGTAATCTGGTCCTGTTTTATATTCATTAAAAGAAAGGAAAGTATATAAATAATTGAAAATGCTGAAAAAAGAAGAATATATCTATAGACAGTATTTATTTTGAAAAGAGAATCAGGAAGAACATATCCTATAAAACCGTCTACCCATTTTTCTGTAACAATAGAATAACTATTTCCATCTGCATCAGAATAGAGACTATATGGATTGATAATCTGATCTCTGTTCCAATAATTTGTTACTTCATTTAATATTGTGCTGTTGTTATCAAGAATATTAAAAACAATGCTGTTGTGGTCCAGATATTTTACAACAATATTTCTTTCAATAATATTTTTTTGGACAAGGTAATTTTTTAAATCATTGGCTGTAAGATATACAAAAATTGCCCCTCTTTTAACACCTGTATTGCTATAAACAGGAGCAGCAAAAACATTGCTTCCTTCTTCTGCATTAAAGACTATGGCAGGATTATTTCCTGCAAGCCCTGCAATCTGTTTGTATTTTGCAATTGCTGCTTCATCTGATACTTTATAAGAAATTTTGGTTGGATCAGAAGATTGTAAGTCAGCAGGGCTACTGCTGTAGTGTACTTTCCCATTTTCATCA
Source organism: Spirochaetia bacterium (assembly GCA_031548835.1). GTDB lineage: Bacteria > Spirochaetota > Spirochaetia > CADAEX01 > CADAEX01 > WQTU01. The sequence goes on from JAVBQS010000027.1 coordinate 3,193, forward strand.
ATAACTCTGATAAAATTAAAATCTATATTATGCTCAACCAAAGAATTAATAATATTTTCCCTTTTAAAAATATCTTCCCTGCTTTGGTTTATAAGAAAGCTGTTTCTTATTGCTGATTCATTTGAAACAGCAGTAAGTATCTCAATACGGCTATTTTTATACTCTTCTATAGTAGTTATAATATTTTCAATTCTTGTTTCTATTCCGGCAATTACTTTTTTGTTATAGAATTTTGATTCTATAAAGTCAAAAAGAGTAGTGTAAGATATAATTGTAAAAGCTGTAAATAAGATCAGCGTAATTACCAAGCTTATGGCAGCTTTTTTAATAATTGCCATTTAGTTGATTACTTATCTCCTTCAAAGAAACTAGTCCATTATCTTAATTATCGACAAAAAAAAAGAGAGGTAAATACCTCTCTTTTATAATATTGAAAAATATATATTTTCTCAATAGCTATTAAATTGTATTAATTAGTAGCAGCCTCTACCTTTTCTTTTGTTTCTTTTTTCTTCTTATCTTTAGTTTCTTTCTCTTTTCTTTCTACAAGTTCAAGAAAAACTATTTCTGCAGCATCGCCGACTCTTCTTCCAAGCTTTAAAATTCTTGTATAGCCGCCATTTCTTTCGCTAAATCTTGGAGCTATATCTGTAAAAAGCTTTGCAAGAACAGCTTTATCAGCAATATCTTTTGCAATAATTCTTCTGTTATGAACAGAATCAACTTTTGCTCTTGTAATTATTTTTTCTGCTTTTTTTCTTACTTCAAGAGCTTTTGCTTTTGTTGTTTTAATTCTTTCGTATTTAAATATAGATGTAACCATATTTCTAGTCATAGCTTTTCTATGGCTGTCTTTTCTACTTAATCTATTAAAACCAATTTTATGCTTCATCTTCGCTTTCCTTTTGGTTATTTGGAGTTGTTTTAAATCTTAATGAGCTGTAATCAGTCATGCCAAGCTCAAGGTTCCATTCCTTAAGCTTTTCTTTTATCTCCTGCAGAGATTTTTTTCCGAAATTTCTGGTTTTCGCAATGTCTTCTTCTGTTTTTGATGTAAGTTCTCCAATATTTCTGATATTGGCATTTTTAAGACAATTGCTTGATCTTACAGAAAGTTCAAGTTCATCCACCGGAGTTTCAAGAATTTTTCTTATTCTTTCCTCTTCCTCATCAATGTCATCTTCTCCGCCAACCATATCTTCATCAAAATTTATAAAGATTGTAAAATGATCTTTTGCAATTTTTGCAGCTTCTGCAATTGCATCTTCAGGGCTTATTGTTCCATCTGTCCAGACTTCAAGAATAAGTTTGTCATAATCATTTCTATAACCAACTCTGGTATTCTCAATTGAGTATTTTACACGGCTTATTGGAGAAAATATTGCATCAATTGGAATTGTTCCAATAATTTCAATATATTTCTCATTGGTTTCAGCAGGAATATATCCTCTTCCAAGATCAATTTGAACTTCAATATCAACATTCGCATCTTTCATCAATGTAGCAATTTTAAAATCGCCATTTAAAACATTTATCTGCGAGTCAACCTCAAAATCCCTACCTGAAATTTCTCCATCTTTTTTATTTTCAAGTATTATTATTTTCTGTTCAAGATCATCTTCCAGTTTAACCCTAAGTTGTTTAAGGTTGTTAATAATCTCAGGAGTATCTTCTACGACACCCGGTATTGATTCAAATTCACTAGATATGATATGAGGATTTCCATCGCTATCATAACTTGTAAATTTTACAGCAGTTACTGCATAACCCTGTAATGAGGAAAGAAGGATTCTCCGCAAAGTATTACCAATAGTTGTGCCAAAGCCCCTTTCAAATGGATAAGCAACAAATTTTCCATAATTTTTGGAACTTTCACTTTGCTCAAATGAAATACCTTTAGGCCTTTTAAATCCTTTCAAAAGATTTTTTCTTGCCATTTAATTACCTCGAATATAGTTCGACTATTAACTGCTCGTTGATGTCTATAAGATCAGTAACCTCGCTTCTTAATGGAACAGCTTTTAAAACACCTTTCATTTCATCCGGGTTAACTTCAAGCCATGGAGATACGCCTGAGCGTGTAAATTCTTTAAGACTCTCTTTAACCGAGACCAATTTTTTACTCTTTTCTTTTACTTCTATAACATCATTCTGTTTTAAAACATATGATGGTATATCTACTTTTTTACCATTTACCAGTATATGGCCATGGTTTACAAGCTGTCTTGCCTGATCGCGGGAAGTGGCAAATCTCATTCTAAACACAACATTATCAAGCCTTGCTTCAAGAAGTCTTATAAGGTTTTCACCTGTTTTGCCCTGTCTTCTTGCTGCTTCAACAAATGTTAACTGGAACTGTTTTTCAAGCATGCCATACATTCTTTTAAGTTTCTGCTTTTCCCTGAGCTGGAGTCCATAGTCTGACATCTTGCCCACTCTTGATTTCGCAGATTTGCCAGGCATATTTTTTTTCTTTGTAATTGCACATTTTGGAGAATTACATCTTTCTCCTTTAAGAAGAAGTTTCTTTTTTTCTATTCTGCACAATCTGCATTTTGGTCCTAAATATCTTGCCATTTAATATATACCTCGTTATTAAACTCTTCTTGTTTTCTTCGGCCTGCATCCATTATGAGGAATAGGAGTAATATCCTTAATGCTCATAACCTTTACCCCAAGGACACCTATTGATCTTATAGCTGATTCTCTTCCTACACCGGGGCCTTTTACAAAAACATTTACTTCTCTGAGCCCAACATCCATTGCTTTTTTTACAGCAGCTTCTGCTGTTGTCTGAGCAGCATATGGAGTAGATTTTTTTGCTCCTTTAAATGAAAGCCCCCCTGCGCTTGCCCAGGAGAGAGTGTTTCCATTTAAATCAGTAATTGTAACTATTGTATTATTAAATGTAGCCTGTATATATACATTGCCACTAAATACGCTTTTTTTCTCTTTCTTCTTTTTAAGATTAGCCAATTATAACCTCCAGCATTACTTCTTCTTACCAGCTACAGTTTTCTTTTTACCTTTTCTGGTTCTTGCATTTGTTTTTGTCCGCTGACCTCTTACCGGCAGGCCTTTTCTATGCCTAAGTCCTCTATAAGAACCAATATCCATGAGTCTTTTTATACTAAGTGAAACTTCAGTTCGTAAACGTCCTTCCACTTTAAACTCACTTTCTATCTCTTTTCTTAAATCATTAACTTCTTCTGCAGTTAAATCATTAATTTTTTTATCAGGATCAACTCCGGTTATCTCACAAATTTTTAGCGCTGATGTCCTGCCAATACCATAAATATAGGTAAGTGCAATTTTTGCACTTTTATTTGGCAGGTCTATACCTGCAATTCTTGCCATTTAGTAAACCCCCTACCTTTGCCTCTGCTTATGTTTAGGGTTCTGACAGATAACTCGTAAGACCCCTCTTCTTTTTATTATTTTGCATTTTTCACACATAGGTTTTATGCTAGCCCGTACTTTCATTGTCTATAACTCCTAAAGATTCCTAGATCTTATTTTGCCCTTTCTTACAATACCATCATGATGATGCATTTTTAAGTGACCTTCAATCTGTGCCATTGTATCAAGATCAACACCTACCATAATCAAAAGTGATGTTCCTCCCATTAGCATGGATACATCGCTTGGAAATCCAAATAAGATTTGGATTATTGTAGGTATAACAGCTATAAAAGCCAGAAAAAGCGAACCAGGCAGAATAATTCTGTTTAATATTCTTGCCAGATATGATTCTATTTTTTCTGTTCTTATTCCTGGTATTGATCCCCCATTTTCCCTTATCTGTTTTGCAATTTCTATAGGATTCAGAGAAACCTGTGTATAAAAATATGCAAAAAACACTATTAAAAGTGAATAAACAACAAGATAAAGAGCACCTGTTGGCCTAAACCAATATGCAAGCTCTGACATCCATCTGTATTTTACTCCAAGATTCCCGAAAATCTGAAGTGGGAATGCCATAACAGATGATGCAAAAATAACAGGAATTACTCCTGATGGATTTATTTTAAACGGGATATAGGTATTCTGGGCGCCATACATTTTTCTGCCCACTACTCTTTTTGCATAATGTACAGGAATTTTTCTCTGCCCCTGCTGTTCATAAATAACAAGCGCAATAATTCCGACAAACATTGCAAGAACTATTATTACAAATACTACATTAAGCTCTCTTGCTCTTACCATTCTAAAAAGATGCATAAAAGCTTTAGGCATTCTTGCAACAATACCTGCAAAAATTATAAGTGAAATACCATTGCCAACGCCTCTCTGGGTAACCTGTTCACCCATCCACATTAAAAGCATTGTTCCTGTTGTTACAGTAACTATTGCAATAATTGAATAAGCCCAGTAGGACATTGTAATTGCATCAGGTATATTGCGGGCATATACAGTAACAACATATGACTGCAAAAGGCAGACAATTACTGTTCCAAACCTTGTATATCTCTGTATCTTTTTTCTACCGCCTTCCTGTTCTGAAATCTTCTTTAATTTTGGAAATACAAGAACAAGAAGCTGCATAATAATTGACATAGATATATAAGGCATTATACCCAGCATAAATATTGAAAAATTGGAAAATCCGCCGCCTGTAAAAAAGTCAATATACTCTGTCAGGCCAAGAGCTCCGCCTGTACTCTGTTGGGATGAAAAATAGAGTTTTAGAGCATTGATATTAATTCCAGGGATAGGAAGAATTGTTCCAATCCTAAATACAATTAAAATAATAACTGTAAAAATAATTCTTTCGCGTAAGTCTTTAATTCTGAAAACATCTATTAGCGGGTTTCCTGCCATCTTGCTTACCTGCTCTCACTATTTTTTTCTATAGCTACTATCCTGCCGCCAGCTTTCTCTATTTTCTCCTTTGCGCTTGCAGAGATATTTTCAAGAGAAACTTCCAGCTTTTTTGAAAGCTCGCCATTTCCTAAAAGTTTTACATTTTTATCACTTTTTCTTATAAGAGCTTTTGCAAGTAAAGTTTCCATATTAACTTTTTCATCATTATTATAAGCCAAGTCTATATCAGCTATATTAATTACTTTGTTTATTTTTTTAAAAGGATAGTTGGAAAAGCCTCTCGATGCAATTCTTCTATAGATAGGCATCTGACCGCCTTCAAACCCTGGCCTTACTCCTCCGCCTGATCTTGCATTTTGCCCTTTATGGCCCTTTCCGCCTGTTTTACCAAGCCCAGAACCACATCCTCTTCCAAGCCTTTTCCGGCTTCTGTTAGCGCCCTTAGGCGCATTAAGCACAAGCTCACTCATAATTATTTTATCTCCTCAACTTCAACAAGATGTTCTATGGCTCTAACCATTCCAAGTATTGCTGGATTAGCTTCTTTCTCTACTGAAGAGTTTATTTTTCCAAGGCCAAGAGCTTTTGCTGTTCTTCTTTGATAAGGCTTTCTGCCTATTGTACTTCTTACAAGTTTTATTCTTATTTTTCCAGCCATGCCATTATCCCCACATTTCGCCTATTGGTTTGCCTCTGTCAACAGCTACTTTTTTAGCATCCATTAAATCATCAAATCCGCTGAAAACTGCTTTTACAATATTTATGCTGTTTTTTGAACCAAGTGATTTACTAAGTATATCATTTACTCCAACAGCATCCATAACAGCTCTTACAGCGCCTCCTGCAATAACTCCGGTACCAGGCGCAGCAGGTTTCATAACAATTTTAGCACTCTTGAATTTTGCAAGCACTTCATGAGGAATTGTTTTGTTTTTAAGAGGAACTCTAATCATGCTTCTTTTTGCTTTATCCATTCCTTTTCTAATTGCTTCAGAAACATCATTAGCTTTGCCAAAGCCATATCCAACAGAACCATTTTGATCGCCAACAACAACCAAAGCTGAAAAAGAAAACCTTCTTCCGCCTTTTACTACTTTAGCAACCCTGTTCAGCTTAATTAATTTTTCAACTAATACTTTATCTTTATCCTGATCCACTGTTTCCCCCTAAAATACCAGGCCTGCTTTTCTCATGCCATCAGCTAAAGCTTTTACTTTTCCATGAAAAATATAACCATTTCTATCGAAAATAATTTTTTCAATTTTTTTATCTTTAAGTCTTTTTCCCATCTCTTCGCCAAGCTTTCCTGCGCCTTCGATATTGGACTTAACATTTGAAAATTCTTTTTCTTTATTGGAAATTGCAGTTATTGTAACACCAGTTTCATCATCTATTGCCTGTGCATAAATATATAAATTACTCTTATACACACTAATCCTTGGCCTATCCTGGGTTCCTGATATTTTTGCACGGATACCTTTTTTTCTTCTATTTCTCCGTTTTTCCATTTCAATTAGTTTCTTCATATCATCCTACCCTTATTTAGCACCTGATTTTCCGACTTTTCTTCTAACAACTTCATTCTCATATTTAATACCTTTACCTTTATAAGGCTCCGGTTTTCTGAATGATCTTATTTCTGCGCAAGTCTGTCCAACTTTCTCTTTATCAATACCTGATATAATAAGTTTATTAGGACCATCTGAAGTTATGGTGAGCCCCTCAAGAATCGGGTATTCAAATTGTGTAGAATATCCAATATTAAGCATAAGAGATTTTCCAACAACTTCTGCTCTGTAGCCTACTCCATTTATAACCAAAACTTTTTTAAAGCCTTCAGAAACTCCCTTAACCATATTGTTTAAAAGAGTTCTATAAAGCCCATGATAAGCCCTTGCTTGTTTTGTGTTTTCGTTAGCTTTAACATAAATTATGTTGTCTTGCTGTGTTACAGAAACTTCAGGCCTAAAAGTTTTTGCAAGTTTTCCTTTTTTCCCTTCAACAGTAATTTCACTTCCATTAATAGTTACTTTAACACCCTGGGGAACAGTTACCGGTAATTTACCTATACGAGACATACTACGACTCCCTTACCAAATTGAACAAATAAGCTCGCCGCCAATTTTTTTCTCAGCTGCTTTCTTACCTGTTGTTACACCTGATGATGTTGAAACAACTATTGTTCCATATCCATTTCTGATTCTGGGCATCTCTTTATAACCTGAATAAATTCTTTTGCCCGGAGTGGATATCTTCTCAATACCATGAATAATAGGCTTTTCTGTTTCATCATATTTGAGAAACAGCCTTATATAATTTTTGCCATCTTGCTGGATCTTTTTAAAGTTCTTTATATAGCCTTCATTTTTCATGACTTTAACGATTTCCAGTTTAAGTTTTGAAGGAATTATATCAACTCTGTCAAAACCTGCACGACTGGCATTTCTTATTTTTGTAAGCATATCTGCAACAGGATCTGATACTGCCATTTACTTCTCCCTACCAGCTTGATTTTGTTACACCGGGGATTAGTCCCTGGCTTGCAAATTTTCTAAAACAAATTCTACACATCTGAAAATCTCTCATATAACCCCTAGGCCTTCCGCAAATTCTGCAGCGGTTTACCCTTCTGGTTTTAAATTTAGGCTTCCGTTGTGCTTTAATTATCATTGATTTTTTTGCCATCTATCGCACCCCTATTTCCGGAACGGCATTCCGAGTTTTTTAAGCAGGTTTCTTGCTTCCTTATCACTATCTGTTGTAGTAACAATAGCAATATTTAATCCGCTAACTCTTTCTATTTTATCATAATCTATTTCAGGAAAAATTATCTGCTCTTTTATACCAATAGAGTAATTTCCATGCCCGTCAAAAGCATTTGGATTAACTCCCCTAAAGTCTTTAACACGGGGTAAAGCTACATTGATAAATCTGTCAAGAAATTCCCACATTCTATCTTCACGAAGTGTAACTTTTGCGCCAATTTCATAGCCTTCTCTAAGCTTAAAGTTTGCAATTGATTTTCTTGCTTTTGTTTTAACAGGTCTCTGCCCTGTAATAAGTGCAAGCTCCTGAACTGCTGCTTCAAGAAGTTTTTTATTTTGCAAAGCTTCGCCAACGCCAACACTTACAATTACTTTCTCAAGCCTGGGAATCTGCATTACTGACTTATAGCCAAATTCATCAAAAAGCTCTTTTTTTATTCCAGCATATCTTGTTTTCAAATTTGGTTCTTTTTTACTCATTACAGTGCTTCCCCGCATTTTTTGCATTTTCTAACTTTATCATCGCCTGACATCTCAACTCCGATACGTGTTGGACCGCATTTTTTGCACATTATCATGACATTTGAAATAGCTATTGGCGCCTCAATTTCAACTATTCCGCCCTTATCACCCTGTTTTTTGGGCTTCTTGCTTTTCTTCATCATATTGATGCCGGAAATTATAACACGGCCATTGATTCTATCAACTCTAATAATTTTTCCGGTTTTACCTTTTTCTTTTCCTGCAATAACTTTTACAAGATCATCTTTTTTAAGTTTGTATTTAACTTTTTCCATAATCTAAATCCTTTAAAGAACTTCTGGAGCAAGAGAAATAATTTTCATATAATTTCCATCCCTGAGCTCTCTGGCAACAGGTCCAAAAATTCTTTTTCCTCTCGGATTCATAGCCTGGTCAAGAAGAACACAGGCATTATCATCAAATCTTATATGTGTTCCATCCACCCTTCTAACTTTATCTGTAGTGCGGACTATAACAGCTTTATGAACATCGCCTTTTTTTACAGGCGCATTCGGAATCGCATCTTTTACTGCTACTACAATAATGTCACCAATTTTTGCAGTTCTTTTTTTGCTTCCGCCAAGTACTTTTATACACTGCACAATCTTGGCACCGCTATTATCTGCAACATTAAGATATGTCTGCATCTGTATCATATCTTTCCAACTCCTTCCAGCTTCACCATATTTTATTCAGGCTAATTATTTAGCTTTTTCAACAATTTCAAGAAGCTGCCAGCATTTTTCCCTGCTAATAGGTCTTGACTGGATTACCTTCACTTTATCACCAGGTTTCGCCTCATTTTTTTCATCATGCGCTTTAACCTTTTTTGTGCTAATGACGTATTTTTTATACAATCTATGAAGCTTTCTTTTTTCAATTGCCACAACAATTGTTTTATCCATCTTATCGCTGACAACAATACCGCTATAAATTTTCTTACTTAATTTCTTGTTTTCCTGGGTATTTTCCACTTTGATCTCCTAATTCTTCCTGATTCCAAGATCATTTTCATGAATTAATGTCTTAAGCCTTGCTATTTTTCTTCTTATGTTTCTTTTCTCAAGCGGATAATCAAGAAGGCCAATAACTAACTTATATCTTCAAAAAAGAAATTTTTTTGTAAATTCATTATATTTGGATTTAAGTTCTTCATAGGTTAAATCCTTAAAACTCTCTTTCATATACTACTCCAGCTCCCTTCTAGCAACAAATCTGGTTTTTATAGGCAGTTTGCTGCCTGCAAGTGTCATTGCTTCAAGAGCAAGATCTTTAGGAATACCGCCCATTTCAAACATCACAGTTCCAGGTTTTACAACAGCAACCCAATATTCAGGATTACCTTTTCCTTTACCCATTCTTGTTTCTGCAGGTTTTTTAGTAAAAGGCATATCAGGGAAAATTCTGATCCAGACTTTTCCGCCTCTTTTTATTTTCCTTGTCATTGCAATTCTGGCTGCTTCAATCTGTCTATTTGTAATCCATTTTGGTTCAAGCGCAACAAGAGCAAAATCGCCAAAAGCAATTGTATTTTTTCTAGATGCTGCTACAAAGAGAGATTTAATATCCCGCATCTTTTTTCTATATTTTGTTCTCTTAGGACTAAGCATGTTGAATTACTCCTTAACTCCGGTCTTTTTTTTCTTTTTAACCAGTACGCCAGCATCCTCTTTCATGTCTCTTTTATAAACTTCACCATGGAATACCCAAACTTTTACACCTATTGCACCAAAAGTTGTAAATGCTTCAGAAAAACCATAATCTATATTTGCCCTAAAAGTGTGCAAGGGAACACGGCCTTCTTTATACTGCTGAACTCTTGCCATTTCTGCTCCGGCAAGACGGCCTGCTATTCTTATTTTTATACCCTGAGCGCCGCCTTTCATCGCATTATTAACAGCTGATTTAAGAACTTTTCTGAAAGATCCTTTTGATTTAAGCTGTTTTGCAATATTTTCAGATATTATCTGCGCATTGACTTCCGGTTTTTTAAGCTCTTTTATTTTAAGCTGTATTTTTTTGCCAGCTTCTTTCTGAAGTTTTTCGCCTATTTTTTCTATTGTTGCGCCTTTAGCTCCAATCAATATTCCAGGTCTTGAACTTTCAATAACTACTGTTATTCTCTGAGGCTGTCTGACAATTTCAACATTTGAAATTTCAGCGCTCTTGGTTTCCGGAAATTCTGTCAAAACCTTTCTAAGACGAAGATCTTCATGAAGTGTAGCCGCATATTCTCTTGGATCAACATACCATTTTGATTTCCAGGTTTTATTTATGCCAAGTCTTAAGCCTATTGGATTAACTTTTTGTCCCAACTTTTTACTCCTTCATCTCTGCTATTTCATCTACAACAACAGATATATGACTCATTCTTTTTATAAGAATATCTCTTTTTCCGCGAGCTCTTGCCCATAGTCTTTTAAGCCTTGGGCCGTCGCTTACCTGAAGTTCTTTTATGTAAAGCATCTCTTCATCCAGTTTTTTATTCTGAAAAAGAGCATTTGCCGCAGCAGACTGAATAACTTTTTTAAGAATTCTTGCCCCTTTATTTGGTATTGCATCAAGCTTTGCAAGGGCCTGAGTATACTGGCATTTTCTTATTATATCTGCAACAGGTCTTACTTTTCTTGGCGAAACCATAAGATATTTAGCTGTGGCTGTATATCCTTTCTTAGCTTCCATATTAAACACCTATCTCCTTAATCAACATCAACCTTTTTTGGCTTTTTTATCAGAAGCTGAATGGCCTCTATAAAACCTGGTAGGCGCAAATTCACCCAGCTTATGCCCAACCAAATTTTCTGTAATATAAACAGGCACCCATGTTTTTCCGTTATATACAGAAATTGTAAAACCTACCATTTCAGGTATAACTGTTGAACATCTGGAATAAGATTTAATCATTTTCTTATCCCCGGCTTTTCCCATTTCAACCACTCTTTTATAAAGTTTTTTCTCTATAAAAGGTCCTTTTTTTACTGATCTAGACACAACTATCTCCTACTTTCGCCTTTTTACTATAAATTTACTTGATAGCTTTCTCTTACCTCTTGTCTTATAACCTTTAGTTGGTTTACCCCAAGGAGTAACTGGATGACGTCCGCCGGAAGTTCTTCCCTCTCCACCGCCATGAGGATGGTCATGAGGATTCATTACAACACCTCTAACTTTTGGTCTTTTTCCAAGCCATCTTGATCTTCCTGCTTTTCCAATTGAAACATTCATATGGTCTTCATTTCCAACAACACCTATTGTTGCATAGCATTTATGGAAAACCATTCTCATTTCACCGGATGGAAGCCTTACAGTAATATAATCGCCTTCTTTTGCAACAAGCATTGCGCTTGTTCCAGCAGATCTTACAAGCTGTCCGCCTTTTCCAAGCTGAAGTTCTATATTATGGATTTCAATGCCAAGCGGTATTTTATCAAGCGGAAGAGCATTTCCAGCTTTTACAGGCGAAGAATCACCGCTCTGAATGAGATCTCCAACATGAAGGCCTTTGGGAGCAAGAATATATCTTTTTTCTCCATCATTGTAATAAATCAGCGCAATATTAGCACTTCTGTTTGGATCATACTCAATTTGTGCTACTTTTCCGGGCACATTAAATTTATCTCTTCTAAAATCAATAACTCTATATCTTCTTTTATGACCGCCGCCTCTTCTTCTAACACTTATTCTTCCGCTTGCACCGCGGCCTGCTTTGGAAGGAAGTCCTTTTGAAAGACTTTTTTCCGGCTTATCGCAGGTAATATCATCTTTAACAAGTGTTGTTTTTGTCCGCAAACCCGGCGTTATGGGTTTATACTTCTTAATGCCCACTTAAAAGCCCCCTACTCAAACACCTTCAAAAATATCTATTTTTTCACCAGGAGCGAGGGTTACTACAGCTTTTTTCCAACCAGCTTTCTCACCCTGCCTATATCCGGATCTTGTTCTTGAAGTTTTCTTTTTACTTTTTACCCATGCAATATTGCATGCTATTGGTTTTACATTAAATAGTTTTCTGACAGCATCCATAACCTGAAACTTGTTAGCATCAGGCATAACTTTGAAAACATATTTAGCGCTTTTATCTTCTCTCATTGTATTTGTTTTTTCTGTAACAACAGGCTCGATAAGAGTATGTTCTATTCTCATCATTTTGCCGCCTCCTGCTGTTTTTTATTATAGAAATCACTAAGTTTAAGAGCTGCAGATTCCATAAGCAGGATATTTTTTCCATAAAAAAGATCATGCGCTCTAAGTCTGTTAAATGAAAGAAAAGAGAGCCATGGAATATTTTTCCCTGCTCTTTTAATCATGTTGTCATTGTCTTTAAGAATTATTACAGTTCTTTCGCTCTTAACAAGATTATTTAAAATTGAAGCAATATCTTTTGTCTTACCGCTTTCAATTGTAAAATCTTCAACAACTTTCAAATTATTATTTTTATTTTTAAGGCTTAATACCGATTTCATTGCACTTTGTTTCATGCTTTTCGGCATTTTATAACTATAATCTTTGGGTTTTGGCCCAAATACAACACCGCCATGAACCCAAACAGGACTTCTTTTATGTCCTGATCTTGCGCGGCCTGTGCCTTTCTGAGCCCAGGGTTTTGCACCACTTCCTTTAACTTCAGCTCTTCCTTTTGTTGAAGCAGTTCCAACTCTCATATTTGCAAGCTCATTATGAATTGCATAATATATTGTGCCTTCGCTTACTTCACAATTAAAAATAGAGTCGTCAAGATTAATTGTTCTTATCTCTTCGCCTTTTACCGAAAAGACCTTAGCTTCCATTTTATTCCTCTGCCTATTTTATACTTTTGCGTACCATTACAATACTTTTATTAACACCAGGCACTGCACCAGCTACTAATAAAACCTTATTTTCAGCATCTACTTTTACAACTTTAAGATTCTGAACTGTTACCTTATCATAACCCATCCTTCCAGGCATTTTTCTATTCTTGAATGTTTTAGCCGGAAAGGTATTCTGACCTGTTGATCCAGGTTCTCTATGGAATTTGGAACCATGAGCTCCTCTTCCTCCTTTAAAGTTATGGCGTTTCATTACACCCTGAAAACCTTTTCCTTTTGACATACCGGTAACATCTACAGTATCAATACCTTTAAATATCTCAATACCTATCTTATCGCCAGTCTTACATTCAACTTCAAAGTCTTTTACTTCTTTTAAATGCTTTTTTGGTTCAAGGCCTTCGCCAAACTGACCAAGCACAGGTTTTGTAAGCCTGCTTGTTTTAACTTCGCCATATCCAAGGACAACAGAACTATAACCATTTTTTTCGGGTGTTCTCTGCTCTATCACAAGATTTTCATCTATTTTTATAACTGTTACAGGCGTAAGCACACCTTTTTCATCAAAAATTTGAGTCATCCCAATTTTCTCAGCAATCACCCCAATCATTTCTTACTCCATATCTATCCCGGCTTTATGTCGGGAAAACTACTGTTTTATTTCAACATCAACACCAGCGGGAAGTTCCAGTTTCATTAAAGCATCCATTACTGCTGCTGTAGGTTCCAGTATATCAATCAGCCGCTTATGCGTTCTCATCTCAAACTGTTCTCTAGATTTTTTATTCACAAATGGCGATTTTAACACTGTATATTTGCTAATTTTTGTAGGCAACGGTATTGGACCAGCCACTCTTGATCCAGCCTTTACAACTGTCTGAACTATTGATTTAGCGCTTTGGTCTATCAATTCAACATCAAAACCTCTAAGCCTAACTCTGATGCGCTCTTCAGCCATTTTTCCTCCTGAAAAAATCAGTCCCCTGCCTATTAAACAGAGGACATATTTTCCTTATTCTAATATCTCAATTACCTGGCCTGAAGCAACTGTTCTTCCGCCTTCCCTGATAGCAAATCTTAATCCTTTTTCCATAGCAATCGGATGGATAAGCTCAACATTAATCTCAGTGTTATCGCCCGGCATAACCATCTGCTTATCAGCAGGAAGAGTTACTGTGCCTGTAATATCTGTGGTTCTAAAATAGAACTGCGGTCTATATCCTGTAAAAAATGGATTATGCCTTCCGCCTTCTTCTTTTGTAAGACAGTAAATAGTACCTTTAAATTTCTTATGAGGAGTGATTGAGCCTGGTTTAGCAAGAACCTGCCCTCTTTCAACATCATTTTTATCAATACCTCTAAGAAGAGCTCCAATATTATCTCCAGCCTGTCCCTGATCAAGGATTTTGTTAAACATTTCAACGCCGGTACATGTTGTCTTTTTTGTATCTTTAATACCTACTATTTCAAGCTCATCGCCAACTTTTACAATACCTCTTTCAATCCTGCCTGTTACTACAGTGCCTCTGCCCTGTATAGAGAAAACATCTTCTACCGGCATAAGGAAAGGTTTATCAATTGCTCTTTCAGGAATTGGAAAGTATGTATCCATTGCATCGAGAAGTTCCTGAATACATTTTGTTGATTCAGGGTCATCAGGATTTGACAAAGCTTTAAAAGCAGATCCTTTGATTATAGGGCATTTAGAATCAAAGCCATATGATTCGAGAAGTTCCTGTACTTCAACTTCAACAAGTTCTACAAGTTCCGGGTCTGCAATATCCATCTTGTTAAGGAATACAATAAGCTTTGGCACTCCTACCTGTCTTGCAAGAAGTATATGTTCTCTTGTCTGCGGCTCAGGGCCTGAGTCTGCAGCAACAAGAATTATAGCGCCATCCATCTGAGCAGCGCCAGTAATCATATTTTTTATATAGTCAGCGTGTCCCGGGCAGTCCACATGTGCGTAGTGCCTGTTAACTGTCTCATATTCAACATGCCTTGTATTAATTGTAATACCACGTGCTTTTTCTTCCGGCGCATTATCAATATCCTCATACTTCATTACCTTTCCGCCCATTTTTTTTGCACAATAGACAGAAAGAGCAGCGGTAAGTGTTGTTTTTCCATGGTCAACATGTCCAATAGTACCAACATTAATATGCGGCTTAGTCCTTTCAAACTTTTCTTTAGCCATCAGCTTCTCCTTTTAATTACATTCATTAAAATAATATTCATTTTTAACAACTTGTGCATTATGGAATACCACTAATTACACATAATCTAAAATTTGAGGTAAAATGATGATTTCCCTATCTTGAAATTTTTATAAATTAAAAGATTAGCAGGCCCACCACCTTACCACCCTTATAACGAGATATAGCATTCAGGCGCTAAATCTCACAGAATGATTGGTTTGGTTAAAACCAAAATACAAACTAAATAATATACATAAGATAGATTTTTATTCAACCCCCTGAAAAAGGAGGGAGAAAAATATTACTATCTCCAACAACATCATTTTTAATGACATTATCCCTTTGCAAGGATTTTACCATCTATAGTGAGAGAAGGCTTTGTTTGCCTCTGCCATTTTATGAGTGTCTTCTTTTTTCTTAAAAGCTGTTCCTGTAGAGTTAAAAGCATCTATAAATTCTGCTCCAAGTTTTTCGCCCATAGATCTGCCGCCTCTTGCTCTTGCTGCATTTATTATCCAGCGGGTTGCAAGCGCTTCTCTTCTGGATTCTCTTATTTCAACAGGAACCTGATAGGTTGAACCGCCGACTCTTCTGGATTTAACCTCAACAACAGGGTTTATTTTATCCATTGCTTCATTAAATGATTCAATAGCATCTTTCTGTGTTTTTGAACTTAATATATCAAGAGCCTCATACATGATAGCTTTGCTTGTAGCTTTTTTTCCATCAATCATCATTCTTGTTATGAATTTTGATATTGATGTGTTGTTGTACCTTGAATCAGGAATTATTACTATTTTTCTCGCAACATTCTTTCTAGACATATATCAAACCCCTATCAAGCCTTTGGTTTCTTAGTACCATATTTAGATCTTGATCTCTTTCTGTCTTCAACACCAAGCGTATCTTTGGCACCTCTTACGATGTGATATCTTACACCAGGAAGGTCTTTTACCCTTCCCCCTCTTAAAAGTATTACTGAGTGTTCCTGAAGATTGTGCCCAATACCCGGAATATAAGCAGTAACCTCAATACCATTTGACAATCTAACCCTTGCTACTTTTCTCAAAGCTGAATTAGGTTTTTTAGGAGTTACAGTCATAACTCTTGTGCAAACACCTCTTTTCTGAGGACAGCTATCAAGTGCAGGAGCTTTTGTCTTTTTAGTAACTTTTTGTCTACCTTTTCTAATTAATTGATTAATAGTTGGCATCTACCAAATTTTCTCCTGTAAAATTTTATCTGGCAGCTTGACTGCCAATATTTCAAGTGAATGAAGGTTAACAACCCCATTTAAAAAAGTCAATAGTTTTTATCTATATCTTTTCTTTAAAGAAATGGTTATTAACTTAATGCTAATAGCCATTTCCATATAACTGGTTTGCGTAAACTTTTGTCATACTACAAACCAGTGTTAATCATTATTTATTAATCCAGCTCATCAATACTGTGCTGCTTAGGCTGGTTAGCAGCTGTTTCAAGCTCTTCTTTTTTTCTTGCCTCAATTATCCCCTGTATTGATGCATCAAGATCTTCGCTGCTTTCATCAAAAAGCTTTATATTTCTATATATTTTCTGTCCTGTTCCGGCAGGGATAAGATGTCCGATAATAATATTTTCTTTAAGGCCTCTTAAATTATCAACTTTTCCCGCAATTGCAGCATTTGTAAGAACTCTTGTTGTTTCCTGGAACGAAGCTGCAGAGAGGAACGAGTCTATATTAAGGGAAGCTCTTGTAATACCAAGAAGAAGAGGTTTTGCAATAGCAGGCTCTCCGCCTTCTCTTATTACTTTTGCATTTTCCTCATGGAATTTATACTTGTCTACCTGATGCCCCTGAATAAAGTTTGTGTCGCCTACATGGGTAATTTCAACTTTTCTCATCATCTGTCTTATAATTACGCCAATATGCTTATCATTGATACTTACACCCTGGAGCCTGTAAACTTCCTGAACCTCATCCATAAGAAAGCTGTGAAGAATATTTTCCCCAAGTATATCAAGTATATCGTGCGGATCGCGGTCTCCTTCGCAAAGCGGCTCGCCGGCCTCAACAATATCCCCATCTCTTACAAGAAGGTGTTTACCCATTGGAACAAGATGTTTAAATTCCACATCTCTGTCATCAGTAATTATAATAAGTCTTTTGCCTTTTATTATACCGCCGAATTTTACCTTACCTGCAATCTGCGCAAGCACTGCAATACTTTTTGGCTTTCTTGCTTCAAAAAGCTCTCCAACTCTTGGAAGACCTCCGGTAATATCTCTTGTCTTAACGCTTTCTTTAAGAAGCTTAGCAAGAGTCCTTCCTGCTTCTATTTTTGCTCCATCTTCAACATTTATATATGAAGAGCCAGGCAGGTAGTAGACAGCAAGTTCATCGCCATCTTCATCTTCTATAATAATACGCGGCTGAAGTGTTTCAAGAGTATACTCTGTAATTTTCTTTTCAATATTACCGCTATCCTCATTGATTTCTTCTTTAAGCGTAGTGCCAAGTATTATGTCATGATATTTTACTATACCGGGATATTCAGCAATAATAGGCTCTGAGAATGGGTCAAATCTTGCAATAGATGCTTCTGGCGGAATAGCTTCACCTTCATGAACAAGAAGCTCTGCGCCATTTCTGATTTCAACCTTCTGCTCCTGGGCAACAAGGTAAAGTATTTTATCTCTGATTACAACATATGCTATATCTTTTGCTGCAATATCCTGTTTTTCTCTTTTTATAATAGGATTTCCAGGAATTACTTTATCGCCGTCATTTACAAGAATTTTGTCGCCTTTATCAAGTTCAACAAAATCAAGTATTTTGTTTACAAGAATATAGCCTTTTCTTGTAAAAAGCGTGACATCATTGTCTATTTTTACAGTATTGCCTGTTATTTTTCCAATAAGAACAGGATATTTTAAATAAACCTTGTTTTCCTCGCTCGCTTTTGTCGCCGCTCCTCCAATATGGAATGTTCTCATTGTAAGCTGTGTTCCAGGCTGGCCTATTGACTGGGCAGCAATTATACCTACAGCTTCTCCAATTTCAACACCTTTATTTGTTGCAAGGTTTCTGCCGTAGCATTTTTGACAAACTCCAAATCGTGAATCACAGGTAAGTACGCTTCTTATTCTTACTGTTTCTATACCAGACTCTTCTATTGCTTTTGACATCTCTTCTGTAATTTCCTGGTTTACATTAAGAAGTATTTCGCCTGTAATAGGATGTTTTACCCTCTCAAGTGTATAACGTCCGACAAGCCTGTCAGCAAGAGCCTGCACTATTTCTTCGCCGTCTTTAAGCGCGCTTATCTGTATACCATTTATTGTTCCGCAATCTTCTTCATTTATAACAACATCCTGCGCAATATCTATAAGACGCCTTGTAAGATATCCTGCTTCTGCTGTTTTAAGAGCAGTATCTGCAAGCCCTTTTCTTGCGCCATTTGATGAAATAAAAAATTCTATAATTGAAAGACCTTCTTTAAAGTTAGACCTGATCGGGAGCTCTATAATATCTCCTGATGGCTTTGCCATAAGGCCTCTCATTCCGGCAAGCTGTCTTAGCTGAGTCCTTGATCCTCTTGCTCCTGAGTTTGCCATCATATAGATTGGGTTAAAGCCCTGTCTGTCTTCTTTAAGAGTTTTCATAAGCACATTTGTAAGATCTTCGTTTGTCTTACTCCATACTTCTATAACTCTGTTATATCTTTCTTCCTGTGTTATATGCCCCTGAAGATACTGGTTCTGAATTACAGTAACCTGTTTATTGGCATCTTCAATAAGTTTTTTCTTTTCTTCAGGAATAACAACATCTTCCATACTTATTGTAGCGCCGAATTTTGTTGCATATTTAAAGCCAAGAGCTTTTACAGAATCCAGCATTTTAACTGTTATATAAGCTCCATATTTATTGTAGCACTGTGCAATAAGAGCTTTAAGCTCCTTGTCTGCAAGAGGATAGTTTATATAGTCTATTTCTTCAGGCATTTCTTCGTTAAAAATAACTCTTCCCGGAGTTGTTTCAATATATTTGCCTTTTATTTTTATCTTACATATTGCCTGATAATCCAGCGACCTTGCTTCAAGCGCCATTAATACTTCATCAAAAGAGTGAAAGTAGCGCCCCTCTCCTTTTGCTCCCTGTTTTGCAACAGTTAAATAGTTTATTCCCAAAACCATATCAAGGGATGGGAAAACTATAGGGCTTCCATTTGCAGGGTTTAAAAGATTGTTTACAGAAAGCATAAGTGTCCAGCACTCAATCTGCGCAGCCTGTGTAAGAGGCACATGGACAGCCATCTGGTCGCCGTCAAAGTCTGCATTATATGCATGGCACACAAGAGGATGAAGCTTTATAGCTTTTCCCTGAACAAGCACAGGCTCAAAAGCCTGAATGCCAAGTCTGTGAAGCGTAGGAGCTCTGTTTAAAAGAACAGGATGTTCTCTTACAACTTCATCAAGAACAGACCACACCTCTGCTGTTTCCTGTTCTACTAGTGTTTTTGCTTTTTTAATATTGTAAACAACATCTTTTTCAACAAGCTTTTTCATTATAAATGGCTTGTAAAGCTCTAAAGCCATTTTTGCAGGAAGTCCGCACTGATGCAGTTTAAGCTCAGGCCCTACTACAATTACTGAACGGCCTGAATAGTCAACTCTTTTTCCAAGAAGGTTTTGCCTAAATCTTCCCTGCTTTCCTTTAAGCATATCAGAAAGAGATTTAAGAGGCCTGTTTGCAGAACCTTTTACAACTTTCTTTTTCTTTGAGTTGTCAAAAAGAGCATCTACTGCTTCCTGAAGCATCCTTTTTTCGTTCCTGATTATTATATCAGGAGCATTTAATGTCATAAGCCTTTTAAGCCTGTTGTTTCTGTTTATAACTCTTCTGTAAAGATCATTAAGGTCTGATGTTGCAAATCTTCCGCCTTCAAGCTGAACCATTGGCCTAAGCTCCGGCGGTATTACAGGAATTACATCGAGAATCATCCAGTCTGGCTTGTTTCCCGAATCTTTAAAATTTTCAACAATTTCTATTCTTTTTAGAAGCCTGCGGTCAGATTTTGCGCCTTTCTCAACCATCTTCATTCTTAGTTCAGCAGAAAGCGCATCAAGGTCAAGGCTTTCAAGAAGTGTTCTTATAGCTTCTGCGCCGATTCCGGCAGTAAAGCTCATGCCATATCTTTCAGAAGCTGTATTATAATCTTCTTCTGACAGAAGGTCATATTTTTTGAGTTCAGTATCACCTGGATCAATTACTATATATTTTTCATAGTAAAGTATTGACCTAAGCGAAGCTACTGTAAGATCAAGAAGAAGTCCCATTCTTGAAGGAACAGATCTGTAATACCAAATATGGGAGACAGGGGAAGCAAGCTCAATATGGCCCATCCTTTCTCTTCTTACTTTAAAATGAGTTACTTCTACACCGCATCTATCGCAGATTACGCCTTTATAACGGATTGATTTAAACTTTCCGCAGTAACATTCCCACTCTTTGGTAGTGCCGAAAATTCTTTCGCAAAAAAGGCCATCTTTTTCAGGCCTTAAAGTTCTGTAATTTATTGTTTCCGGCTTCTTTACTTCGCCGTAAGACCATGCCCTGATCTGTTCCTGCGAAGCAAGCTTGATCATTATATTATCAAAATCCTGCATCTCTCTCATCTAAACACCTTTCCTAAATTAGGGAACTAATAATTAAATTGGCTCTAATCATCATATTCCTAAAAATTGGTTCCTTGTCTGTTAATAAGCTCTTCATCGCGTTCTGTAAGCGGAACCTGTCTTCCTCTTGAATCCCAGATTGAGATATCAAGCGCCAGTCCCCTTAATTCCTGAACAATTACATTAAATGCTTCAGGAATACCTGCTGCTGAATTAGGCTCTCCCTTGACAATGCTTTCATATATTTTAGCGCGGCCTGCCATATCATCAGATTTAATTGTAATAAATTCCTGGAGTGTATTTGCTGCGCCATAAGCTTCAAGAGCCCAAACTTCCATTTCTCCAAGTCTTTGGCCTCCAAACTGCGCTTTTCCTCCAAGAGGCTGCTGTGTTACAAGCGAATAAGGGCCTGTAGATCTTGCATGCATCTTGTCATCAACAAGGTGGTGCAGTTTAAGCATATAAACACATCCAACCATTACAGGATTTTCAAATGGCTCTCCTGTAAGCCCATCATAAAGAACAGTTTTTGATGTTCCGGGAAGTCCTGCGCTTTCAAGTTTTTTTGAAATCATTTCATTTGTAGCAGACTGAAATACTGGAGTTGCATATTTTTCTCCAAGAGAATAACCTGCCCAGCCAAGAGCTGTTTCCATAAGCTGCCCAAGATTCATACGCGATGGAACGCCAAGAGGGTTGAGGCAAATATCCACAGGTGTTCCATCTGTCATATAAGGCATATCTTCCTCTGCCATAACTCTTGCAACAACGCCTTTATTTCCGTGGCGTCCTGCCATTTTATCCCCTTCCTGGAGCTTTCTTTTTGTTGCTATAAGTATTTTTACAACTTCATCAACACCAGGATTGAGGTCATCTCCCTCTGCTCTTTTAAGCCGCTGAATATCTATTATTGTTCCTTCAACGCCATGAGGAACTCTTAAAGAAGTATCTCTAACTTCTTTTGCTTTTTCGCCAAATATTGAGTTAAGAAGTTTAAACTCAGGAGTTGTCTCTGTTTCAGATTTTGGAGTTACTTTTCCGACAAGAATATAGCCTGATTTTACCTTGGCTCCAATTCTTATTATTCCTTCTTCATCAAGCTGCTCAAGAGCTTTTTCTCCTGTATTTGGAATATCTCTTGTAAGCTTTTCTGTTCCAAGCTTTGTCTCTCTAACTTCTGTTATAAACTCTTTTATGTGAATTGAAGTAAAAATATCTTCTTTAACTACTTTTTCAGAGATAAGTATGGCATCCTCGTAGTTATAGCCGTTCCAAGGAAGGAAAGCTACAAGGACATCACGGCCAAGAGCAAGTTCCCCCAAAGAGGTAGCAGGCCCGTCAGCCAAAACTTCCCCCTTCTCAATTTTTTGCCCTACTCTTACAAGAGGCTTCTGGGTAAAACAGGTATCCTGGTTTGTTCTCTGATTTTTAAGAAGTTTATAAATATCTTCTTCTTTATCTTCATTTTTAATAATAATTTTTTCAGAACTTACATATGATACAACACCGGCATTTTTTGCTTTTTTTACAACGCCTGAATCATAAGCTGTTTTTTCTTCCATTCCTGTTCCTACAATAGGAGATCTTGGAAAAAGAAGGGGAACAGCCTGCCTCATCATGTTTGAACCCATGAGAGCCCTGTTAGCATCATCATGTTCAAGAAATGGAATAAGAGATGTTGAAACAGATATTACCTGCTTTGGGGAAACATCCATATATTGAATGCCAGCAGGCTCTCTTGTTGTATAGCTTCCTGCTTTTCTGACAGAAACCTGATCAACAAGGAATTTCCCTTTGTTATTAATCTGGGCATTTGCCTGTGCAATATAATATTTTTCTTCATCAATTGCAGAAAGATATTCAACATCTTTTGTAGCAACACCATTAACTACTTTGCGGTAAGGTGTTTCCAGAAAGCCGTAATCATTTACTTTTGTATAGTTTGCAAGTGAAACAATAAGGCCGATGTTTGGGCCTTCAGGTGTTTCAATAGGACACATTCTTCCATAGTGTGTATAGTGAACATCTCTTACTTCAAAACCTGCCCTGTCTCTTGAAAGACCTCCAGGGCCAAGAGCATTAAGCCTTCTCTTGTGAGTAAGCTCTGCAAGAGGGTTAACCTGATCCATAAACTGGGAAAGCTGGCTTGAGCCGAAAAACTCTTTTATTGCAGCTACAATTGGTTTAATGGAAACAATATCCTGCGGTTTTATTGTATCTGTTTCTTTAAGAGACATTCTCTCTTTTGCAATTCTTTCCATTCTTACAAAAGCTGTCTTTAAATGGTTTGCAAGAAGCTCGCCTACAGATCTTACCCTTCTGTTTCCAAGATGGTCTATATCATCAACATTTTCTTCTTCTATATACACTTTTATTAAAAAGCGCATTGTATTTGTTATATCATCTTTTGTAAGTATCTGGTCTTCAACAGGAGGGTCATAGTCATATTTTTTATTTAACTTATAACGTCCAACCTTTCCCAAATCATATCTGCGGCTTGAGAAAAACATCAGTTTAAGATCTTTTTCCGCGCTTTCAACTGTGATCGGCTCTCCCGGAAGAAGCACAGCATAAACAGCAGAGAGAGCATCTTCCTTTGTAGGTTCATCAGAGTCTGAATCATCTCTTACATATTTTATATCTTCCATCTCGAAACAGTTAAGAATTATATTTGAGTGGAGAGAATTTTCATCTTCAAAATCTATTATTTCAATCTCTTTAACGCCTGAGTGAAGAAGCTCATCAATATCATGCAGCAGAATTTTTTCTCCTGCGCGGTAAAGTTTTTTATCTTCGCCAGATTCATTTTTTACAAATATTGCTTTAGCAGATACAGATCCGATAAGTTTTTCTTTTTCATCTGCTATACTGTTAAGCTTTACTTTTTTTGTTTTATAAAAAAGCGATATTATCTGTTCGCGCGTATCAAATCCAAGAGCTCTTAAAAAAATAGTGCCAAGAATTCTTTTCTTCCTGTCTATTTTTGCATATATCAAGTCCTTCTTGTGTTCTATTTCAAATTCAAGCCATGATCCTTTATAAGGGATAATTCTTGAAGAATAAACGCCTTTATCATATGAAAAGACAACACCGGGAGATCTATGTATCTGGCTTACAACAACTCTTTCAGCGCCATTTATTATAAAAGTGCCTCTTTCTGTCATTAAAGGAATATCGCCGATATAAATCAGCTTCTGCCTGATCTCGCCTGTTTCCTGAAAAATAAGATTAATTTTTGCTTTGAGGGGGACAGCATATGTTACGCCTTTTTGTTTGCATTCAAATTCATCAAGTTTAATACCCTCTTCATCCAGAACATACTGAGTATATTCCAGAAGCATGTCGCCGTTTGGGCTTTCTATCGGAAAAACACTTTGAAAAACTTCTTCAAGTCCCTGATCAAGCAGAGGCTCTTTATTTATAAGCCTTTCCCTCTGAAGAAATTTTTCATATGAAGCAAGCTGAATATCAACAAGTCCTGGAATATCCATTACTTCATGATAATCTTTTCCAATATATTGCCGCTTAATAGCTTTAGATCTATCAAGCATTAACCATACCCCCTGATAATGAATATACCGGCAGCTTTATACTGTCGGCATAACTTACACCTCTATTATATAGAGGTGTAATATGAGAAAAATAGGATGTCTTTAAGCAAAAATTACTTAACTTCAACAACTGCGCCAGCTGCTTCCAGCTTTTCTTTAATTGTTTTTGCTTCTTCTTTTGAAACACCTTCTTTAACTTTCTGAGGAGCACCCTCAACCATATCCTTTGCTTCTTTAAGGCCAAGGCCTGTGATTGCTCTAACTTCTTTGATAATAGGAATTTTCTTGCTGTCATCAATTTTTGCAAGAACAACATCAAATTCAGTTTTTTCTTCTGCACCACCGCCAGCACTCGCTGCACCTGAAGCTGCTGCAGGAGCTGCCGCAACTGCTACTGGAGCTGCTGCTGTAACGCCAAACTTTTCTTCCATTGCTTTGATAAGTTCTGATACTTCAAGAACTGTCATGTTAGCAATTGTTTCTAAAATTTCATCTTTGTTAGCCATATTATCTTCTCCTTATCTTTTGTTTCAGCAGTAGCATGGCAAAATGGAAGACTAATGCTGAATATTTATCCCAGCCACTGAGGCTGGATACGCATTTCTCGCATAAAGCTGCGAAATGCGAATTTAAAGTCATCTACTTATAATGTTGCCACATTATAAGTAGACCCTATTTAATAAAGCCGCAATACCACGGATTATTTACATAAATACTGATTAATATTAATCAGCTCTTATTATTTAATCATTAATTAAAACCAAGTTAACTAATAATTATTTACCTGCCTTTTGATCAGCAACAGCCTGCATTGTCCTTACAAGCTTTTGCATAGGCGCATTAAGAACAAATACAAGATTTTGTACAGGAGCTTTCATAGTACCCATAAGGCTTGATATAAGTTCGATCTTTGTGGGAAGCTTTGAGAAAGCTTCAAGCTGCTGCATATTAAAGATATTGCCATCAATATAGCCGCCTCTTACCTGCACAGGTGTTTCTTTGGAAAAATCGATAAGAGCTTTTACAACAGGCCCTGCTTCGCCTTTTACCATTGCTATTGCAGAAGGGCCTACAAGAAGATTATCAAGCCCTTTAACACCTTTGTTTTTAAAAGCTATTTTTGCATAGTTGTTTTTCACAACTTTGTATTCTGTACCAAATTCCCTAAGCTTTCTTCTTAAATTTGTTATCTGTTCAACCGTAAGGCCTCTGTAATCTGTTACAACAAAGTCTTTTATGTTTTCAATTTTACCTTTTATCTCAGCAACAGCATCTACTTTAGCCGGCTGTATTTTTGTTACATATTCTGCCATATTCTAATCCTTTCACGCAGTTTTAAAATCTACTTTAACGCCAGGGCCCATTGTAGAAGAAACAGCTACTGAAAGAAAAAAGTCCCCCTTTGCATCAGATGGTTTCTTTCTTTCAACCTCAGTAACAACTGCTTTAATATTTTCCACAATCTGATTTGCTTCATTTGACACTTTGCCTACTGCAAGGTGAAGCACTCCGCCTTTATCAGACCTGAATTCGACACGGCCTTTTTGAAGTTCAGCCAGCGCTTCTTTTATATTGAAGGTAACTGTCTGTGTTTTAGGGTTAGGCATAAGCCCTCTTCTGCCTAAAACAGGGCCGAGGCGTCCTACATCTTTCATCATGTCAGGGGTTGCCACAGCAATATCAAAATCAAGCCAGCCGCCTCTGATTTTTTCAACAAGATCAACATCGCCTACATATGCCGCGCCTGCTGCCTTTGCTTCTTCTGCCTTATCTCCTTTTGCAAAAACAAGAATTTTCTTTGTTCCTGTAAACTGATGCGGAAGAACAAGCGTGTCTCTTACGCTCTGGCTTTTTTTAAGATTAAGCCTGATTGAAAGCTCAACAGTTTCATCAAATTTGGCAAAAGCAATTTTTTTAACAATTCCTACAGCATCTTCGTAAGAATAGAGGTTTGCTTTATCATACTGCTTTGCTGCTTCCTGGTATTTTTTTCCTCTTTTCATGCTTATGCCTCCACCTCAATTCCCATGCTTCTTGCTGTTCCTGCAATAATCTTCATAGCTGCTTCAATATCATTTGCGTTAAGGTCAGGCATTTTTGTCTGCGCTACCTTTTTAAGGTCTGCTCTTGATATTTTTGCAACTTTTGTTTTGTGAGGTTCAGCAGAACCGCTTTCAATATTGCATGCTTTTTTTAGTAAAATAGCAGCGGGAGGTGTTTTTGTGATAAATGTAAATGTTTTATCAGCATAAACTGTAATAACAACAGGAATTACAAGTCCAGGCTCCATGCTTTTTGTTCTTTCGTTAAACTGCTGAACAAACTGCGGAGCGCTTACACCATGAGGGCCAAGAGCCGGTCCTACTGGTGGCGCTGGAGTTGCTTTTCCGGCCGGAACCTGCAGCTTAATCAGGGCTGCAATTTTTTTCTTGGCCATATTTTTCTCCAAAATGTGGTATAGCGTTTCCCCAAAGGAAAACTCCCATTTATAACCGGCAAAACTTGCCGCAATATTTATCCCGGAATTTTCCAGGTTTATATTTTATGGAAGCAATGATTAAATTGACTCTAATCATCGGTTCTATATTATTTTTCTCATTTTACTGGAAAATTACGAAAAACAATAATAAGGTAATGCTGATTTATTCTCAGTTAAATAAATCAGCAGTTTTTCAAATGTATTATATTTTAAAAGAGCTATAACAAATCAATTTTTTGCTATAACTGCTCAACTTGTGTAAAATCAACCTCTACAGGTGTTGCTCTTCCAAAAATTCCCACAACAACCCTAAGTTTGCCTTTTTCTGTATTAACTTCGTCAATCTTTCCTGTAAAAGTGTCAAAAGGGCCGCCTATAATTTTAACTGATTCCCCGACATTAAACACCTGTTTTGATTTAACATGTCTTGCAGCCTTAAGATCTCCTGTTTTCTGCAAAATACTTCTCATTTCATCAGTAGATATTGGGTTCGGCCTTACACTTCCGAGAGCGCCTACAAAGCCTGTCACACCCTGTATTTTTCTGATCTCGGCGCATACATTTTTCCAGCCTTTATCAGGTAAATCCAGCTCTAACAATATATATCCTGGTAAAAATTTTCTTGAAGAAACCTTTTTTTTACCATCTTTTACTTCTACAACTTCTTCTGACGGAATTTTTATATCAAGAATATAACTAGAGAAATTTGGATCTTCCATTAATTTTCTTACATGTTTTTCAATTCTATTTTCATAACCTGAATAGGCATGAAGAACATACCAGCCTTTTGCCATCTAAACTCCGTAAATAGGTACCCTTTTGGGTTTAAAAAATAATATCTATTCCTATAATTAGTAATAAATCCACAGCGCCAAGAACCAGGGCAAAAATAATGGTTGAAACAATAACTACTTTTGTAGATGCAGCAACTTCACTTCTGCTGGGCCAGACAACTTTCTTAAGTTCAGAAAGACTTTCCTTAAAAAAATTTACAATTTTACCCATAAAAACTCCTAAAATAATAAAAGGGGGAATAGAAACAGGCCAGGTAGGACTCGAACCTACAACATCCGGTTTTGGAGACCGGCGCTCTAGCCATTGGAGCTACTGACCTAAAGCAATACTATTTAATTTTAGTTTCTTTATGCAAAGTATGTTTTCTGTCAAACTTGCAATATTTATTAAACTCAAGCTTTGCTTGTGTATTTTTCCTGTTTTTTGATGTTGTATAATTTCTTCTTTTACATTCAGAGCATTGAAGAGCAATAAGCTCAACATTTCCCTTTTTTTTAGATGCCATATCAGAATCTCCTAGATATATGGTATATATGGATTAAACTGGAAAACCAGCATTTTTTCAATTTCAAGAGCCCTCGACCGGACTTGAACCGGTGACCCCCTCCTTACCATGGAGGTGCTCTACCGACTGAGCTACAAGGGCATACCTGTTCTGACAAGTCAAATGGAGAACGAGTGCAAAATTAACAAATATGCCCATTTTTGTCAATAGAATATACAATAATAATTGTATTAAGTATATGCTTCTTTTGTGCCAACCGGCCATTTTATTTCAAAAGATGCTCCATTCCCGGGAGAGCTTTCATAAGTTATAGCACCTTTAAGGCTTTGTGTAACCAGGTTATATACAATATGCATGCCCAGCCCGCTTCCGCCTGATCCTCTTTTTGTTGTATAAAATGGATCAAAAAGTTTTTCTCTTGTCTCTTCGCTCATTCCAATACCATTGTCGCTATAGCGGAAAATTGCTGTATCATTATTAAAATCTACATCTATTTTTATCTCTCCGCTTTCTATTCCTTCAAATGCATGCTTTAAAGAATTCATTACAAGATTTGTAACTATCTGGGATATTGCGCCAGGCATGCTTTCTATATTTATATCATCTTTCCCTGTTACTGTTACTTTATGTTTTGTCTTTTTAAGAGCAGGCTGAAGACTTAACAGAACTTCATTAACATATTCTTTAAGGTTAAATATTCTTTTTTCCTGGCTTGCCTGGTCTACAGCAACTTTTTTAAAGCTGTTGATATGGTCAGATGCTTTTTCAAGATTATCAAGCAGAACTTTTGTAGATTCAGTTGCTGTTTTTATATAGCTTTCAAGCTCTGATCTTTTCATGCTGCCCTGGGTATATTTTGTATTTAATATATCTGTCTGCTGTTTAAGATATGAGGCAGCTGTAACACTTATTCCTACAGGTGTGTTTATTTCATGCGCAACTCCTGCGACAAGCACTGCAAGGGAAGCCATTTTTTCTGCTTCAACAAGGCTTTTTTGAGTTTCCTGAAGTTTTACAAGCGATTCTTTTAAAGCATTGTTGGATTCTTCAAGTTCTCCTGTTCTTAAAAAAACCCTCTGCTCCAGTTCTGCATTTAGTTTTTCAAGCTCTGTTTGAGCTCTTTTTCTTTCTGTAATATCTCTTATAATTGCAAGAAGATAGTGGTCTCCGCCAAGATTAAGGCTTGAAAGGCTGACTTCTGAATCAAAGGAGCTGCCATCTTTTCTTACACTTTTCCATTCAAAAAATTGAGGCCTTTCATTTTTGGTTTCTTCCATATAATGATCAAGAAGCTCACCTGAATCTTCTCCTTCAAACTCTTTTGATGAAATATCAAGCGGGGATAATTTTTTTAATTCTTCTTCTGTATATCCAAATGTTTTTAAAGCTTTATTGTTAAAATTAACTATTTTATTATCTTTTACTATAAAAATAACATCATTTGCTGTCTGGAAAACAGCCTGATACCTTGTTTCGCTTAGCGCTAATTCTTCAGTCCTTTGCTGCACAAGTATTTCAAGATGTCTTGCATTTTCCTGAACTATTTTTTTTCTTGAAGCTATCAATACAAAATTGATTAAAATAAGGGTTGCAATAAGTGTAAAACCAAGAGCCATTAATTGAATCTGAAAATCAAAAAGAGCTGAATTAGCCTGTCTTTCTGTCGCTGTCAAAAGAAGAATAAGTTGCTGTCTTCCAATATTAACTGAATGCCAGGCAGTAAGCCTTCTTTGAGTTTTCCCTTTATTATCCACAAAGCGGAAATCTCCCGTGCCTACAGATTGTCCAAATACATCGGCAGAAAATCTTCTTATTATTTCAGTATCAATCATTTCTATAGTAAATATATTTTTCCCTACATTTGCTGAATCTTCGCCAAAAAGTATTACTCCGTCTCCTGTAAAAAAAGAGCCTGAACCATATTCATCCATACCCATTGGAAAAACATATCTATTTATTAATGGTTTTAAATCTATAACAATACATAAAAGTCCTGATATTTTCTCTTTTTCATGTATAGGTATTATATTTCCTATAAACTGATAATTATGAGATGCATAAAGATAGACACTCATTGGATCTTTGCTTGATGTTCCAAGAGTTTTCCAATATTCTTTTAGCCACATGCTGCCTACAGATTTTGCAACATCATCTGTTTCTCCTGTTGACAGGTTGCTGTAATCAATATTGCCTTCAGAGTATGAGATAAGAAAACCCAGTATCTCCTGCTTGCTTGACTGGACAAACTGGAAAATACGGTTTTTTTCAAGATCGCTTCCTCCTTTTGAAAGATCATCCCTGAAATAATCCTGGGCAATTTTAAAATTATAGAATATTTCATAAATACTTTCTTCTATTCCCTGTTTTGCAAGCAATACCTGAAGAGATTGATGCTGGTTAAAGATTTTCTCATTTCTTTTTATTGTCCAGCCTTGGATTATAAATGCAATATTGAAAAAAACATAAAGGGCTATTGCAGAGCTTATAATAAAATTTATTATTATTTTTTTGGGAAATACAAGTTCGGAATACCTGAACATGTGCTGTTTGCTGTCAGGATGTGCAGGATCAAGCCTGTCAGGCTCATAATGAAGCCCTGCCTTATCGCGCCTGTGCATAAAGTTAAACATGCGCCAGCCATACCCATGCCTTGAGGCAGGCTTCTCTGAATTGTTTTTTTTGCTAAACAGATTTTTTTAGATTATAGCATATTATAGGGGTTTGTATAAATATTTATTTTTTATTCATTTACGTTCTTGAAGTGCCACTCCCAGCGTCATCTGATTGCCGTTGCTTCCCCCACCGTCTTCCCGGCTACCATGAAGGCATGCCGGGAACTTATAAAGATTCCTGCCTTCGCAGGAATGAGATTGGGCTTAATCTGCTTTCCTCACAAAACGGAAGCCTATAATGTTGGACTGGCCATTAGGCCAGAAGTTGTTGCGGCTGGCAACAGTGCAGAAAGATACACTGTCAAACCAGCTGCCTCCGCGCCCAACACGGTGAGACCCTCCTGCTGGCCCATGGTAATCTGTCTCTTCAGTTACAGGATAGCTGCCATACAGGTCCCAGCACCATTCATACACATTACCGCTCATATCATATAATCCCAGTTCATTTGCAGTTTTTCCTTTTACATCATGCGTGGTATTGCCTGAATTACCACTATACCATGCATAATTTCCTATATTGCTTCCTGATGGATCATTACCCCTATTATGCCCTGCATATTGTTTACTGTATCCATCGGTAAATATTCCTCCACTATGAACTCCCTCCCCTGCAGCGCCTCCCATTGCTGCCCACATCCACTCCATCTCTGAAGGAAGCCTGTAGCCATCTGCAGCCCAGTTTACTATTACAGCATCCCATGCTGCTCCAGGCGTTCCCCAATTATCAGGATCTGTGCTTCCCGCTATGCTGTAAACTGGTGTCTTTCCATCCAAAATGCTTAATTTATTGCAAAATTCCAATGCATCATACCAGCTACTCTCCACAGGCAGCTTTGCCCCGGAAAAACCAATTGGATTATTTCCCATTACTGCCTGCCATAGCTCTTGGGTTACCTCTGTTTCTGCCATGATAAAGCTTGATACTGTCATATCAGGATCAGTTGCTCCAAGCTTAAATGTTCCGCCTGTAACAGATACCATATTAAATTGCGGCAAAGTATTATTATCTGGATATGGACGGCAGGTTAGAATAATAAATAAAACCAATATTTTTAATAACACATTTTTTTTAATCATTACACACTCTTTTAAATATTGTTGCTTTTAGAATTTAATTTATTGACAGGAAATATAAAATTATATCATGCGCAATAAAAAAATATATAGCCCTTTTTAGTACATGGGAATAAATATTATAAAATTATTTATTAGGCCTGTTCGATAACCTAGAAATAACAATTCCGGCATGGTAAGCCATACCAGAATTATAAAATAAAAACCTTAAGGTCATAAGCTATTAGCAAAAAATCATATATTGTGTCCAAATTAGTACTTATTTATTGTTCCCAAAATAACTTCTGATATAGTTATCGAACAGGTCTATTATAGAAAAATAATACTAAACTATTTAAAATATTTATAATTCTGACTCTGTTTTCAAGCAGAATGACAGACAGTAGGAATTGTTTTAAAAAGAATCTGCAAGTGATTCCAGCTTAATAGAAATACTGGAATAATCTTCAAAAAGTTTTGAGAAAAGAGCAAAAGCTTTTGCATCAGGTTTATATACTTCTTTTATTCTAACCATTTCCTGCGATGCCTGGGAAAGAGAACTATATAGCCCAAGCCCTTTAAAAGCTACGCATGCGCAGCCAATAAGTTCGCTGTCTTTTACTTCAGGGGCAGCAAGTTTTTTTCCTATCATATTTGCTTTTATCTGATTCCAGGGAGAATTTTTTGCCTGGCCTCCTGAAAGCCTTATCTCTTCAACATTAAGCGAGTTTGATTCCATAATTCTTATAACTTCACGCACAGAAAAACCAATTGATTTTAAAACAGCAGCTCCTGTTTCAGGTATGCCATGTTTTATCTCAAGCCCTACAAATGCTCCGCCTGAAAACTGCCATACAGAATCTCTTTTTAAGCTTGGGAAAAAATAGAGATGGTCATCGTTATATATAACTTTTGATATTTCTTTAACAAGCGCTGTATAAGATCTGTCCTCCTGGCCAGACAGTTTTCTAAACCATTCAAAAATTTTTCCAGACGAAGCAAGTATTCCGGAGATATTGTAAAAACCTTCTATTATATGAGGCAATACCCGGAGATTATTAAATTCTTTGTTTTTACTGCTGCAATAATTTATGCCTTCCGAAGTTCCTGCCCTGTCGCAGACAGCTCCTTCAAATACTGTGCCTGTTCCAAGAAGAGCCATAAGATAATCATTAGCTCCTGCAAATACAGGAATTCCTTTTTTTAAATAAAATTCGCTGCTGCCTTTTTCAGATACATAACCAATAAGATTGCCTGTAGCAGCAAATTGCGGAAAGGCGCTGTAATCAAGTCCAAGTTTTTTTATAGATTCTTCTGTCCAGATATAGGGAGTAAATTCTTTATTTGGAAGAGGTTCTTTAAGCTCTCCAGTTAAGAGGTATGGAAAAAATCCTGACAGCGGAAGAAAACAGGAAATATCAGCATAAATATCTTTTTTGTTTTCTTTAAACCAGGTTATCTTTGGAAGGAAAAAAGAATTTTCATCCTCTACATTATTTTTTTTATTATCTATCCAGAGAAGGGAATCTGAAATATAGTTTCCATTTTTATCAATAGGTATGATAGAAGGCCCGCTTCCGCTAAAAACAACAGCTTCTGCTTTATCAAGTAACGGAAGATCTTTTAATATTTTTTTAAGAGAATTGACCCAGTAATCTGTTTTCCAGTTATAAATATCTCCGCCAATATTTTCATAAATAATTTTCTGGTATGATACTGGAATTCCTTTTTTATCTATTATACCAGCTTTTATCGAGGAAGTTCCAATATCAACTGCCAGAACTTTATCATTCATAAAACTGTTCTATCTGAGGGCTGTTTAGCAGCATTTGTATTATCTTGCTATTGTCAATCAATGGGGTTAATGTTCTCTGCTGATGTAATCTTGAGATAACGCGGGCAAACAGATCTGATATATGGGCATTTACATACCATTCTTTGCCGTAAAGAGTATCATCATGATATACAGCATTTGTTCCTATTATTTTATCAAAATAACCTTTTTTATAAGCATCATCAAAATCAGCAATTGCATTGCCTGTAAAAAATGGAAGGCTTATTGCGCAGATAACTTTATCAGCTCCAAGTTCACGCAAGTGCTGCATTGCCTTTATCATTGTTCCTCCGGTACCTACCATATCATCTGCCATAAATACAGCTTTGCCTTTTACATTGCCAAGCAGCCGCATAGAAGTAATATTGCTTGCTTTTGCATCAGTAGAAACTTTTGAATAGTCTCTTTCCTTATAAAGCATTGCAAGAGGCTTATTAAGGTTGCCTGCATAAAACTTGTTTCTTTCAACAGCTCCGGAATCAGGCGCAACTATGACAAGGTCTGATTTTTCTATATCAATAAAATTAAGAAGTGTTCTGGTTATCTGATAGGAAGCATGAAGATCTTCCATTCTACATGTGTTGAGACAGTTTTCAATCTCTTTGGAATGTATATCAAGAGTAATTATACGTGTAACTCCCATGTTTTCGATTATTCTTCCAAAAAGGGCTGCTGTAAGAGCTTCTCTTCCTTTGCGCTTATGCTGCCTTGCATACGGGTATGCAGGAACAACTATAGATACAGAACTTGCGCCTGATTGTATTACAGCATCAATAGTGGCAAATAGTGTAAAAACATGATCATTTACTGAAAGATTATATTTCTTGCCATCGCCGTTGATATCTATTGGATAGTGGTTTTCAACATCCTGTACAATATAAACATCCATTCCGCGCACAGAAGATTTTATCTCTGCCTTATATTCGCCATTGGCAAATCTGGTATATTTTACAGGAACCTTAAATTCAGGTTCTCTATATCCATCAATATCAGAACATTCTGTAAGATTAGTGTTTTCAATATCTAATAACAGATTTATTTTTCTTTCAACTTCATTTTTTTCAATTCCGTATGCTTCAGATATAAGATCAACCTGTTTTTTATGCCTGCGCGCATAAAATCTTTTAAGGCTAAGCACAATATCATCTGTAAAAAGATCTGCGCCAGGACAGGCAACAATGCCCAAGTTAACTGATTTTGAAAAATGCATTTTTTACCCTCAAGTATCATTAGCAGGGACAATAATATAGATAAGATTTAGCAAAAGAATTACTAACTTATCTTGCCCTTCTATTTTTATTTAATATAATTAAGATTAGAATCTTAAAAATCAAAAATATTATGACAAATAATTTTAGGTATTACAAATGAAAAAAATAGTTTTTTGCTCAATTTTCTCTATATTTTCAATAATTTTTCTATTGTCTGCACAGGGCTGTTCAAAGGAAAAAAACAATAATAAGTCAGATAATTCCGGAGCAGTAAAAATTGCTGTCTTTATTCCAGGAGTTGCAGCAGGAAGCCCTACTTATGAAATGCTTATAAGCGGTGTTAAACAAGCTGTATCTGAAGATAACAATGCTTCTTTTATAGTTATGGAAGCAGGATTTAACCAGGGAGAATGGGAAAATAAAATGACAGCTCTTGCCGCAACAGCAAATTATAATTTTATTATAACTTCAAATCCTGCAATGCCTGAAATATGCGGAAGAATTTCAAAAATATATCCAAAACAGAAATTTATAATTCTTGACAGTTATCTCGAAGGAAACAGCAACATATATACTTTCCTATATAACAAAATGGAGCAGGCATATCTTATCGGCGCAATGGGAGCTCTTGTTACAGAATCAAATATGCCTGACGCAAATAAAGATTTAAAAATAGGTTTTATTGCAGGGCAGGAATATCCTTTGATGAATAATATAATAAAGCCAGGGTTTGAAAAAGGAATAAAATCTATAAATAAAAATATTTTAATTGATTTTAGAATTGTAGGAAACTGGTATGATGCTTCCAAAGGAGCTGAGCTTGCAAGCCAGATGTATAATTCAGGAGTTGATGTAATTCTTCCAATTGCAGGAGGAGCGGGCCAGGGAGTTTTATCAGCCGCAAAAGAAAAAAAAGGATATGTGCTCTGGTTTGATGATAATGGCTATGCTCTTTCAGAAGGGCAGGTTGTGGGCTGCTGCGCATCAAGGCAGGATAAAGCAGCATATGAGATTACAAAAAAAGCTCTTGCAGGAACAGCTGCATTCGGCAAAGCAGATATAGGCGGAATTAAAGAAGGATATATCTATTTTATTGATGATGATCCAATATATAAAAAACTTGTGCCTGAAGATATCAGAAATAAAATGAAAGAGATAGTAGATATGGTTGCTTCAGGTAAAATAAAACTTGATATGCCGCTTAACTAATAGGTATGGCTTGGCGAAGAGCTAATACAATATGGATATATTATTAAAGACTGAAAATATTTCAAAAAGATTTTCCGAAAGCTTTGTAAATGTAAATGATAAAATTAATTTTGATTTAATTAAAAATGAGATGCATGCAATTGTCGGCGAAAATGGAAGCGGCAAATCAACATTTATGCATATTGTATCAGGATTGATAAAGCCTGACAACGGCAATATTTTTTTTAAAGGGGAAAAAGTTGTTTTCAACTCCCCTCGTGATGCGCTTTTAAAAAAAATCGGGATGGTGCATCAGATACCTGGAGTTGTTCCCGGATTTTCAATTTTTGATAATATTATTCTTGGAAATGAGGGAAGATATTTAAAAAAAATAGACAGGAAAAAAGCAGCTGAAAAAATCGAAGAAATAAAATTTTTTCTTGGAATAGATTTTGATATTTACAAATCTCCTGAGTCTGTTGAAGCGCAGCAGCTTACAGTGCTTCTTTCTCTTATATATAGAGATATTGAATTAATTATTTTTGATGAACCTGCATCAGCTTTAAATAATTCTGAATCAAATTTTTTTTATAGCATTTTAGACAAACTCCGTAATAGCGGAAAAACAGTTATTATTGTTACACATAAAATTGAAGCTGCTCTTGAAAAATCAGATAGAATAACTGTTTTAACAAAAGGCTGCAGCAAGGGAACTTATACAAGATCAGAAACTGATTTAAATAAAATTGTTGATTTAATAACAGGAGAAGAAAAACTTTTCCCAAGAGAAAAAGAGAAAAGAAAAAAAAAGCCTGCCGGAACAGAAATAGTTTTTGAAGGAAAAAATATTATTTTTCCCGGAAATAGAAACAAGCAGAATAAAAATATTCTTAACTTTTATGTAAAAAAAGGAGAGATATTATCATTTACAGGAATCAGAGATAAAAATCTTGATATGCTTGAAAATCTTTTAAGCGGTTTTTTCAAACCTGAAAGCGGAGAATTTTTATTTCTTGGAAAAAACATAACAGGCCTTCCAATAAGAAATCTAAGAAGAAGCGGCATAAAATATATTCCTTCTGACAGGTTTACAAGAGGCACAAGTCTTGCAACATCTGTTGAAGATAATCTTGCATTTACACATATAAGAGACTTTACAGAAAAAGGTTTTTTGCAAAGAAATAGAATAAAAGATTTTTTTATTAAAGGAGCAAAATCCTTTAATATTAAAGCTAAATTGGGACAGCCTTTATGGCAGCTCTCTGGGGGAAATATTCAAAAAATAATTCTTTTTAGGGAAATGTATAAAGCAGAAAACCTTCTTATTTTTTGCGAACCTTCAATAAATCTCGATATAAAAAGCAGAGATATGATTTATGAATCTATATTCCAGCTTCGCAGCAGAGGCACTTCTATAATAATTATTTCAACAGATATGGAAGAAGTTATCTATCTTTCAGACAAAGTTGCAGTAATGCATGAGGGTAATATTGCGGAATTTCTTGAAGGCAATAATATAAATAGCTATAATATAGGAAGGCTTGCTCTTGGGATTACCCTTGCGCAAAAGCTGTATTTGAATAATGAAGATAAAAATTGATATTGCATGCAGCAGGAGAAATTATTGTCTTTGCAAATAAAATTAAATAAATATCCTGATATTTTCAAATTTTTGTTAACACCTGTAATAGCGCTTATCTGTCTTATATTAATTATTATAATAGTAAGCAAAAATCCAGGAGATTCTCTTTTTTATTTTTTCACCTCCCCTTTTTCAAATATTCTTTACTTTGGAAATATGCTTAATCATGCATCTTTGCTTGCAATATCTGCTTTTGGAATTTCCCTTGTTTTTAAATCAGGAATGTTTAATCTTGGGGGAGAAGGCCAAATTTATGCAGGAGTGTTTACAACAGCTGTAATAGCAACAAAACTTTCATTAACAGCTTCTTTTACTACAGTTATAATTGCTGTTATAGCAGGAGCTATTATTGGAGCTATTATGGGCGGCGTCTCAGGCTATCTCAAAATGAAATGGAATACAAATGATCTTATAACTTCATTTTTATTATCTGCAGCAGTTATCCATATAATAAATTATATGATAACAGGCCCTTTAAGCGATCCAGGAAGTTATTTAATTGCGACAAAAGAAATACCTTTAAATTTAAGATTTAAGCAGCTTTTGACCCCTTCAAAATTTAATTTACTTTCATTATCTCCCCTATTATTTGCGTTAGCTTATTATATTTATCTTTATAAAACTGCAAGCGGATTAAAATTAAGAACAGTTGGAGAAAACAGAACTTTTGCAATTTATAGCGGAGTAAGAACAGGCTATTATCTTCTTTCATCATTTTTAGTAAGCGGTTTTTTAAACGGCCTTACAGGAAGTTTTGCTGCTTTGGGAACATACTATATGTGTGCATATAATTGCACAGCAGGGCTTGGCTGGAGCGCCATAGCTGTATCTCTAATAGGAAAAAACAGCCCTTTGCTTATTATTCCTTCCTCACTTTTTATTGCTTATATTGAAAGCGGGCTTTCAGGAGTAACACTTTACACAGGTTTTCCTCTCGAGCTTGGATCAATATTACAGGCAGTTGTATTCTTTACTATTACTGCAAAATTTTTTACAAAAGAGGCATATGGTGATAGAAGACGTTTTTAAAACAGCAACACCTTATATACTGGCAGCTTCAGGCGGACTTTTCCCTGAACTATGCGGAACATTAAATATAGCTCTTGAAGGACAAATTCTCATAGGAGCATTTTGGGCAATTGCAGCAGTAAATATTACAGGCAGCCTGCTGTTTGGTTTTATATCAGCAATTATTGCTTCATCGTTACTTGCAATAATTGTTGCTTTTTTTTCATTCAGGTTTAAGGCAAATGTTTTTATTTCAGGGCTTGCAGGCAACCTGCTTGCATATGGCCTTGTTTCTGTTTTTCATACAATGTTATTTGAAACAAGTGGAGTTATAAGAGCAGGAATATATATGCAGAACTACACATTTTTTTTCCTGATGTTTGCAATTATTTCAGTTCCTATCTGCTATTATATTATTAATATTACTCCATTTGGAATGAGATGCAGGGCAGCAGGGCTTTCTGAAATTGCATTATATTATAAAGGAATAAATCCTGTAAAATACAGATATGGAGCTTTTTTAATTTCAGGCATAATGTGCGGAATTGCGGGAGCTGCAATAGCTTCAAGAATTGGAGCATTTGTGCCTAACATATCTGCGGGAAGAGGCTGGATAGCTCTTGTTGCAATCTACATGGGTTATAAAAAAATACACTGGGTTTTTTTAAGCTGTCTTGTTTTTGCTATTGCTGAAAATATTGCAAACTGGTCTCAAGCCTCGCTCCATATACCTGCAACAATAATTTTATCATTTCCATATATAATTACTCTTATTATTTTAACTATAAGCTCTGCATTTAGAAAACAATAACGCTTGAGTTTAAATTTGCTATTATTAAAAGAAATAATTATTCCCGGTTTTCATCAGGATATTTAAATATTTTTCCTTCACTATTTTTTAAATAAAAAAATCCATTTTCTCTTTTAATAATAGAA
>JAVBQS010000018.1:0-3897 GCA_031548835.1 Spirochaetia bacterium
AACGTTTGAATAATACTGATTTACTATCTGGTTTCTTTTTTCCTCGCCTCATTTTTCTTTCTTACCATTTTTAGGGGTTATCGAACAAGTCTAATATATGCTTAAAATCACTGTCCTAATATGCCTATATAATTAAAGAAGATTTTTCTCTTGTAATTTTATCATTGGTTTTGCTATCAATATTTTTTACAATTTCAGGAAAATTTCCTGCTACTCCTATTTTATCATTTTTAATAATTAAAGCTCCATGTATTCCTTTTATAGATGTAATTTTTTCAAGAACTGCAGGTATGTCGTTTTCTTCTTTTACCAGATTACAGGCAAGTGTTGCGGCAGAATCTGCAAGCGCTCCGTCAGATGATATAACAGTTGCAAGATCACAATCTCCAAAACTTATTGAATGCCCCATTTTGCTTGAAGAAGAACATATTGATATCGGCGTTATCTTAGGTTTAATAATTAAAGCAAGGTTTGTAGCTATTTTAGATTTGCCTGCGTATAACGCGATTTTTGTTTCATTTCGGGAAAATATATAAATATCTCCGCCATTTTCAATAATTGCTTCATCTGCTCCTGCTGCAACAGCAGCTTCTGCAGCAATCTGTGCAGTTACTCCTGCTACCGATGCCATTGGTCCTATTTCTGTTAAGAGCGATGCTTTATGCATGCGTTTTACTATATCTGGCGCATCGCTATCTATATTTTCAAGAGGAACAAATGATTCTATAAAATCTTTATGTTTTAGAATATATTTACTTAAAATATTTCTTTGATTTATAATTTCATCTTTTATTATTTGAAAAGCAGAAGATATTATTTTAAAATTTGCGCCTTTAAAAGAAAATGATCTTACTATTCTTTTGTTGGATAGAAAAAAATTATCTGCCATTATTTTATGAATATTTATTATTTAATAAATATTGAACTACATGCGCCAAAAGGACAATTTTCAATACAGCTAAGACATTGGATACATTTTTCTATATCATATTCTATACATCTTGATTTTCTGTCTGCTATGTATAACGCATCTGTTGGGCAGTGTGAAAGGCAGTTGCCGCATTGGGTACATATTTTTTTATCCCAGCGTATGCCTTTATCTGTTTCATTTATTTCTATATTTTCTGATTTTAAAAACTCAAGCGCTTTTTTTATGTTTTTTTCATCGCCATCAACATCAAGGACAAGGTATCCAAATTCGTCAGGCGTTACTTTTGCCCTAAATATATTAACAACAAGATCGTAATCTTTTACAAGATGATATACTATAGGTTTTTCTGTTTCACTTTTTGGAAAAAGAAGAAGAAGCTTTTTTGTCATTTATTCTTCCCCCTTATTTCAAGCCCTTTTACTGATTGATTTTTAGGCAAAGGAGATGACGGTTTTGAAATAACAAAATCTCCCCGGCTAATTTCATCTTTAAGAATTTCTGCAATTTCAAGAGCTTTGTTGTATGAAGACATTGAGCTTATCTCAACTTTTTTCCCCATAATTTCTATATCATCCTGCATTATAAGCTGCTGGTAATTTACTTTAGCAATAACTTTACCTGTTTTATATTGATAGTCATGGCTGTAATCAATAATGCATGCCCCAATATCTTTATTTTTTACAGTTGTATATTTTAATATATTTTCATTAAGAATAGGTATTGGAATACCTACTCCTAGAGAAAGTGAAACTCCATAGCCTTTAAGGCTTGCTCCGCGCACAAATTCTTTTTTCATTTTTTTCATATCTGCCGTTAGCGCAAGTGTTCCTGCCCCCTCGACAGGAACGCCATTTTCTCCTCTTTCGCAGGTTGGGCCGTGCTGTGTGCCTTCAGAGTAAACAATGCCTCTGCTTCCTGCAAGCCATATACTTGTGCCTACACCTATTGTTTCATAAAAAGGATCATTAAGAAGAGGCGAAAGCTGCCCTGCCGATGAGTAAGTAAGATTTTGCATTTTTGGTTTTAATATTCCAAGATATGTATAAACAGTTTTGTCTGAGCAGTTTATTGCAACATTATAATTCTGGTAGCAGTTTCTTGGATTAACCATTATTGCCTGGTTAAGATCATTTATATCAAACCAGGTTCTTATCTCTTTTAAAGGATAGTCATCAGTGCCGTAGGAAAGTGCGAAAAGCTGGCATTTTTCTCCAGCTACAAGTTTTTCTATTACATGACCGCCGCCAAATGTAAA
The DNA here is from genome assembly GCA_031548835.1 of Spirochaetia bacterium. Classification (GTDB taxonomy): domain Bacteria; phylum Spirochaetota; class Spirochaetia; order CADAEX01; family CADAEX01; genus WQTU01. The sequence goes on from JAVBQS010000018.1 coordinate 2,187, forward strand.
TTCTCCAGGATAGTTCATATTTGCAGGATCATTATGCCTGAGCTGTGTTGCGCCCAGATAAATATCTACAGCTGCAACTCCTGAATAACAAAGAACATCATCTACCCAGGATTCAGTCATTCTTATCCTTGGTTTTGAATGGCCGAAATTTAAAAAACAGCCTGATGAACACATTGGCCCGAATGTTGCAGTAGTCACAACATCTACTTCTTTTGCTGCTTTTTCAATTCCTTTTTTATCTACATAATCAATAATTTCTTCTGCAGTAAGGACAACAGCTTTTCCAGACTCAATTTTTTTATTTATCTCTTCATATGTTTTCATTACTTTATTATATTATTATTTATAGAGAAATAATTCAATCAATTAGATAGCATCAATAAAAACAAAGTTTTTTATCAAACTCTGTTTTAGAACTCTTACATGTTTTTTATAAATCATTTTTATAAATAAAAATGGCTTTAGATTAAAATAATAGCTTATATTGAATCAATTACATTTGCTTTATTTGGTAATTCTATCTCTGTATTTTAAAGATAAAAGAAATATAAAAACATGGCCGAATATATTTTTTACAAATATATATAACTGTGATATGATAACAACTTGAAATGATTAAGAAAAAAATACTAAATATTGCGCCATATATATTTCTTGTTATTTCTTTATCTATATTATTACTCATTATACCTTCTTTTACAATATTGGGAAAAACAATAAACAAGATTGAAAAATTATACGAAATATATGGAAAGTGGTATGTGTTAAAATCAGAGACTATCATATATATATATTCTCAAAGAAAAAAAAGTGATGTGGATCGATTTCTCTTCCATTTAAAAGCTTTTGACAGAACAGTTGAATATTTATTTGATGAAAGAATAATAACTCTAAACCCTAAAATATATTTTTATATTGATGAAAAATTAATTACTTTAAGGCCAAAAGGATATTTTTATATTGATGAGAATCAGGAATTTTTTATCAGAAATTGGCAAGAAGTACAGCTTGCTCTTGTCTGTCTTGTAAGCGGTTTTATAGATGTTAAAAGCCTTGCAAATACTCTTTTATGGGTAACATCAAATAGTGTTGAATTTGATATGATGATAGAATCTCTTTTTGAGTCAACTAATAAGTTAAATATAAAAATATTTAAGCGTTATCTTATAGCAATATATATACTTTTTATATCAATAGTAATTATATTTTTTATGCTTTTTTTTAAAAATATAGAATATATTCATGCGAAAAAAACAGAAGATAAAATAAGATTCCTTGCACAATCTATTGAGTCTGTAAGAGATAATGAAAGAAAGCGTATTGCTTTGGATCTTCATGATTCTCTTATTCATGGATTAGCTGTAATTAAAAATAAGATTGTTGACCAATCTTATAAAAGAAATTCCATTGCTGATGATATTGATTCTGTTATAGTAACAGCAAGAGAAATATCTTTTAATCTTAGGCCAATGGAGCTTGATAAAAATTTTATTGATTCAATAAAATTTTATATAAATGATATTTCTCGCCGCAGCAGGATGGATATTGTTTTTTTTAGTTTTGGGTTTAAAAAACTGGATATTCCTGAAAATCTAAAAATTAATTTATTTAGAATAATACAGGAAATCTTGAATAATGTTGAAAAACATTCTAAAGCAAAAAACGCAACAGTTAAATTATCTTATTCTTTTCCTTTTATTGTTCTTTCCAG
>JAVBQS010000186.1:0-4728 GCA_031548835.1 Spirochaetia bacterium
TGACCTCTATTTCTGGCGGGATAATACAGGAATAGAAATTGATGCAGTTTTAGAAAATGGGACAAAACTTACCGCTATAGAAATAAAATCCGGTAAGACCTTCTCTCCTGATTTTATCGATGGGTTAAACTCATGGATGAAATTTTCAGGGGAAACTCCAGATAATTGCCGTGTGATCTATGCAGGTGAATTAAAACTTAGTCACCAGGGTATAAAGCTAATTACCTGGGATGGAATTAAAAGTGATCTGCTTTAAAATTTAAATCAAATTCTGTATATGTACTATTTGATGAATGAAATAAGCAATTTCAGAGTGTGCCAAAAAAGTGTGCCAAAGCTTAAAAATAAAACTGATTGGCACATCATAAAGCATAAAAAATTATCATGAATCTGTTGACTACCCGAAAAAAACATGTTAAAAATATGCATCAAAAGGTACTGTAAAGTGCACTAAAGCATGATCAGTTGCCTGAGTCGAGCTGAATTGAATAATCAGTTACCCAAGGTTAACTTTTAAGGCGTGGGTCACTGGTTCGAATCCAGTGCGGCTCAAAACAACACTTAATATTTAGTGTTGTGTAATAAGTCTCCTTCGTCTAGTGGTTAGGACAGCGGGTTTTCATCCCGCCAACAGGGGTTCGACTCCCCTAGGAGATGTAGAGCTTGCAGGGTTATCCAGAAAAAGGTAACCCTATTTTTTTGCATATTACTTTTACAAATATTCATAAAACTGTTATTATCTTAATTTAAAGGATATAACAGGGGTTAAATGGATAAAAAAGTTATCTTTAAAGCATCTGATCTTGATAAATATCTTACAGATCGCAACAAAAAAGACCTTAAGCAACTTGATTTATACTACTCCGAAGCAATTGAAATATTTAAAAATATTGAAAAGAAAAATCAAAATTTCCCGAATGATTTGGAAAAGGAAAGTCTTATTACTATTTTTGACAAAATAGAAAAATATATGAAAGAGGCTATCCTGAATGAACCCCGAATAAAAGTATATTTATTTAAAACACCTTTATATCTGCACGGCGAAACATCTCAAACTATTGCAAAATTAAGAGACAGTAAAACAGATCATCAAGAATTTATCTACTATACACAAAAAGCTTATGAGCTTTTATTTAATTTGATATTATATGAAGAAGCACATCAAAAACAGAGCAGTTTAATTGTCAAAACTCCAGTGACCTCTCCTTCTGTAAATTTTGCTGTTCATAAAATTCCATATATTGATGAAAAATTGAAAAACAGTGTTATGTGTGTTATGCTGCGCGGAGCATTGCTTCCTTCTATAGTTTTATCAAATAGAATAGAAGAATACTCTTTAAATAATTATATTACTCCATTTGCTCTTTTTAAAATTAAACGCAATGAATTAAAAAAAGAATCCAATATGGAATATATTCTTGATCTTGAAAAATCATATTTTGATATTAATCAGCTTGATAATAAAGATCTTATTTTTGCTGATCCAATGAATGCGACAGGCGGAAGTTTTATAACAATAATAAAATACCTTTTATCAACAGGCATAAAACCCAAATCAATTAAATTTATTAATGTTATATCATCACTTAAAGGAACTTTGAGAGTTATAAGAGCAATTGATAATGTTACAATTTATACCTTGTGGCTTGACCCTTCATTAAATGAACTTGCATACATCCTCCCAGGACTGGGTGACGCTGGTGATAGGCTACAGGGCGAAGAGGAAGGAAACCAGCAATTATATAAAAATGATATTATGAAACTTATTAAATGTTATGGTTCTGGAATCTCAGCTCTTTATAAAAATCAGCTAAAAAAAATCGAAGAAATTATTTCTTCTACTGATTAAGGTATTAAAATGAAAAAAGAAAAAAATATTTTTATATCTATATTTAGATATAAACAAAAAATCATTCTGATTTTTCTATCCTTTATATTATTTTTTTATTCAGGCTGTGCCGGAGGATTATCAAGAAAAGAAGCATCAAAACTTTATTATAATCTTGGCAATGCTTATTTTGATCTCGGCCAAAATGAAAAAGCATCAGAATCATATCTCAAAGCTCTCGAGTATGATAAAAAAATGAAAGTGGCTTCATTTAATCTTGCAAAATCCTATATGGAAGCTAAAAGATTTTCCGATGCAATAAGCATACTTGATAAAATGATTGAGGAAGATCCGGGAAATGTCATATTACTATCAGCAAAAGCTTATTGTATTTACAGCTATGGCGATTTTGAAAAATCATATGAATTATATGACCTGATTCTCAAAATTGATCCGGGTAATATAGAAGCTCTTTTTAATAGCGCTGTTATAAAAGCAGAAGAAGGTTCTTATTCCGATGCTGTAGAAAAGCTTACAATACTTAAAGCAAAAAAAATAAACGATGATAAACTGCTGAAAAAGATAAATTCTAAAATAGGTGAAATTTATTACAATGCCGGTGAATATAGTGAAGCAATAGATTATCTCAAATATACAAAAGTAAACGAGCCTGACAATATAAAAAATTTAAAAATGTTATTTGATTCTTATGAGCAAACCCATGCATATTCTTCTGCTATTGATATAGGGGCCCAAATATTGGATAAAGAAAAAGATAAGAAAGATAAAGATATATTATTTCAGATTGCTTTTATATATCTTACAGCAATAGAAGATATTGATAAAGGAACTACTTATCTAAAACAAGCAATAGTTGCTGGTTTTTCTGATAAAAAAAAGGCAGCGCTTTTACTGGAAAACATTCCTCCTCAAATAAAAAAATCAATTTCAGGAATTCTTCAAAAGGAAAAGCTTTTAGAAGGATAATTTTTAGACGATTATAAATTATAAATATTTTCTTTTGCGGCAGGAGTTTTTCATAATGAATAAAAAAATAATTATATTATTTATAATATTATTCTCCATTATTTTATTACCATCAAAAATTTTTGCGGGATCATGGGGAGAAACCAGGCTTGGACTTGGATTTGGTATTCCCAACACAGTTCTTATTTTTCAAACTGGCCCGTTTGATATCAAGCTAGGATATGATTTTACAGAAGGAGACCAATATATTTTTATTAATCCTTCATATATGGCTGTTAATTCAAGGCCATTTAATCATATTTTTAGCGGTTCTCTTGGGATTGGGCTCTTTGCTAAAGTTTTTTTTGATGATGATAAAGATGATAAATTTATGGGCGGATTAAATATACCTGTTTCTGTTGAAGCATCTTTTTTAGATAATTTTTTACAATTTTTTGTTACTGTTGCTCCCGGGCTTGAGCTTTATCCCAAACCAGTAGTCACAACAGAATCAATAAGCGCCTGGATCGGCCTTACAATTATGCTTGATTAGAGATATCTGGTAAAATTTTCTAATTTTATTATCAAAATTATGTATAAATAAAATATTTTACAATCTCATTTACTGTTTCCTGCATAGTTGTAAAATTAAAATTTATATATTTATCGGCAGCTATTGAAGAAATAAAATCTTTGCATTCCTGATAATTTTTAACTTGCTGGGATATTGAATTATCTTCTTCATAAGTTCTGTAAGAATCGTTGCCACATACTATGCATCTGCTTTTTTCTTCATAATCAGGCTGAAAAAAGCTATTAATATTTCCACAGTTGGCACATATTTGAAATTTGGAGTTATTATAGTGAGCAGGAGAATTACTATTATCAATTGTAATAATTTTATCAAATATTATCTCTTTAAATAGTTCTGATAAAAAATCGATATTATAACTATTACCTAAAAAAATAAAATAGTCTGAAAGGTTTTGTGTTTCTATTTTTTGATTAATGATTTTTTTAATTTGCGGAATTGAAAACTTATTTTCAATTCTAAACTGTTCGCTTATAAAAAGCGGTAATTTTAATATATTTGACAGGCGGCTTGAAAGCAATTCTATATTGATGATTGGATTTCCTGATATAAAAAGTTTAAGCTTTGTTTGTCTTATAAAAGGTTTTTTATCTTTATTAAGATCAAAATGAATTAGACATTTTAAAGAATCAGTATGAGTTTTTTCAGCATCATAGTATTGATTGCATATATTACAACATGAGTATTTTTCATAACATGTACTGCAGCAATATAAAGATTTATCTTTAATTTCTGTTTCAATATATTTTCCGCAGTTGATGCATTTATTATAACTAGGTTTTTTATCTGAATTCATAATTTTAATAATATTATACTTTTTAAAAAAATAGTTCTAATCCTGATTTTATAAAAATATAAGTAATTAATATTATAATATCATTTTTATAAATATTTTTATAAAGAAAATAAAAAATGTGTTGACAAATAATATTATTATGTTTATATTTGTTTTCGCTCTCGATGCAGAGCATTTAAGAGTTACAGTTAATAGTTATCCAAAATAATTTATATTAACTATGATTTAGATCTTTGAAAGAGAAGAAGAGAAGGGACCTGAAGCGGGTCAAAGGAATGTTAATTCAAGTTGTAGATGAGAATCTATAACACTTTGACTAGTTTTTAACTTTGAGAGAGAAGCTAGGGAAAAGACAAGATTATTGAAAAATCTGCTCTGCAGCAATGTAGAGTAGAACATAAATACTGGAGAGTTTGATCCTGGCTCAGAACGAACGCTGGCGGCGCGTCTTAAGCATGCAAGTCGGACGGGATCCTGGAGCAATCCAGGTGAGAGTGGCGAACGGGTGAGTAACACGTAAGTGATCTGCCCTAGGGATGGGGATAG
>JAVBQS010000135.1:0-4431 GCA_031548835.1 Spirochaetia bacterium
GATGAAGGAGAGCTTGTTTTTACAACATTAAGAAGGCAAGCCACACCGCTTTTACGTTATAGAACAAGAGACCTTTCTTCAATAAATCCGCAGCCATGTAAATGCGGCAGAACACACAGGAGAATAACAAGAATAAAAGGCCGCTCTGATGATATGCTTATAATAAATGGAGTAAATGTTTTTCCTGCACAGATAGAAGAAATAATAATGAAAATGCCTGAAGTTGGAACAAACTATCTTATTGTTATTGATAAAGCAGGCGCTCTTGATAAAGTTACTGTTAAGACAGAGGTTGGGCCCAGTGCATTTAGCGATGATGCAAGAGATCTCAATGCTCTAAGAGAAAAGATAAAAGAAAATATAAAAGATGCTGTATTAATATCTCCTGTTGTAGAGCTTCATGAACAAGGCAAGCTTCCTGTTCATGAGGGTAAAGCAAAGAGAGTTATTGATAACAGGAAAATTTAAATAACCGGCGCAATATTCCGGGATTTTCAGGATATTATGGAACCAGAAGTTATAAGAACAATTCTTTTAAATGAATGTTCTTCTTTTGATAAAAATGGATTTGATAAAGATATTGGTTTATATATTTCATTAATTGAAGAAAAAAAATATAAAGATGCATCTATAGTATATGAAAAACGGCTTATCCCGCGCTATCCTGATGAACTTACAAGAGTCCGTATAATAAGATATTACAGAAAAAGAGATATACGGTTTAGGGAAATATATGCAGGAGCTGTAAGAGCTATATTTGAAAAAATAGTTGCTTCTGTTAAAAAACTTATCTTTCATATTTCTTCTATATTTGAAAGCAGAAGCAGCAATCCTTATGAGATTTTAAGAAAAATTGATCTTGCATTAAAAGTAATTCCGCACCGTGCAAAAAACGAAGGATTTGCTTTTATCGACAAGATGGAAACATATTCAGTGCTTCTTGGATATATGCCGGAAAAATTCAGCATTGCTGCAGATATATTAAAAAGATATTTTGATAATACACTTTTTGTAAAAGTAGAAGTAAAAGAATCTGTAAAAATAGATGAATCATATAGTTATAAGAAAGAGGAAGAAAAGAAAAAGATAACTATTGATCTTGATAAAATAGTTTTTTCAGATGAAGAAATAAAAATGATATGTATAAATAATGAGATAAAATCAAGATCATTCCAGGTTCTTGCATACTGCAGGCAATATTGGCGGCAGATATTTAATCATGATTTTGAAAAAAAGATTTTTCTTTATTCAAAAAAATATAATACAAATCATTTTAGAATTTTTCAGATAATAAAAAACTGCCGCATAAAAAAAATGAATGATGAAGTTATTCTTCTTGAAATATATTCTCTTTTATCAAACAGTTACAGCTATAGCCTTAAAGAAGATCTTTTAATGCAAAAGGTGTGGAGGCAAATAAGGCCTGCTGATCTTGATGCTAAAGGTTCTGTTTTGGAAAATTCTGTAAATAAAGAGGAAGAAGATAATAATAAAAAAGAGTTAGAAAATGCAAAACAAAATGAAAAATCAAGAAGAAAGGAAGAAGCTGAAGGCAGAAGATTAAGAAATATAAGATACAGGACAGATGCCCAGGTTTATTCCTTGCATGATAGAATCCAGAAATTTTATCATAAAGAAGTATTTGATGCACATGAAGAGTTTAACCAACTTTTGTCAAAGCATATTGATAAATATCTTGAAAAGCACTGGAAAAAAGATGTTAAGCAGGATCCTTATATACTTAAAGGCGCTGCATATATAATTACTACTTTTATTACAGATAATTATAATGTTGTATCTCCTAACTGGGCCAGCAGTCTTGCCAAAAGAGAAGTTACAAATATTGGTTTTCAGGTGCCTGAAATTGAATCAATAATTGCGCTATGCCTTGAAGAAATCCGCCTACGCCGCGCTGTAGCGTAACGAAGTGTATCCCGCAGTTTGTTAAAAATTTACTTTTGTGTCACAAATTTATGCGGGGTAGTGTACCCCATAGCTTAAATTACAAATTTATATCTGTGCTGTAAATTTATATGGGGTAGCGTAGCGAAGCGTATCCAGAATGTCTATTTATAAAATTTATATTTGCTCCATACAATATTCTGGATAGCTATCCATCACGCATTAAGCTAGGCAGAATTTAGGGCAAAGTTTATAAATTTAATGACAGGGCTTGTGCTGGACGCAAGCTGCCCATAGCGCTAATAGCGCAAAATTTTTTATATCAACGAAAAAGATAGTTTAGTGAAGGAAGATAGAATGGCAATCAAGTTAAAAGATCATTACAATGCGGATTATGCTCAATTATTAAGCAAAAAAATAAAAGCAGTATATCCTGATTTTTCAGAAAAGCAATTCATTGAATATGTACAAAAAAATATTGGAGACAAAGAATTTATTGAGCGGCAGGATGTATTTGTTGCAGCTTTTGAACAGACACTTCTGTTTGATTATCAAACAATTATAGATATTTTCACCAATATTTTAGGCCCGGAACTTGAAAAAGAGACAGGCATGTTTACCGATGGATGGTGGCTATGGCCTATCGGAAGATATGTGGAAAAGCATGGCGGGGAGGATGTGAACATATCTCTGGATTTTATTGAAGAACTAACGAAACGCTATACAGGCGAATTTGCCATGCGGCCATTATTCTTAAAGGACAGGAAAACTGTATTAAAAAAAGTGAAGAAATGGAGTAAAGATAAAAATGTACATTTACGGAGATTATCAAGTGAATGTCTTAGAATCCGTCTGCCCTGGGCTAAGAAGTCATATATATTTATTGAAAACTTTGAATCCTGTAAAGAAATCTTATTTAATTTGAGAAATGATACATCAAAATTTGTACAAAAAAGTGTAGGAAATAATTTAAATGATTTATATAAAGAATGTCCAGAGAAGGCAGAAGAAATAATAAATGAATGGAAAATGAATAATCCAACAAAAGAAACAGAATGGATTATAAACCATGGTTTAAGAAGTAAAAAAAAGTAACTAACAAATCGCGTTGCTTCACCTAACTGTATGTATATGCAGACACGCACTTCGCGCGCTGGCTCTATGATAGCTAGGCCGCTACTGTTCTCGCGCCGCCACTCTGCTGAAAAACAGAGTCTAATTCTGTTATTGGCTCCTGGCTTTCTCCATGGATGACAGTGCGGCCATGAACTTTATATGGAATAAATTTTGCATATATCAGAATATAAAATAGCTTATTATCAGCACAAAAAATTTTATCTTAGGAACCACTGATTAAATTGACTCTAATCAGCGGTTCCATATTATTATCCCGGCAAGATAAATCTGCCAGGATAAAAAAGTACTGCTGATTTATTCTCGATCCCGAAGCAAGTATGGGACTTTTGAATAAATCAGCGTTGTCCTAAAAAAATCCCGCTCCGGGAAGAGCGGGAAAGAGGAATGTTATTTATTTTACAAGACCTATCATGACAGAATTACCCTGCCTGTTGATCTGAAAAATCTTTTTATTTGAACCTGTTTTGTTGAGCGCTGAATAAAACATTCCTATATCTGTAACCTGGGCATCATTAATTTCCTGAATAATATCTCCTATTTTTAAACCTGCAACAGCAGCCGGAGATTGCGGTATGACAGAAACAATGACAACTCCTTTAACAGAAGAGGCTGCCTTTAATTCTTTTTTAATATCATCAGTAAGATTTGTAACAATTATTCCAGGCCACAAATCTTTATTTTTCTGGATATCAGCTTCATCTGCTCTTTTTTCTATTTTAACATTTAATGTTATTTCTTTTTTATCGCGAATTAATTTAAACTGAGGATTTGCGCCAGGTGAAAGCATTCCGACTATTTTTGTAAGCTGATCAGCATTTTCAATATTTTCATTATCAATTTTAATTATATAATCGCCTGGAAGAAGCCCTGACTTGCCTGCAGGAGAATCTTTAAAAAGATTAAATACAAACGCCCCTTTATTATTTCCAAGACCAAGAGATTTTTTTAAATCTTCTGCTCCTGTTCCGCTAAGATCGCCTACACTTACACCAAGCCATCCATATGTTACTTTTCCGCCTGCAATAAATTCATTGATAGGCTTTTTGGAATTATTTATGGGAATTGCAAAACCAACACCCACGCTTCCGCCTGACTGGGAAGCTATCCATGTATTAATACCTACAATTTCGCCTTTCATGTTTACAAGAGCGCCGCCGGAATTTCCCGGGTTTATAGAAGCATCTGTCTGGATATAATCTGTAAATCCTGCAATTCCTTCCATACCTCTTCGTCCAAGAGCGCTTATAATACCCATCGTTACTGTTGACTCAAACCCATAAGGGCTTCCTACTGCAAGAACAATATCGCCTACCTCAAGTTTGTCTGAGTCGCCAAGAGCTGCAACAGGAACATTTTCTGGTGATTCAAACATTATAAGCGCAAGATCTGTTC
>JAVBQS010000207.1:0-2635 GCA_031548835.1 Spirochaetia bacterium
TGGGTATTGATGATTTTTCTTTAATAAAAAATAAAACAGACGAACATATGGGTATGAGAGGTCTGATGGATAGAGTGGATTTTTTAAATGGAACATTTAAAATTATCACAGGAGTCAATAAAGGTGTAAAAATATTTATACGTATACCATATAATGCTGAAGAGGTGAGTTAATAATGCTTGAGAGGATAATGATTGTTGATGATCATCCTTCTGTTCGTGAAGGATTAGTTGCTCTTGTATTAAAAAATATGTTTACTAAAGAAATAATACAGGCTGGAACAGTAAATGATGCATATTATAATGTTAAAAAATTTAAGCCCGAACTTATTCTTATGGATATTTCTCTTCGTGGACTTTCCGGCATAGAATTGAGTAAAAAAATATTAACAGAATTTCCTGATATATTAATAGTTATTTTAAGCATGTATTCAAAGACTAAATTTATTGTAGATTCGTTAAATGCAGGAGTCAGAGGTTATATTTTAAAAGAAGCAGAACCAGCTAAAATTGTAAAAGGTATAAAAAAAGTACTTGATGGAGAACTTTATGTGGATAGCCGTATAAGCGGTAATATAATAAATTCTCTTTTGAAAAAAAGTGATGATAAATTAAATATAGATAATGATGCCTATGAGATGTTAAGTTTCAGGGAACAGGAAGTTTTAAGGCTTCTGGCAGATGGTCTTGAAGTTAAGGAAATTGCTGTTTCTCTTAGTATAAGCATAAAAACAGTAAATAACCATAGAACAAATATTATGTCAAAATTAAATTGCAGGAATAATGTCGAACTTGTAAGATATGCTTTTCATATAGGACTTGTAGATCTCTAATAAAAAAAGCCTAAGGAGATAAAGAAAATAGGAAATAGTCCCATATACTCTTTAAAATTCAGATTTTAAAATTATAGCTGTAATAAATAAAAGGATGTCTATGCTATTACAAGTAAATATAGCGGAGGTCCTATAACAGTTCCTGCTGTTTAAAACGGTTTTATAGGAATGAGTTCAGGAGGTATAAATAGAAATATTATAGCAACTGTTCTTATTGTAATTCTCCTAATAAAATGGGGTTTAAAAATTACAAGGTCTAGCAATTGAAGTTGCGGTTTCTAAAGCAGATAGGTTTGTTATGCCAATATTTGGTGCTGCAGCTTTTATATTATTAGTACTTTATTATATTGGTATGTTTTTTAAGATGTAAAAAAGAGTTGATAAGATTAGGGTATGATTTAAGAAAGCCTAAAAAGTCAATAAGCGGTGCATAAGTAATTATGATTAATCGGGATAAAAATATGCTGCCAATACTCCCGATCCCTGAAAAGACAGTTTATGCTTTTGGCTATTAAATCCTTCAATTATCTTATAAATAAAAATTAGGCAGGAGAAATTTTATGAAAAAAATAATTGTAGTAATAATAGTATTCTTTATGGCGGCTAATTTGGTATGTGCTGTTGGCGGCAGTGAAAAATCTTCAGAGACGTCTAAGAAGTTTGTTCTTATTAAATCCTCTTCCATTGGAGGATCATGGTATGCTGCAGGAGCTGCCTGGGCAAAATTAATTAGTGATAATACTGAATATGTTGCTGCAAATATTGGTTCTCCCGGCCTTAGTCTTGAAAATGTAAAACGTATAACCAGCAGGGAAGCAACACTTGGATTTACAAATGGCGCAGCAATTTATCAGGCATATAAGGGTATTGGGCCTGGCTGGAGTGATTTACCGCCTCATCCTCATTTAAGAGCTTTATTCGGATTATGGCCTGGTGTACTTAACACAATTGTAATGGATAATTCAAAATATCAATATTTACAGGATTTAAAAGGAACATCAATTGCTACATATATAGAAGGAGATGTTACAGGAGAGCAGGTGCTTGAACTTTTAAAATTTCATGGAATAACAAAAGAAAATACCAAAATCTACCAGGTTATGAAATCAGATGCTACAAGAATGTTTGTAGACTACAGGGCAGATGCTCTTATTTATATGTTTGGATATGGTCATGGCGACCTTAGGGAAATGATTACATCAAAAAAAATCAGATTTTTACCCAATGACCCAAAAATGGTGCAGGAGTTTCTAAAGGAAAACCCATATTTCTATCTTGGAGATTTTGGAGAAGAAATTGAAATAAAAAATCAAAAACAATTAGTAGCTCCGTACCTTACTTTTACTCATGAAAATATTCCTGATGAAATGATTTATGAATTTACAAGAGTCTGGTTTGAAAACCTGGATTGGCTTGAAACAATTCTTCCTTCAAATATTCCATATATGAATACTAAAGATCCGGCAGCCGGAGTTCCTATACCAATGCATCCAGGAGCTATAAAATATTTTAAAGATGTGGGGATTTTGAAATAGTGATTAATTAATATTAATAAGCTGATGTTATCTGTCTTAAGTTAATTTTTTTGATATTATTAATATATTAAATCAGCTAACGAAAATAAAAATATTTCAATACAATTAGATTTCGTATTTCTAATATCTTGTTTATAATTATGATAAAAATTATAGACAGTTTTTATGGAAGTTTTATAAAGCTTTTCTTTTCCCGGAGAGCAAGAGCAAGTGAAAGAAAATTTTTATCAGCAATATCAACTATAAAATATTTTTTACCTACATCATC
>JAVBQS010000145.1:0-2541 GCA_031548835.1 Spirochaetia bacterium
GATTACTTGTTGTTTTAATATTTGTTTTTATTCTTGGCTTTGGAGCAACACTTGCAGAGCCCTCGCTTGCTGCCCTGGGAATAACAGTAGAAGAAATCACAACAGGCACATATAAAAAATCAACACTAATTACATCTGTGGCTATAGGAGTTGGATTTGGCATGGCATTGGGATTTGGGCATATACTTTTTAACATTCCTCTTTCATGGCTGCTTGGCATACCATATACCTTTGCCATTATTCTTACAATATTTTCATCAGAAGAATTTGCTGCTATTGCATGGGATGCTGCAGGTGTTACAACCGGCCCTGTAACAGTACCGCTTGTTATTGCCGCCGGCCTTGGCATTGGAGGACAATCAGGCAGCGCAGGAGGCGCTTTCGGCATTGTTGCTACAGCAAGTGTTTTTCCTATTCTTGTTGTTCTTTTATCAGGCATATTAAACCGGATGAGAGCTAAAAAATCAATAATATCAGAAACATAAATATTAAGAGGTATAAAATGTTAGCGCAAACAGATCTTTCCAGAATAACCTGCATGATTGATGATAATCTTATGCCTCTTATAGATGAGTCATTAAGAGATCTAAGTATTCCTGAAGTTTTTATTCAAAGAGCCAAGCAAATTGCGTTAGTTGACCGCTCCACTTTACTGGGACTAAGATCAAAGACAATATCAGAAGAAACAAGAGCATGGGTTTATAGATTTTGTGTTCCCCAAAAGTATGAAACAGCTATAATGCGGCGTCTTGCAGAAACTGCAGACCTTTATTTGCCGGGACATGGATCTATATATGCTGAAAATGTTCAGCCTCTCCGTACTGAAAAATTTAAATTCAATGAAGAAAAACTTTCAGTCCTATGCAAAGAAGAAAAAATATTACATGAAAATTATGCAGTATTATGCTGTATTGTCCAGAGAGGAATGGCTTCTTCGTTAGCTGCTATGGTGCTGGAAATGGGGCTTTGTGTCCCAGTTATATCTTTTGGAAAAGGAATGGGACTTAGAAATAAACTTGGCCTTTTAAGAATAACTATTCCTGTTGAAAAAGAAGTAATATATTTTATTGTTCCAAGTATTGATGCAGAATTACTGGAAGGCGTTGTTGTTCATAAAGCGCGTCTTGATTTGCCTGGACAGGGTTTTATCTTTAAAAGTTATGTCCGGGCATTATCTGTTAATTTAAGAGTCAGAAGAGGAAAAAGAAATTATGCAGCTAGTATGGAACAGGTTATTGCAGCATTGGATGAACTGCGCGGGTCAAGCGAGTGGAGGCGTTTGGGAACAAAAAGAAATAGTAAAGTTTCCGGCGGAAAAGCGCAACATGATCTTACCTGTCTTTCCCTTACTGCAGAAGAAGGTTATATTGATATTTTTGTTAAAGCTGCAATGTCTGCAGGTGCAGGGGGAGCAACTCTTTTACCATTAGAATTCCGTTCTTATTACCATGAGGAAGAAGGAACATTCCATATATCCCATGCCAGAGAAACATGCGATTTAATTATTCCATCTGAAATTCAGGATAAAATTATGAAAAAAATTAAAACTGAAGGTTTTTTTGAAAAAGAATCAGGAGGCATTGCTGAAATTACTTCTGTGCAAAAATCAGTTACTTATTCAGTAAAATAAATTGTATATATTTAAGAAAAAGCTGGAATAAAAAATATAAATTGAATCAGATTTGTTAGTGCACAAGTTACTTCTTATGTGAATATTATTAGTTACTCTCCGGGAGGATTTGAAGGAGATATTGTAAATGTAGAAGCAGACCTTCGCTCAGGCATACCAGGGGTAAATCTTGTAGGCATGCCTGACACAGCAGTAAAAGAATCTGTTGAAAGAGTAAGAATTGCAATTAAAAACTCTCTATTTGATTTTCCCGGGAAACGCATTGTTGTTAATCTTGCTCCTGCAGGCATAAAAAAAGAAGGAGCATCTTTTGATCTTTCAATAGCTGTTTCAATTCTTCAGAAAACAGGACTTTTTGGAGATGATAAAGAAAGAAAAATTATGGTATTGGGAGAGCTTCAGCTTTCAGGTGCAATACGTCCTGTAAATGGAGTACTTTCTGCAGTAATTGCAGGTCAGAAAGAAAATGCCTATGCTTATATTGTGCCTGAAGGAAATATAGAAGAAGCATTATCATCAAAAGCAGAAAGAATTTATCCATGCAGCTGCCTTACAGAAGCAGTTGATATATTAAAAAATATATCGGAAAATATTTTACCTCAATACAACTTTGTATCAAAAAACAATAATAAAGATGAATGTAAAAATAATAGCATAAATAATTCTCTTTCAGATATTAAAGGCCATGAATATTTAAAAAAAGCTATCTCAGTTGCTGCAGCAGGTATGCATAACATAATTTTATTCGGCCCTCCGGGAAGCGGAAAAACACTGGCAGGTTCAAGACTTGTTTCACTGCTGCCAGATCTTGATCTTGATGATTCAATCGAAGTTACAAGAATTTATTCACTTGCAGGGCTTTTAAAAAATGGAAGGGTTTTAATAAAACGGCAGCCATACAGATCTACCCA
>JAVBQS010000124.1:0-51914 GCA_031548835.1 Spirochaetia bacterium
AATCTCTTAAAACAATAGAAGATATGACACAGGAAGTAAGAAACGAATCAGGAGAAATACAGAAGGGAAGCGCTGTAATTCATCAGGAAATTGATAAACTCCAGGCAACATCAAAACAGGTAAATGAAAGTGTGCAGGGAGTAAAACAGGCAAACCAGACAATAGCTGGAGTTCTGCAGGATGCGCAAAAGATAGCAGCCGAGACTTCCAAATTTTCTGCCACTCTTAAATAATAAAAAGATAATTTATACAGAATTTTATATTTTAGTATAATCTGATTTTTTATAAACAGTTCCGGCATTTTATGCCGGAGCTAATAATCTTAACCAATATATTTCAATTATTTCAAATAATTTTTCTCTTTAATGTTTTGACTTTTATTAAAACTATATTTTTTGGTTTTTCTATATATGTGTATTTTGATGTCAACTTATTTATATATTGAGCAAAAAATAATATAAAAATATTTACCACTATTTTGCCATAACTCTGGTTTTGTCTTTCTATTTTAATTATGATTTATTGTAGAGAAGAAAAACAGTAGACTGGAACAAAAATATTTTCTATTGGTATGGTTTAATAAAACTGTTTTTATTTTTATTGAAATATTTTTATATATAAATTTTCGGAGGTTTAAAATGAAAAGCCTGAAATCCAGATTTTTCCTCTGTTTTATTGGATTGGGAATAATTGTATCATTTGGCGTTGGAATAATCATGTATAGCCAATATACAAATTATATTAAACATACTATACAAGATACTCTTAAAAAAGTAGCTACAATGATTGATAAGCAATATCCTGCTGTAGGAGATAGAGATTATTTTGTTAAAGGTGTGAAAAATAATTCAGAAGAGTTATGGAATTTTATAAGAGGAATGAAACAAATTGGTGATATTTTTGAAATAGATTATATTTCTATGATTGAAAAAGGGCCGGATGGATATGATTTTATTTTTGACACCAATTTTCTTAAAGATGGTAATTTTAATTCATTTCTTACTCCTCTCTTTACTTTTGATGAAGATATTCCAGAAGAGGTAACATCAGCCTATGAAACCAAAGAGGCACAGATTTCTAAAAAACCTTTTAAAGATGAGTGGGGAACTTATATATCTGCATACCTGCCTGTTATAAGAAATAATAATATTGTCGGCCTTTTGGTATTGGATTGTGAAGTTTCCTTTATGACAAATCTTTTAAAAAATGCATGGATAGCTCTCTCTATTTCTTTATTCCTTGCTATTGTTCTTGCTTCTTTACTTGCAATTCAGGTTTCCTCATTTCTTCTAAAACCTATCAATGAAGTTTTGTATATAACAGGGGCATTGGCTGAAATGAATTTTGAAGTAGGAATAACAACTTTTAGAAAAGACGAAATTGGAAAATTGCAAAAAGCATTGATGGTAATACGGGATAATTTTAAAAAAGCAATCAGCGATTTAAATGGGCATCTTGCAAATCTTACCAATCTTGGAAAAACACTTGATACAGCAATGTCTAAATCGTCCGAAGGCCTTGGAGTTATAACAGAAAATATGGATTCTGTTCAAAATCAGTCAAACCTGCAGCTGGAATCTGTAGAGCAGACATCAGGTTCTGTGGAAACAATAATACAAAATATTAATTCTCTTAATAAAGCAGTTCAGACCCAGGCAGAAAATATAAGCGAATCATCAGCATCAATAGAACAGATGGTAGCTAATATTCAGTCTATAAGATCTGTTGTAAATAATGTAAGCAAGATTACTAATAAGCTTATCCATTCATCAGAGCTTGGACAGAAAAAAATGGGACAGCTTGTAGGCAAATTAAAACAGGTATCCGAACAGTCTAAAACACTTCAGGAAGCAAACAGGACAATATCAAATATTACAAGCCAGACAAATATCCTTGCCATGAATGCAGCAATTGAAGCAGCCCATGCAGGAGAAGCAGGCAAGGGATTTGCAGTAGTATCAGGAGAAATACGCAAGCTTGCAGAAATGTCAGATAAAGAATCAGTATCTATCTCTGAAGAAATTAAAAAAATGGAAGAGATAATAAAAGAGATGATATCAGTCTCTGATGAGGCATCAAAAACAATTAATACAATGTTTACCGAAGTAAATACAATGGGAGCTTCTTTTGATACAGTAAACAATGCAGTGGAAGAGCAGGCGCTGGGAGGAAAACAGATACTTGAATCTCTTAAAACAATAGAAGATATGACACAGGAAGTCAGAAATGAATCCGGGGAAATACAGAAGGGAAGCGCTGTGATTTATCAGGAGATAGATAAGCTTAAATCTACTTCAAGGCAGGTAAATGAAAGTGTGCAGGGAGTAAAGCAGGCAAACCAGACAATAGCAGGAGTTCTGCAGGATGCGCAAAAGATAGCAACAGAAACATCCTAATACAGGGCTGCTCTTAAATAATAGAAACTGTTTTTCAGCAAGCTGAAACTACAGTTTGATTTAGGTTTGAAAAATATCTGATATTAAGAGTGTTTATTTTTTCAGCTTAAATAAGCTTATTAATAATTAAAAAATTATATATTGTTATTGTACTTTAAGGCAGGATAATGAATAAAAAATTAAAAGAAAAAATAATGGAAGCTTTTTCATCAGTATTGCCTATAACTGTAATTGTGCTTCTGTTAAGTGTTTTTATTGTGCCAATACCTGTAGGAACAATTATGATGTTTCTCGCAGGCGCAGCTCTTTTAATTATAGGAATGGGTTTTTTTACTCTTGGAGCTGATATGGCTATGATGCCTATGGGAGAAGGTTTTGGAGTTCAATTTACAAAGACTGCAAAACTCTGGCTTGTTATAGTTGTAAGTTTTATTATGGGTTTTATTACTACTATTGCAGAACCAGACCTTCAGGTATTGGCAAACCAGGTATCTGCAATTCCAAGAATGGTTTTAATCCTTACCATAGCAGCAGGTGTCGGTGTTCTTCTTGCAATAGCTATAGTACGTATATTATTTAAGATAAAGCTTTCATTACTGTTTCTTATTTTTTATATTATTATTTTTGCAGTAGCAGCATTTACTCCTTTAAATTTTATACCTTTAGCTTTTGATTCCGGCGGGGTAACAACCGGCCCGATGACTGTTCCATTTATTCTTGCAATGGGGTTTGGCCTTGCATCTGTGAGGAGCGACAAAAATTCCCGGGGAGATAGCTTCGGCCTTGTTGCTTTAAGCAGCGCCGGTCCAATTCTTGCTGTTCTTATTCTTGGTATTTTTTTTAAGCCAACTAATGGAAGCTATAAAACTGCAGTGCTTCCTTCTGTTGAAACAACAAGAGATGTTGTAAAAGAATTTGTAATACAGCTTCCTGTATATTTTAAAGAAATTTCTTTAGCTCTTGCTGCTATTGTTCTGTTTTTTCTTATATTTCAGTTAATAGTAAGGCGTTTTCAAAAAAGACAGCTTGGACAAATTGCTGTTGGTTTTGTATATACACTTATCGGGCTTGTATTATTTTTAACAGGCGTTAACGTTGGGTTTATACCTGTGGGGCACATAATAGGTTTTGAAATTGCAGGATCAGCTTTTAAATGGCTTATGGTGCCGCTTGGAATGCTGATAGGATATTTTATTGTTGCGGCAGAACCTGCTGTTCATGTGCTAAATAAACAGGTTGAAGATGTAACTGGAGGCGCAATACCGCAAAAAGCAATGAACCGCGGCTTATCCGTAGGCATGGCAGCAGCGTTAGCTATATCTATGATAAGAATTCTTACAGGAATTCCTGTTATGTGGATACTTCTTCCCGGCTATGCTATAGCTCTTTTTTTAACTTTTTTTGTTCCAAATATATTTACAAGTATTGCCTTTGATTCCGGCGGTGTGTGCAGCGGCCCCCTAACCTCCACCTTCCTGCTTCCTCTTGCAATAGGGGCCTGCGAAGGAGTTAACGGAAATGTTTTGACAGATGCTTTTGGGATTGTTGCCATGGTTGCAATGACTCCTCTTATTACAATTCAGATTATGGGACTTTTATATGCAAGAAAAACCAAAAAAGCTGAAAAACAGATTTCTGAACCGGAACAGATAGATATTAAAGATGCAGACCAGATTATTGAATATGCGGAGGGTGCTTCTAATGGATAAAAGTATTAAAATGCCTGTATTAAAATTACTGGTTTTTATTGTTGACTGGAATAAATCAAAAATTCTTACAGAAATATTAAAAAAACAATATGTCCGGTTCCATTTTATATGTAAGGGAAAAGGAACTGCAACTTCGGAAATTCTTAATCTGCTTGGCATAGGAAGCTCAGAAAAAGCAGTAGTTCTTTGTCTTGAACCTGATTTTAGAGTACCTGTGATTCTCAAAGAGGTTAGCAAAAAAATGGGGCTTCATAGTCCTGGAACAGGTATTGCATTTACAATAGCTTTGTCAGGAATAAACAATCCTGTCTTACAAATTTTAACTCAGGAGCCAAATGACTCAATAATGGAAAAAATAGAAAAGGAATCAGATGAAATGAAAAATAATGCAAAATATGATTTGGTAATAACAGTTCTTAATCAGGGATATAGCGATGAATTAATGGCTAAAGCAAAAGAAGCAGGAGCTACAGGGGGAACTGTTATAAATGCAAGAAGAATTGCTAATGAAGGAGCAGTAAAATTTTTCGAAATATCTGTGCAGGAAGAAAAAGAGATAATTGCCATACTAACAATAAGAGATAAAAAAACAGCAATAATGCAGGCTATAAGCCAATCTTTTGGGCTTGCTTCAAAAGCACAAGGTATTGTTTTTTCCCTTCCTGTTGATAATATAACAGGGCTTGATCTTTCATGATTTTTAAAAATAGATAATCTTTTAAATAATTAATGTATGAAAAATTAAATGCTATATTATAACCTCCTGCTTTTCTTGACAAATAGAGAAGATTCCTATATATTTCAAAAACCAATATATATTGGAGAGGTGTCCGAGTGGTTTAAGGAGGCGGTCTTGAAAACCGTTGACGTGCGAGCGTCCGTGGGTTCGAATCCCACCTTCTCCGTATTTTTTATTAAATCCAATCATAATCTATAACCCGAATATTCCAGTTCTTAATTATATAATTCTGTAAAATTAAATATATGACACGCTATATGACTTTTTCTCAGGAACTTTTTTTGCTGTTCCAAGAACAGGGTAGCCTGTCATCTGTGCGCCGCAAATATATTCATCTTTTGTAATTCCAAGATAATCCTGCAGCGGCTTATAATTTCTTGCTGCAGTAATAAAATATCCTGCCCAGCACATTCCAATGCCATGCCCATGGGCTGCCAGCTCGAGGTATGTAAGCGCTGCAACTCCATCCTCCATTTTCCATGCAGAATCCTCAGGCGAAGCTGCTATTATAAGCTGCGGCGCTCCCCTGAAAAAAACTTGTTTGCCTTCTTCATGCGCAGCTGCAAGGCGTTTCATAAATTCTGCTTCCTGCGGCATAGCTTTTTCATGTTTTTCAGCTTCTTTCTTAAAATATTCTGCAACCAGGCTGCCTGCCTTATTTAGCTTTTCCCTTTCTCCAATAACAATCCAGCGCAGAACTCTTCTGTTTCCTGCTGTAGGGGCTGTCTCTGCTATTTTAAGAAGAGAAGTAATTTCTTTTTTTGAAAGCTCTTCGTTTCGGAACATGCGTATACTGCGCCTGCTCAATATTAGCATATCTGCTTGCTCTGGAGATGGAATAAGAGTTTTATCAATTTTTATTAAATTTGGAACACTTTCCACACTGCATGCTCCGTGTGGACAAAAAGAGACACACTGTCCGCATTTAATACATCTTGAAGCGCTGTTTTTATCAATATATGGAAATTGCTCATTATCAAGTTTTATAATTCCAGCAGGGCAAAGCTTTACGCAAATATTATCTTTTTTACAAAGATTTCTATCTAATATAAAAAACGGCATACAATTCTCCTCTATATTTTAAAAAATAAGATTAAAATAAAACTGTAAAAGATATACTGTTTTTTTAACAATATTGTAAATTATCTTTTGGTATGATTTCGTTAGTATTTATTTTCTAAATATAATTTAATAAAAATCCTTTATAAATAAATGAAAAAGATAAAAAATTTTTTATATAATATTTTTAATTTTATTTTCCCTACTGGAAAAGATTTATTATTTATTTATGAAATATCTTTTTAAGAGTTAAATAATTTTCCCAATGCAAATATATTTAATAATATTGTTTGTTTATCAGAAATCTAATTCAAAACATCTTACTTGACAGATTGTCTGAAAAATATATACTACTTAAAAGCGCAAGAAAGTTAATTTGTGTTACTTTTTGATACATTTTAATTTTTTGAGTAATTTGTAGTTATTTTTCCAATAAATAATTCACAAATATGGAGAGGTGCGAGAGTGGCCGAATCGGGCTCCCTGCTAAGGAGTTGTACCCTCAACGGGGTACCGAGGGTTCGAATCCCTCCCTCTCCGTTTTTTTTGCATAAATTAAAGCAATGCAGGTACCCATAGCTCAGCTGGATAGAGCATTAGATTGCGGATCTAAAGGCCGGAGGTTCGAATCCTCTTGGGTACGAATATCTGGAGAGGTGCGAGAGTGGTTGAATCGGGCGGACTCGAAATCCGTTGAGCTGGTTTCAGTTCCGAGGGTTCGAATCCCTCCCTCTCCGATCAGGAAAATTTGTTGGAGAGATGTCCGAGAGGCCGAAGGAGTACGCTTGGAAAGCGTATGTACCCTAACCGGGTACCTAGGGTTCGAATCCCTATCTCTCCGTATTCCTTCAGTTTGTCAGGCGCTGCGCAACTGTCTGCCGCCCAACCCTGTCAGGACCGGGAGGTAGCAGCAGTAAGCGGTTAGCAGTGTGATGCAGAAAGCTTACAAACTGAAGGTTTTATTATTCTTTGACAGATGAATTGCTGAGTACAGTAATTTATTAATTATTATGCAATAATCATAGTCAGGGAGTAAGGCATTTAAAAATGTCCGGGATAATATAGTTAATATGGCATATGAAGTCACAGCATCCAGAAAACGACCTTCCAATTTTGACCAGCTTACAGGGCAGGATTTTGTAGCAACAAGCCTTCAGAAATCTGTTGCTTCAGGCAGAATTGCACATGCATATCTTTTTTCAGGGCCAAGAGGCGTTGGAAAAACATCAGCAGCAAGAATACTTGCAAAAGCAATAAATTGTGAAAAATGGCCTTCTGATAATCCATGCGGAGTATGCGGCAACTGCCTTTCAATCACAAGAGGAAATTCCCTCGATGTTATTGAAATTGACGGAGCATCAAACACATCTGTTAATGATGTAAGAGAAATAAGAGATGAAGTTCTTTTTGCTCCAAGCAACAGCAGGTATAAAGTTTATATTATTGATGAAGTTCATATGCTTTCAAATAGCGCTTTTAACGCTCTTTTAAAAACAATAGAAGAGCCCCCTCCTTATATTGTTTTTATTTTTGCAACAACAGAAGTTCATAAAGTTCCTGCTACAATAAGATCGAGGTGTCAGCAGTTTAACTTCCGCCTTATAGGGCTTGAAGAGATAAAAGTAAAGCTTTCAGAAATTTCTGCAGAAAGCAATATTGAAGCTGAAGATGAAGCTTTACTATGGATTGCAAAAGAATCAACAGGATCTCTGCGTGATGCTTATACTCTTTATGACCAGATTGTCTCTTTTTCTGATGGAAAAATAACTATCAGCAAGATAAAAGAAAAGCTGGGGCTTGTAGGCCTTGATGAAATAAATGAACTTGCAGAAAATTTTACAGATGGGAGCAGTCTTGAATCGCTGAGGATAGCCGGCGAAATAATGAAAAAAGGTGTTTCGCCCGAACAGTTTATTGTAGAACTTTCTGAATATTTCAGAAATATTCTGCTTATAAAAAACGGGGTTAGAAAAGAAGGTATTTTAGGTTCTCCTGTGGAAAGATTTTCTGCAAAAGTGCTTGAAAAACTTTCTGTTCAGCAAATAGAATATGCGCTTTCGCTGCTTCTCGATCTTTTCAGAAATATACGTTACTCGCTTAACCAGCAGTTTGAAATAGAACTTGCAATAAGCAGGCTTTCATTTATAACAAAACATCTTTCAGATATTGAGATACTGGACAGCATAAAAAAACTTAAAGATGAAATCAAAAGAGTTCCTGTTCAGGAAATTCCCGCATCTTCAAACAGCGAAGAAAAAAATAAAAAACAGGAAGAAGAGTCAGGTGATTTTACCTGCTACAGAGATGAAATAGTTGCAAATTTCAAGAAAACAAATATGATGCTTGCTTCTTCTCTTGCAAAAACAACCTTGTGGGAGAGAAAGGGAAATTCTATAATAATATACTGTGCCGACAATTTTTCCCTAGACAGTATAAAAAATGAAATTCCTGCTGTAAAAAAAGAACTTGATTCAATTACAAACAGCAATTACAAAATAGAAGTAGTTCTTTCTGCAAAGAAAGAAGAAACAGAAGAAACTATTTTAAATAGCAGCTCCAAAGTAGATCTTGTAAAAAAAGTCTTTAAGGGAGAAATTATAGAATCACGGGTAAGAAAGGAACAGGGCAATGAATATTAATCCAATGGAACTGTTAAAAAATTTCCAGGGTATTCAAAATAAAATGGGTGAATTCCAGTCAAAATTATCTACAATTACTGTCTCAGGATATGCAGGCGGCGATATGGTAAAAGTAGAAATCAATGGCCATATGCAGGTTGTTGATATAAGAATAACAAAAGAAGCAATTGATCCGAATGATACAGGCATGCTTGAAGAACTTATTAAAGCTGCATTTAATGATGCAGTCCAGCGTATGAAAGATAAGATTAATGAAGAGGCTTCAGCTCTTACCGGAGGATTAAATATTCCCGGCGGAATGCCTTTTGGTAATTTATTTTAAATAAAAGGATTATTTTGAATTCTATAGATATTCTTATAAAAAATCTTTCATCACTTCCCGGAATTGGGAAAAAAAGCGCTGCAAGAATAGCTTATTATCTTCTTAAAGCTGATAAAAATTATATACGTACATTTACAAATTCTATCTGCGATGCTGTTGAAAAAATAAAAAACTGCAGGATATGCGGCAATTATACAGAACATGATATTTGTGAAATATGTTCAGATACAATGAGGGATAAAAATATTATTTGTGTTGTTGAGATGCCTCAGGATATTTCTGTTATTGAATCAACAGGTATTTTCAGCGGGCAATACCATGTTTTAATGGGCCATCTTTCTCCAATTGAGGGAATAGGGCCTGACCAGATAAATATCAAACAGCTTTTGCAAAGGCTTGATAAAGAAAATATTACTGAAATTATTATTGCAACAAATCCTTCTGTAGAAGGAGATACAACTGCTTTATATATTCAGAAACTTCTTGCTGGAAAAAATATAAAAATAACAAAACTTGCATCAGGCCTTCCTGTTGGCGGCGATCTTGAATATACAGATAAACTTACTCTTATGAGATCAATACAGGGCAGGCTTCCACTCTAATATTTTTAGAAAAAAGAGAATATTTTAATCAAGCAGTTTTATCTTTGTGCCTTCGGATATTTTCTGCTCTTCGGATTTGTTTAAAAAAGCTTCAAGCTTTGATGCAGTTTTTTCCATATAAAGAGGCAGAATAGCTTCTTCATCAGGTGAAAATCTTCCCAAAACATGAGCATCTACCTTACCGAAAGCCGGCCTTGAAATTCCTATTCTTAATCTGTAGAAATTATTTGTTCCAATCATGTTTGCTATAGACCTGAGTCCATTGTGTCCTGCGCTTCCGCCGCCGAATTTAAAAGATATGGTTCCAAAATCAAGTTCTATATCATCATGGCAGACAATAAGATTTTCAGGAGATAATTTAAAAAAAGAGAGCGCAGGCGAAACAGATTCTCCTGCAAGGTTCATATAAACTTCCGGTTTTAGAAAAATTATTCCATTATTTTTTTCAAGCCTGGAAAATATTCCTTTGAATTTCTTCTGCCAGGAAAGAGTCTCTTTTTTTTCAAGCTGTTCCAGCGCCATCCATGCTGCATTGTGGCGTGTTTTTGAATATTCTTTTCCAGGGTTGCCGCAGAAAAAAACAAGTTTTATATCAAAAGCTGCGTTCTTTTCTGATTTCTTCATAAGCCTGGTTTATTTCACTGAATTTTTGCGCAGCAAATTTTGTAAACTCTTCGGGAAGCCCTTTTGAGGCAATAGTATCAGGATGGTAATCTTTGACAAGTTTTTTATATGCTGCTTTTATTATATCATTGCTGTCTGTTCTTTTACATCCAAGAATTGAATAATTTTTATCAACAGCAGCATTGCCGGCAGCATAAGCTGTGCTGCTTCCCCTATTTTGTAAATTAAAAATTTTTGCTGCTGAATTAAGAATTAGTTCCTCATCCCGGCCTAATATGTTATCAGCAGTTGCTACTCTGTAAAGTATATCATACATTGTCTGCAGAATCTGAGGCTGACTGTGAAACAGTGAATAAAACTGCTGCGCAAATTTTTCAAATGTTTCAGGCGATGTTGCTGCTGTATTTACAATTCTCATTGCAAACTGTTTTTCAGCTATTCCAAGGCGCATATTTCTGTCTATAAATTCCTCTATTATTCTTATCTCTGCTCCTGAAATACCATTTCCAGCGCTTGCCATTTTTCCAAGCATGGAAAATGTTGAGACAAAAAAAATCATTTGTGATTGATCATTTGCTGTAAATTTTTGTGACCTGCTTCTTTTCTGGTTTTGATAATTATTCTGTCCATATTCCTGGACTTCTGTCATTTTATCAAAACTATGCCCTATCGCAGCTCCAAGAATTGCTCCTATAGATCCTCCGACAAAAAAGCCTGTTGCTCCGCCAATTAACTTACCGTACCAGCCCATAAAAAATCTCTATTAGGAAATATAATCAGTTATAAATTTTGACATATTTTCAAGCGGTAATATTTTATTTATAAACCCTAATTCAATTGCTACACGCGGCATTCCAAATACAACAGAAGATTTCTCATCCTGCGCTATTGTATAACCGCCTGCTTTATAAATATTGCCTATTTCTGCAGAACCATCGCGGCCCATTCCTGTCATTATAACTCCCAAAGCCCTGTTGCCGTAGATCTCGGCAACTGAATTAAAAAGAACGCCGGCAGAAGGCCTGTGTCCATTTACAGGATCATTGCTGTTTAAAACAGAAACATTACCAAGCCGCTTTTTTTCTATTTTCATATGCTTGTTTCCGGGAGCAATTAATACTCTTCCCGGAGCAATAAGGTCATTATCCTCGGCCTCTTTTACATCAAGAGGGCAGACTCTTCTAAGGCTTTTTGCAAATTCTGCTGTAAACCCTTCAGGCATATGCTGAACTATTACTATTGGAACTTTAAAATCTTCTTTAATTTCTGAAAGAAGAACTCTAAGAGCATTTGGCCCGCCTGTTGAAATTCCTATTGCAACTATATCTATTTTTCCGCTTGAGGGGTGTGCTGCAGGAACTTCTTTTATCTCTAAAGTAGCGCTCTTTGCAGGCTGGATCAGCTTTTCCTTTATCTCTTCTTTCGGCAGTTTCTCTTTTCTTCCTGTATATGCTCTTATTAACGAAATAAGCTGCGATGAAACATCTGCTATATTATGGGAAATTGATCCTGAAGGTTTTGTTATAAAGTCTGAAGCTCCATAAGATAGTGCATCAAATGTAATTTTAGCGCCTTTTTCTGCAACAGAAGAAAGTATAATAACAGGTATTTTTATTCCTCTTTTTTCTCTTTCTTTTAAAAATTCAATTCCATTCATTTCCGGCATTTCAATATCCAGTATTATTATGTCAGGGTTTAACATAGGAATCTTTTGAAGGGCAAATATTCCATTCATAGCTGTTCCAACCACAGCCATATCTTCCTGGCTTTCAATCATTTTACTTATAAGTGATCTCATAAGAGCCGAATCATCTACCACAAGCACTTTTATCTTATTATCCACAACTTTTTCCCGCGTATAAAATATTAATCAATCATTTTTGTATAAAAAGTAGCCCACTCTGTTTTATGGAATTGGAATTGAGTCTTCATGCCGAAAAGAGATTCTGAATGGCCTATTACAAGATAAGCATGATTGCTTAACGAATTCCAGAATTTACTTATTACATTTTCCTGTGCAGCTTCATCAAAATAGATAATTACATTTCTGCAAAATATAATATCAAGCCCTTTAAGGCCGCTGTCAAATTTAAGGTTATGGTAATCAAATTTAATCATATTTTTTAATTTTTCCACAACCTGATAGCCGTCTTTTGTCTTTTCAAAATATTTTGAAAGATATTTATCAGGTATTCCTGCCATACGGCTTTCCTGATAGAACCCTGTTTTAGCTGTCATTAATGATTTAAGGCTTAAGTCAGATGCTGTAATAGATGGTGTAAACTCTTTGGGAAGAATTTCTGCAAGAATCATTGCAAGTGTATATGGCTCTTCACCGGTCGAACAGCCTGCGCTCCATATTTTTATGGTAAGATCGCCTTTTTTCTTTTTATAAGCAACAAGCTCAGGAATAATATAGCGTTCAAAAGCATCCATATGTCCTGTGTTTCTGAAAAACCGTGTAAGGTTTGTTGTAACAGAATCAAGAAGAATTTTCATCTCTTCTTCATTGTTTGTTATAAGCTTATAATAATTATCTATTGTATCAACATTTGCTATTTTAAGCCTTTCTTTTAGCCTGCTCTCTAAAATAGGCCTGTTAATTTCAGAAAAATGTATTCCGCTTTTTTCATAGATGAGGCTTTTCATTTTTTCAAAATCAGCATCTGTAATTGAAAATGTCATAGGCTGCTTTTCTCTATCATAAGTATAGTTTTTTAACCAGTATTGTCAATTTATTTTTTAATATGCTGATGTCAAAATTATATTTTATTTAAAAAATTATCCAAATAATGAGAATTAGTTTATAATTAATATTCTATTTGTAACATAAGTACCAATTTAATAAATATTTTATCTTTGGAAAAACAGAAATAAAGTTGAAAAATGGCAGAATTAACCAATAGTTATGATATTTGAAAAAATGGCGCATAAATATCAAAAATAATAGATGCAACAGCTTTGAAATAGATATAAATTTTATGTTGCTTTAAATATCTTAAATATAACTTAAATACAGATTTTTCCCAATTTTAAAAACTGTCTGCTATCAGTAATTGACATTCTCAAGATGGTATAAAATAATCAGCTATATGAATAAATATATATTTGTCACAGGCGGAGTTTGTTCAAGTCTTGGAAAAGGGATAGCTGCGGCTTCCCTCGGCAGCTTATTGGAATGCAGAAAACTAAGAGTAAGGCTTATAAAAGCTGATCCATATCTAAATGTAGATCCCGGAACAATGAGTCCATACCAGCATGGAGAAGTATATGTTACTGCTGATGGGGCAGAAACAGATCTTGATCTTGGAAATTATGAAAGATTTACCAGCGCTCCGCTTACCAGGGCAAATTCAATGACAACAGGCCAAATTTACCAGACTGTTATACAAAAAGAACGCGAAGGCCGCTATCTTGGAAGAACAGTGCAGGTAATACCCCATATTACAGATGAAATTAAAAGCAGAATTTTTGCAATCGGCGAATCGCCTGATGTCGATGTTGTAATAATAGAAATAGGCGGAACAGTAGGAGATATTGAATCTATTCCATTTATTGAAGCTGCAAGGCAGTTCAGGCATGATATTGGAAGGGAAAATGTTGCCTATGTCCACCTTACGCTTGTTCCTGAAGTTGTGGGCGGGGAGCTAAAAACAAAACCAACCCAGCATTCTGTAAGCGCTCTAAGAGAGCTTGGCATTCAGCCTGATATTCTTCTTTGCCGCGCACCTGTTGAGCTTACCGACGGCATGAAGAAAAAAATTGCTCTTTTTACAAATGTGGATGATAATGCTGTAATTTCTGCATATGATATAAAAACAACAATTTATGAAATTCCTCTTGTTTACCACAAACAAAATCTTGATAAAATTGCAATAGAAAAACTTGGTATTAAAAATGCAGACAGCATAGATTTAAGCCCATGGGAAAGTGTTGTAAACAGTTTTAAAAGCGCAACACAGACAGTAAAAATTGCACTTGTCGGTAAATATATTCACTTAAATGACACATATAAATCAATTGTGGAAGCTATTTTCCACGGTTCTATAGCAAATAATGTAAAAGTTGAAGTTATAAAAATAGATTCCGAAGATATTGAAAAGGCCGGAAATGATAGCAATGAGATTAAAAAGATTTTTGCCGGCATATCAGGCATTCTTGTTCCGGGCGGGTTTGGCCAAAGAGGCGTTGACGGAATGATACAGGCTGCAAAATATGCAAGAGAAAACAATATACCTTACTTTGGAATATGCCTTGGAATGCAGATAATGGTTATTGAATATGCAAGAAATGTGCTTGGTTTTGAAAAAGCAAACAGCACAGAATTCTCGCATGATACATCATATCCTGTTATAAGCCTTCTTGAAGAGCAGGTAGACACCAAACTCTATGGCGGAACAATGAAGCTTGGAAACAGCGAAACAAAACTTGAACATGGCACAAAAATTTTTGATGCATATAAAGAAGAAACAATTACAGAAAGACACAGGCACAGATATGAATTTTCAAATAAATACAGGGATGCTTTTAAAGATGCAGGATTTATAATAAGCGGATTTACTACTGATGGATCTCTTGTGGAATCAGTTGAATGGCCTAACCACAAGTGGGGTGTTGGGGTTCAATATCACCCTGAATTTAAATCAAAACCTTTTTCTCCGCATCCGCTCTTTGTCCAATTTGTAAAGGCAAGCAAGGAGAATGTTAAATAATTATCCATCTATACTTTTTCAGTTTATAATTTTTTTAAGTTTGTTTTCTTGCAGTTTTGATTATAAAGAAGCAATGGTTGATGAAGAAATTTCAGGAGGAACGCCAAATGCTGTTATTATCAATTTAAATGAAACATCTATAAAAAAAGGCACTACTGCATATATTTTCAAGGCTGAAAAAGCAGAAACATATGATAAAAAAAATCTTACAGTTTTTACAAACCTTCAGTTTGCTGAATATGATAAAACAAGCGGGATAGCGACTGAAGGAAAAGTAGGGCATGCAAATTTCTTTTCTGATACCGAAAATATAGAATTTGATAAATCTTTTAAAATCAAATCTATACAGCAGAGCTATTATATCGAAGGAGAATCTATCTCCTGGGACGGAGAAAAAAAAGTCCTTACAGCAAATCCTGAAGAAGAAGTAACGGTGGGGAAAGATGACGGCTCTTATATTACAGGCAGGGGATTTAGTTCTACAGCTTCCAACAACAGCTTTAACTTTGAGAGCGGGGTAGAAGGTTTTTATGTTGCAGAAGATGAGGAAGAAGAGTAATTAAGTTATGAATAAAAAAAACAGCTTTTTACTTTTTTTCATAATTTTTATACTTGCAGGGAATTATTGTATTGCTGATACTTTTACATTTAACGGCGATAATTTTTCATCAACAATGTCTAAAGGAAAGGAATATACAATCCTCTCAGGAAATGCAAAAATAGTATCAGGTTCAACTATTATAAATGCTTCCAAAATAGAATTATACGGAAACAATTACCGCTTTGCAGAATGTACCGGAACAGTAAAAGTGGAAGATAATAAAAAAGGCCTCTACATAACAGCAGATAAAATGGTTTTTGACAGAATAGATGATATTTCAAGGCTTGAAGGTTCTGTTGTAATGGAAGATTTTAGAAACGAGGTAGTTGTAAAAGGAAATTATCTTGAATATTCAGGCAAAACAGAATCTGCAACTGTTCAGATAGGAGTCAGAATATTAAAAGAAGATATGGCTTGCCGTTCTGAATTTGCGCTATATAACAGAGAAAGCAATATTCTTGACCTTTCAGGGCTTCCTTTTGTGTACTGGAAAGGAGATGAATACAGGGCTCTTAAAATAACTATAAACCTTGATACAGATGAAATAGAGCTTGAAGGAAAAGTTTCAGGTTTGATATATAATGAAGATGAAAAAGATGAGAGGCAGGAAACAGCAGCAGAACCTGAAAGCCAAGCTGGTAATTAAACAATGGAAAAAATATATTTGGCTTTTGTAATTAAGATAAATAATGGAAAAGGTAAATATGGAAAAAAATAGAAGCCAGACAATGCTTGGTGTCGAGGGCCTAAAAAAAGTTTACAGAAAAAAAACAGCTGTTGCTGATGTAAGTTTTTCAATGGAAAGAGGCGAGATTGTGGGGCTTCTTGGCCCAAATGGAGCAGGGAAAACAACAGTTTTCTATCTTATTGTAGGTTTTATAAGACCGACAAGCGGCACTGTATATATGGGAAATCTTGATATATCAGATTATCCCATGTATAAAAGAGCAAGGCTTGGAATATCATATCTGCCCCAGGAAACATCTATTTTCAGAAAACTTACAGTAGAAGATAATATAAAAGCAATACTTGAAACACGCAAAGATATAAACCATGAAGAAAAAAAAGAAATTCTTGAATCGCTTCTTGATGAGCTTGGAATATCTGCAATAAGAAAGCAGATGGCTTTTACACTTTCAGGCGGAGAAAGAAGGCGCACAGAAATAGCAAGAGCTCTTGCTATAAAACCGTCATATCTTCTGCTTGATGAACCTTTTGCAGGAATAGATCCTATTGCTGTCTATGAGATTAAACAGATTGTTAAAAATCTTGCGACAAAGGGAATAGGAATACTTATTACAGACCACAATGTAAGAGACACTCTTGAAATAACAGACAGATCCTATATAATAAGCCTTGGCGAGATACTTACAAGCGGGTCACGTGAAGAAATTCTTGCTGATGAACAGGCCCGCCACATCTATCTTGGCCGCAATTTTTCAATGTAGCCTGGCAGATTTTTTATTTACAAATTGCCGGATAATTTTTCTTATAATTATTAAGTTTTGCTATTTTCTTCCGGCAAATTGAGTTGTTTTTAAATAATTTAATTAGCTTGTCTTATTACACCTTTTGTCATATAATCGAGCTAATTTTTTATTCTGTCCATAGGCATGGGTAATGGATTCATTAACAAAATTGTTACCAATGTCATTATGCAATACCATTTTGATATAATAATTTTTTCTTTGGGTTTAAAAATTCTGGTCAAATGTAAAGCATTGACACAGAATTGATTTTGATAATTTTGAGGTATAGGCCATCTGCATGGATGGCTGATTTTATGTGACATCTTATCAAATAGAGGGGGTCACTCAAAGGAGTTTTTTATGAGGAACTTATTCAAATTTTTCGGACTTATCACATTGGTGGCGGTAATTGGGTTTTCAGCTGTTAGTTGTGCTACAGGGAGTTCCATTGGTGGTACAAACGATCCTCATGGTCTTTTTACAGGGAACAGTTCCACTTCTATAGTTAAGGAAGGTGCTGCCGAGATAGCATCACATTCAGTTATTTTAGGACTTGTTGATACCGGATATGCCGAGTATGATGCTGCGGTGAAGGCTGCCGAAGCTGCAGGTAAGAAGGTTACCTCTGTAACAAAATGGTATATTGTCCTTTCAAAAACCACGGCGTATGCCAAATAAATAATTTCAAAGTATCTGCTCTTTCAAAACTTCAATTTTGAAAGAGCAGACTTGTCGTTAGTCTTAAAATCAGGCTTTGATAAATATATTTTACAGGATCAAGATGTTTTACAAAGATACTCCAGGTGTCTAAAATCGCGCATGATATTCGTATAATGTAATAATAGTAATAAATATATTTATCATATGAAACAATTAAATAAATTATAGTTGCTGTAAAATATAGGAGACTTGTTCGGTAATACCTAAAAATGGTAAGAAAGAATGATGAAGCGAGGAAAAAAATACTGAGCAGGACTTGCCCAACTATTGCCTGTATTGTGATAGATGTTACTGAAAGTCCTATGCAAGGCCCAAAAAAACAAAAAAAGACTATTCCGGGAAAAAGAAACAATATACAATAAAAAGACAAGTAAATATCTTAA
The DNA here is from genome assembly GCA_031548835.1 of Spirochaetia bacterium. GTDB lineage: Bacteria > Spirochaetota > Spirochaetia > CADAEX01 > CADAEX01 > WQTU01. Next base: position 17,976 of record JAVBQS010000124.1, read on the forward strand.
GCTGACTGAAAAGGATAAGGCATACAATAAACAGCTTGCCGCAAAAGGTAGTAATTGAACATATCAATGCTAAAATAAAAATTTTCAAGATTATGTCATATCTATACCGGAATTATTGCAAGAGGCATTTTCTGAGAATGTCACTTATTTGTGCTATCATCAACTTGGAATTACATGCTTAATAGGGTTATTTAACTTTATATAAAATATAGCTAAATTAGAAATTTTACAAATTATCTTTTAACATTTTTAAAAAAAATCAGAACATATATAGTCCGTAATATGATACATATCTTTCATAAGCTTCTGCACGATCTGCCAACAAAAGAAACTTAATCTGGCTAATAAATAATAATATGCATCTTTTTTGATCTTTATTATCTTTTATTCAGCCTTAAATATTCATTGACAAAATCTGCTTGCAACTCTAAATTTAAATGATGAGAGGATTGCTGTTTAAGAATATTTATTTTTAAGCAGAATGCTTGAATTTTGTACTATATTTTTGGGAGATATAATTGCAATACCAGAAGCCTGTATTGATACAGGAACAGAAAATGAAATTGAGCCCGCAGATGTATCAATCAATACAGCTTATGGCTCTGCCTATTCAGGAACTTAAATTAAAAATAGATGAAGAAGTTGAAAAAAATCCTGCGCTGGAAGCAGTAGAGCAAAACAGCAATATTTCGCTCGATGATATATCTAAAAAAAGCAGCGATGAAGATGATTATTCTGAAGAAAGTTCTGATCCGGGGGATTTTTCATCATCTGACAATAATAGCGACAGCAAAAGAATGTTTATCGAAGGAGCATTATCAAGGCCCCAATCTTTGCAGGATTATCTTCTTGAACAATTACTTGTCCAGCCTATAAGAAAAAAAATCCTTGAAATAGGAAAACTGCTTATACAAAATCTTAACGAAGATGGTTTTAATATTGAAAAACCCAATATTCTTGCAAAAGGATATTCTTACAAAGATATTAATGAAGCTATAAATCTTGTAAGAATGCTTGATCCCCATGGAACATGTACAGATGATTTTAAAGAATCTCTTATTGCCCAGGCAAAAATAGATAATAGTATGCCTCCTCATACTATTGAAATTATTGAAAACTATTTTGAACTTCTTGAAAAAGGCAAATATAAAGAAATAGCAAAAAAATTAAAAATAAGTGAAAAAAGAGTAGCAAATGCTCTTGAATATATAAAAACACTTAACCCTTTTCCCGGAAGGCAATTTTCAACTGAAACTACAATATATGTAGTCCCGGATCTAATGACAACTGCTGTAGATAATGAGCTTGTTATCAAGCTTAATGAAGAAGAAATCCCTGTTTTGGAAATAAGTCCGGAATTTAGAGAGATTCGCAAAAATAAAAAAGAATTAGCAGATAAAAAAACAACTCAGTTTGTCAATTCAAAAATAAAAGAAGCAGAATGGTTTATAAAGACAATTCATTTAAGAAATCAGACTCTTTTAAAAACAGCAAAAGCTATAGTGTTTTTCCAGAAAGAATTTTTCCTAAAAGGCCCTAAATTTCTTGCGCCGCTGACTCTAAAAGATATTTCAGAACAGGTAGGGGTGCATGAAACAACAATTTCAAGGATTTCCAATAAAAAACATGTTCAGACAGACTGGGGAATATATGAACTCAAATATTTTTTTTCCACTGCTCTTTCGCGGACAGACAGCAAAGAAGATAGCGTATCCCGTGTAAGTGTTAAGCATATTATAAAAGAGATAATTGATACTGAAGGAAAAGGAAAGCATCTGTCTGACCAGAATATTGCTGATTTCCTTAAAGAAAAAAAAGGAATCAAAATTGCAAGAAGGACAGTTGCTAAATATAGAAAAGAGCTAGATATAGCATCTTCGTATGAAAGATAACTTTAAACTAAGGAGAAGTTTATGAACTTGGAGATTAAAGGAATCCACTATGAGGTAACTGAAAGAACAACTGAACAAATTGAAAAAAAGGTGAAAAAGCTTGATTTTGCGGGAGATATGATTATTGATCTGCTTTTTAGAATTGAGCGGGATAAAGGACTTTATATTATTTCTGTAAATATTAACTTCAGATGGGGATTAAGCCATCATATAAAAGTTGAAGACCATGATCTTTATGATGGAATAGATAAAATAATGGAAAAAATAAAAAATAAAGTTGCAAAAGAAAAAGAAAAAATCCAGGAGCATACTGAAAAATAATAATTTTTAGAAATTTGTATAAAATTTTTCATAAAAATTGTATAAAAAAGTATATAAGGCCGAAATTCGAGTTTTGCAAAATAGTTTGCTAATGATGACTATTGGGAGATTTTAACTACATAAAAATATAGAATTGTAGAAAAAAACTCAAAATCCGGCCTGTAAACTAAAAAAACAGGGAGAGAGCTTAAACAGAGTTCTCTTCCATTATTCATTTTCTTGTTATAAGATAAATAGTATGAAAAAAATAACAGTACTTGATCTGCTTGGCCTTGACCTAAAGGAGAATGATGATCTCCAGTTAAAATGTATAGCAGGAAGGAAAGGACTTGGGCGGGAAATAACTGTATCTCACATTGACAGGCCAGGCCTTGCGCTGGCAGGATATTTTGATAATTTTGCATATCAAAGAGTCCAGATTTTCGGGCGCGGCGAGTTTGCTTTTATTAAAAAAATGATAGAAGCAAACAATACAGATTCAATAGAAAAGTTTTTTACTTTTCCTTTTCCATGCTGTGTTTTTCCATATAGCGCAACTCCGGAGAAATTTTTTATTGAACTGGCTGAAAAAGTAAGATGCCCCATTCTCCAGACACCTCTTACTTCTCCTGAATTTTCAGGCCGGCTTACCAGAGTTCTTGAAAATATTTTTGCTCCTCAGCAGGTTGTTCATGGCGTATTTGTTGAAGTTTCCGGAATAGGTGTTTTGATAAAGGGAAAAAGCGGGGTAGGCAAAAGCGAAGCAGCGCTTGAGCTTATAGAAAGAGGCCACAGCCTTATTGCTGATGATCTTGTTGAAATAAAAAGGATACGGGGAAATCATCTTGAAGGAAGGGGAGGAAATGCTTTCCTTGCCCATCATATGGAAATACGGGGACTTGGAATAATTAATATTACACATCTGTTTGGAGTAGGTTCTATACGCGATTCTGAACAGATACAGCTTATTGTTAATCTTGAAACATGGGACCCTGATAAAGCATATGATAGAATAGGCGCAAGTGAAATGACAGAAGAAATATTGGGCGTTCATGTGCCTTGTCTTATAATACCTGTAAAACCAGGGCGGAATATACCAATAATAATTGAAACAGCTGCAATGAATGAAAGATTAAAGAAAATGGGTTATTATTCTGCAAGAGAATTTAATCAAAATGTAATGAAATGGCTGGAGACAGATTCTGCAGGCGATTTTAAGGAATAGTTTTACATAAATTATGGAGAGTGAACTGGATGATTGAAAAGGATGTTGTTGTAAAAAACAGGGCTGGTATTCATGCAAGGCCTGCTGCAAGCATAGTAAAACTTGCCAATAAATTTAATTCTGAAATAAAGATAAGAAAAGATAGCGATGAGATAAATGCAAAATCCATAATGGGCATAATAACGCTTGCAGCAGCTTTTAAAACAGAATTAAAAATAATTGCAGAAGGCGATGATGAGCAAGCTGCGGTAGATGCATTATATAATTTATTTGAGAATAAATTTGAAGAAGAATAGTTTTATTTTTTTAATTTTTATACTGATTATCCCTCTATTTAATATCTGTGCAGTTGATGTTTCCTATAAGCTGGATAACAAGAAACTTTTAACCTGTTCAGTCAGCGCTCCTCCAATGAGAACAAAAAACATACTGGATTCAATGGAAATAGGGCACAGGACAGAAATAGAATTTAATATAAGAGTATATGAAAACAAAGCCAGGTTTTTTGGAGACAGGCTGGAAAATGAATCTTCAGCTTCCTATATTGCAACAAGAGATCCTGTAAGCGGAACTTTTAAAATAGTAAAATCTGATGGAGAAAAAATAAAAAAAGAAGATGAAGAATCTTTTTTTAATACTTTTTTTTCAATAGAAAATCTTAAAATTGATATGAGCGGCGCTAATAGAGGAGAATATTATATATTAAGCCGCATTGAAATGAAAATAATAAAATTAATACCGCCGCTTAATCTTTTATCCGATATTATCCCTGGTGTTGTAGAAAAAACTGACTGGATAAAAGTTGGAACTTTCAGGATAGAGTAATGAAAGGGCCTCATCCATTAATAAAATCAAGGGCAGGCCTTTTAAGCATACTCTTTATCTATGTTTTTATAATCTTTCTTATACTTTTTTTCTCAAAACAAATAATAAGCGATCTCTCAACCGATGATGTCTCGACCAGATTTATACTTCTTCCTTTTGCAATTGTTCTGCCTCTTTTTCTTGCAGGCAATATTATTATAAATATTGTAAAAATTATAAGAGATACAAAAAGAAAAAAAGCAGGAGCTACCTTCAGGATCAAGCTGATTCTGTTTTTTTCTTTTGTCGCTTTTGTTTCTGCTGTGCCTCAGGCAATTCTTTCAATAAATTTTATTGATACTGTTATGAAGTCATGGCTTAACAAAGATCATTCAGGAGCTGTAAAAGGCGGCCTTGAAATTGCCATAGATTATTACAATGAAAGGACTGCTGCTCTTGAAGCAGTTATAGATTCTCCGTTTTTTATTTATGCGGCAAATTTTATACCTGTTGATCCGGGAAGAGCCTGGACAATGTATAAAAGAAGTTTTCCATTTATTTCAAGCATGCAGGTTCTTGAAGATGGAAAGACAACCTATTTTGAGGGGAAAGAAGAAGGAAAAATATCTGACTATAGAGTATCTTCAATGGGAAGGGGACTTTTGACAAAAGATACAATGGAAGATATTACTGTACTAAGAGTACAGGGCTCTTTCAGAAGCAGGGGTGAGATTTATTCAGTCATATTTAGTTCTTTTCTTCCTGAAAAATTTGACAATAAGGCGGAAAATCTTACATCATCATATGATGTTTTTCTCCAGCTTGAAAGTTATCAATCTGTTTTCAGGCTTATTATAACTGGTGTGCTTATTTTTTTCAGTTTGCCTATTTTTCTTTTATCTATAATTATAAGCTTCCGCCTCTCTGAAGAAGTTCTTCATCCTATTGTACAGCTTGAAGAAGCGACAAGAAGAGTTGCAGAAGGAGATTTTTCATTCAGGCTTCTTGCGCGGCCAGGGGATAATATTTCATTGCTTATAAACTCTTTTAACCAGATGATAAAAGAACTTGAATCTTCGAGAAAGAAAAATATGCAGGTTGATAAGATCAATGCATGGAAAGAAATTGCGCGCAGAATGGCGCATGAAATAAAAAATCCGCTTACCCCAATTAAACTTTCAGCAGAAAGGGTACTTAGAAGATATAATTCCGATGATCCTAATTTTAGTAAAATACTTGATTCTTCCATAAAAGTTATTGTAACAGAAGTTGACAGGCTGACACATCTTCTCGAAGAATTTAGCGATTTTGCAAGAATGCCTCCAATAATGTTTTTGCCTGTAAAACCAGCGGAAATTATCAAAGAAGCATGTGATATTTTCTCTTCCTCATCTCCCGGCATTGTTTTTGATATAACAAATGCAGATAAAGAAGCAACTATTATTGCTGATAACGAAAAAATAAAACAGGTTCTTATAAATCTTTTTGCAAATGCTATTGATGCAATGGACGGGCATGGTGTTATTCATATACGCACTGATAAAATTATAAAAGAAAACAGGCAGTTTTACAGAATCCAGATTGCAGATACAGGGCGCGGAATAGATAAAGATATTGCAGATAAAATTTTTTCTCCCTATTTTACAACAAGGGAAGATGGAACAGGCCTTGGCCTTGCTATTGTTGAAAGAATTATTTTTGACCATAATGGTTCAATATGGTTTGAAACTGAAAAAGGGACAGGAACTACATTTTTTATAGATCTGCCGTTTGGAGTAGATGATGAGCAAAATATTAGTAATTGATGATGAAGAAAATATAAGAGAAGTATTATCAGGAATACTTGAAGATGAAGGTTATTCTGTAGACAGCGCAAAAGACGGGCCTGAAGGGCTTAAAAAAGCTGAAACAGGAAATTTTGACCTTATAATACTTGATGTATGGCTTCCCGGAATGGGCGGAATGGAAGTGCTGGATAAAATTAAAAAAACAGTTTCAGACCTTGAAGTTATTGTTATATCAGGACATGGAAATATTGATATGGCAGTAAAAGCTGTAAAAAGGGGAGCTTTTGATTTTCTGGAAAAACCTCTCTCTCTTGATAAAGTTATTACTGTTGTAAAAAATGCATTAACGGTAGAACATTTGAAAAAAGAAAACAGGGAGCTAAAAGAATCTCTTTTTCTTGAAGACAGAATAACAGGCTCAAGCCTGCAAATAGAAAAAATAAAAAAAACAATAAGCCAGGCAGCTCCATCTGATGCAAGCATAATGATTTTTGGAGAAAATGGAACAGGCAAGGAGCTTGTAGCCCGCGAAATACACAGGCAAAGCAACAGGCATAATCAGCCTTTTATCGAGGTAAACTGCGCATCAATACCTGACTCGCTTATTGAAAGCGAACTTTTCGGCCATGAAAAAGGCGCTTTTACAGGAGCAGTTTCAGGCAGAAAAGGCAAATTTGAACTTGCTGATAAAGGAACTCTTTTTCTGGATGAAATTGCAGATATGTCTTTAAGCGCCCAGGCAAAAGTTTTACGCGCTGTGCAGGAGATGAGGTTTGAAAGAGTTGGAAGTGAAAAAAGCATTCAGGTTGATGTAAGAATAATCTGCGCTACAAATAAAGATATTGCTGCTGAGGTAAAGGCAGGAAGATTCAGGGAAGATCTTTACTTTAGGCTAAATGTAATACCAATAAATGTTCCTTCTTTACGCGACAGAAAAGAAGATGTTCCTGAGCTTGCCAATTATTTTCTTAGAAAATACACCAGGGGAGAGCATTCAGGCGAAGCTATGGCGGAAAAAACAATTTCTGAAAAAGGATATAATATCTTAAAGCAATATCCATGGCCTGGTAATATAAGAGAACTTAAAAATGTTTTGCAGAGAATATTTGTAATGAGCGATGAGACTGTTATCTCGCCTGAGACAATAAAATATTATCTTGATGAAACACATTTAAGCAATGTCCCTCCTGCTGAAGAAAAACCTGAACTTGGACAGTTTCCAATCTATTTTGACCCTGCTCTGGCATTAAATGATGCAAAAGATTTTTTTGAAAGAAATTTTATTATTAAAAAACTTGAAAAAAATGGTTATAATATAGCAAAGACTGCGAAAGAAATGGGTGTTTATCCTGGAAATTTACACCAGAAAATAAAAAAACTGGGGATAGATATAAAATGAAAACTCTCACAAACAGGCAGGCAGAAGTTCTTGAATTTATTAAAGATTATAAGAGTAAAAATTCCTATCTGCCGACCATGCGTGAAATAGCTGATTATTTCAAAATCTCTGTAAAAGGCGCTTATGACCATATTAAGGCTCTGGAAAAAAAAGAAGTTATAAAATGTAATTTAAGAAGATCCAGGGCTATTGAAATTGTTGAAAATGTAGAAGTTGATGAACTTGTAAATATACCTATTCTTGGTAATGTAGCAGCGGGAATTCCTCTTCTTTCAGAAGAAAATCTTGAAGGATATATTCCTATTCCTCTACGGTTTCTTAAAAAAGGCGAACATTTTGCACTACGGGTAAAGGGAGACAGCATGAAAGATGCTGGAATACTTGAAGGAGATATTGCTTTTTTTGTAAAGCAGATAAATGCTGAAAATGGCAATATTGTAATAGCTTTGCTCAATGATGAAGCTATTACTCTTAAAAGATTTTATAAAGAGACAAACAGGGTAAAACTTAAAGCTGAAAATCCTGTCTATCCTCCAATTTATACACAAAATGTTAAAGTTTTGGGAAAACTGGTTTATATATTGAGAAATTATGAGTGAAGCAAAAAATACATATCTTCTTCTTGGGCCTGAAGCTGGGGAAAAAAATGAATTTATTCAAGGCATAAAAAAACAGATGGAAAAATCTGCAGGCGGAGCTGTGGAATTATATAGTTTTTATCCCTATGATACAGATATTTCTGAAATTATTTCAATAATGAAAAATATTTCGCTTTTTGCATCTGCAAAACTTGTTTTAATAAAAAATTGCCATGATCTTAAAAAAAAGGATATTGCATTAATTGCAGAATATATTAAAAATCCTTCCAAAGATTGTGTTCTTGTACTTACATCTGACAATACAAAAGCAGATTCTGCAATAGAAAAAGCTGTTCCTTCTGAAAATAAAAAAATATTCTGGGAAATGTTTGAAAGCAGAAAAAAATCATGGGTGCTTCAATTTTTTCACAAAGAAAAAATTTCAATTGAAAATAATGCAGTCAATTTTCTTGTAGATATACTTGAAGGAGACAGCGAATCATTAAAAAAAGAGTGCGGAAATCTCTCTCTTTTTTTCGGGCAGAATGAAATAATAACAGAAGAAAAAATAGCAGATTTTTTTTATAACAGAAAAGAAGAAAATATATTTTCTCTTTTTGATTATATTTCACAGGTAGATCTTGAAAAATCTGTTATTGCTGCGAAAAATATAATTCTTTCTGGAGAAAGTGCTCCTGTCCAGATGCTTGGCGGCCTTTTGTGGCAGATTAAAAATGTATATGAGATTGACAAGATTATAGCCAAAAAAAAATCTTTTTCCGAAGCTTGTATAGAACTTAATATAAGAACAAAAAAAATGCAGGGAGTATATTCTTCTGCAAACCAAAATTATTCAATAAAAGAGATTGAAAAAATAATTACTCTTACTGCTTATTATGATCTTCTTTTTAGGTCTGTAAAAACAGAAATACAGCATATGATGTTTCCTGTTTATCTTTATTCAATAATTGTAAATAAAGGCGATAATTTGTTAACTGCAAATAGGAATGCTTTTTCGAGAAATTATCTTTAGAATACAAATTTTAATAATTCCTATGCTTGCTACGGGACAGCGCGACAAGGCTACAATATGGATGTTGTGTATGGCATTACGACACTGCGAAGCGTGTCGTAATGCCAAAATGCCGCAATATAGCGAAGCGTATAGCCGAGAGGTGTATGTGGATAGCGCAGGAACAAAAATAAATTTGTGTATAGAATTTCGGACTATATTTCGTTAGTCCAAATAAATTTATGGGACTGCAACAGGATTGTTGTGTCTTGTCCGGTAACATGGATGTTGCGATTAAGACAAGAACAAAAATAAATCTGTAGATAAAATTTCAGACTATATTATCCCGAAACAAGTACGGGACTTTCCCGTCCGGGAGGTCGGGGCACTTCGTTAGTCCAAATAAATTCTGGAACAAAAGTAAATCTATGTGTAAAGTTTAGGACTATGTTATCCCGTCCGGAGGTCGGGGCACTTCGTTATCTTTAAGATATTCAATTACAGCTTCTGCAACTTTTATGGGAAGTTTTGCCTTTTCTGATAGCGAGTAACTGTCACTGTTTTTTATGTTTTCCATATTGCCGAATTCCTGAAGCATTTTTTTACTCCGCTCTGCTCCTATGCCTGGAATTTCTTCAAGCAGTGAAAAAGAAAGTTCTTTCTTTCTCATATTTTTATTAAATGTTGTTGCAAATCTATGAGCTTCATCTCTCACATGCTGCAATATTCTTAAAGGCAAAGTTCCTTCTTCAAGTTTTACAGGTTTATCTTTTCCAGGAATAAAGAGCAGCTCTTCCTGTTTTGCAAGCGCAGCTATATTTACATCATCAATACCAAGAGCTTCAAGAACTCCCAGCGCTGCATTAAGCTGGCCTTTGCCTCCATCTATAAGAATAAGATCAGGCATTGGAAGCTGTTCATTTTTAAGCCTTGTATATCTTCTTGCAACAGCTTCTCTTATGGAAGCATAATCATCAATCATCTGGTCCTGCAATGTCTTTATTCTGAAAATCCTGTATTCAGGTTTATCAGGCTTTCCATTATAAAAAGAAACCATTGAAGAAACTGTGTTATGCCCCCCAAGATGGGCAATATCAAATCCTTCTATTCTTAATGGAATTCTGCCCAGCTCAAGGGATTCTTTAATTTTTTTAAGAGCTTCCGAATAGGTAAGCTCTTTTTCCATTCTCATAAGTTCAAGCCTGCAGTTTTCTTCTGCCATCCGCATTATTGAAGCTTCTTTTTCATCTTCAGGTGTTGTTACATGAAAATCTATCTGAAATTTTTCAAGAAAGAATTGTTTTAAAAGTTCAGTTTCAGGAGGAATATTTACCACTATTTTTCCCGGAATGAATTGGGAAGACAAAGATAAATTTTGGGATAAAGCTTCCGGAAACGCCTCTTTGTCAGGAAAGGTATTGAGATTTTCTATTCCTGTAAAATATTCACTGTAATATTGAATAAGAAAGCGGCTTATGTTTTCTTCATTATCTGAATAGCTGGTAAAGCTGAACACAGATTTTCCTGATATTTTTCCATCTCTCATCTGAAGCACTACTATTGCGCAGTTTATTCCATTTGATAAAAGCGATACAAAATCTTTCTTTTCTGCTGTAAAATCCTGAACTTTCTGTTCTTCAATAAGAGCTCTTATTGAAGAGAGAATATTCCGGTATTCGGCTGCTTTCTCATAATTTAAAGATGCAGATTCTTTCTGCATCTTTTTTTCCATCTCTTTTTCAATTTCAGCAATATTTCCGGAGAGTATTTTTATAATTGTATTAACCTCTTTTTCATACTCTTTTTTATCTGCTTTTCCTGTGCAGGGGGAATTGCACTGTCCTATATGATAGTAAAGGCATGGAGTTTTTCTTTGCCTTAGCGGAATTTCCTTGCATTTTCTTAACCTAAACCTTTTTTTTACAAGTTCAAGATATGTATCTATGCTTTGTATATCAGGATATGGTCCAAAATAGAGCGAACCATCATCAATTATTCGTCGTGTCCTAAAGATTCTGGGAAAATCTTCGTTTGTAACTCTTATTACAGGAAATGTTTTATTATCTTTAAGATTTATATTATATTTGGGTTTCCACTGTTTTATGAGATTATTTTCAAGAATTAATGCTTCATATTCAGTAGTTGTTGTTATAACTTCAATAGAATTAATCTTTTTTACAAGGTGGGATGTTTTAACTTCCTTATTTGCTGATTTTAAAAAATAAGATTTTACCCTGCTGCGCAAATTTTTTGCTTTTCCCACATATATTATCTCTTCCTTCTGGTTTTTCATAATATATATGCCTGGATTTTCTGGTAATTCTTTTACTCTTGCTTCAAGATTAGTTCTATTTTCTTTTGAATTTTTCATTATTTACCGATATTTATTATAAGGCTTTAATAGCCTTAATGTCGAGTTTCTATTTAAAACATTGATTATAGAAAAGTCACAGTAGGTGAATAAAACAATAAATTGATGTAAAAAAGAAGGATATTTATAAAATTCGATATTTGAATTACTATAATTATAGAATCAAAGAGAATTTAAATAGTGAAAAAGATAATAATTTTTCTATTTGTTATTATAGCGCCTCTTTATGCTGTTGAAAAAGAATATCTTCTTGCCGGGGATAACTGGCAGCCCTATATGCTCAAAAATATTGAGATTGATAAAAATGCAGCTAATGAAGATTCGTTGTTTATTCAAAATAGCGAATATGCAGCTGATAATTCCACACAGCTTTTGTTACATTTTAATTCTTTTCCATTTGCTGATACAGCAGGAAATTTCAAGGTAAAAGAAAACAGATCTTCGCTATCTTCAGGAAGAAAAAAATATGGAACAGGCGCAGCCCTTTTTAATGGAGAAACAAACAGCATTATTCTGGACCGCAGCGGGAAAGGAATTTTTCCCGGAGAAATATATTCAGGCGATTTCAGCCTGGAATTCTGGGTCTATGGACAAAATTATACTGATGGAGAAACTCTCTTTCTTGCTGATAGCTATGCAAATATAGGGGACAATTTTATTCACCAGCTTTTAAGATGTTATCTTGAAAACAGAAGAGTTATATGGAATATAAAAAATTTTTTTATTCCTCCAGGCTCAAAACAGTTTGAAATAAAAATTTCAAGCGTAAGACAGCTTATACCAGGCGCCTGGTCGCACCATATTCTTAGATACAGCTCTACAAATGGTTTAATGGAATATCTTATTGACGGGAAACCTGAAGCAGTTATATATATTACAACATCTGCAAGAGAGACTGGAGAATTTTATCCTTTATATTCGGGAACTAATGGAAGAATTGTACTGGGCGATAATTTTACAGGATTGATTGATGAGCTGCGCCTCAAACTTGAATGGGTAGATGATTATACCCTGTCGCAATTCAGGAATCACTCAGGCGTTTATATATCAGCTCCTGTTGATCTTGGCCACAGCAAGTCTTCTCTTGTTGATATTGAAGTAAAAGATATTATTCCTCCAAGCACAGATATTTATTACTATTATTATCTTAGCGATTCAAAGAATAACCCTGCCGAAAATTCTCCTGAATGGAAAAAATTTACACCAGGTTTTATCAATGAAATAGGCGGCCGTTTTTTAAGAATTAAAGCTGTTCTTTATTCAGACGGCGATAAATTTTTATCTCCATCAGTCTCAAAAATCAATATCAAATTTGACCAGAAAAATCTGCCGCCGCCTCCCAAAACTGTAAGGGCAGAGCCAGGAAACAGCAGTGTAAAACTTAAATGGTCAGAAGCCGGCGATTCTGATATTGATGGTTATTATGTTTATTTTGGCGAAAGATCAGGAAAATATTTCGGATCTGAAAAAAATGGAATTACTTCTCCAATTGATGCTGGAAAAAATAATGAGATAACTATAAATAATCTTGAAAATGGCAAAATATATTATTTTGCTGTTGTATCATATTGCAAGTCTGCATCCAGGTATGGGGCTGGAGTGGAAAATGAAGGCGGAAATTATTCTGCAGAAATAAATGCAAGGCCTCTTGATATATATGGGGAAAAAAAATGAAACCAGATGCATTATTTGAAAAAGCTCTTATGCTTATAAAGCATCAGGAATATGATGAAGCTGAACAGATAATTAAACAGTTAATTGAAAAAAATCCTGACAAAGAAGCTCTTTACCTTACATTGGGAAATATATATTCATTTAAAAATAAAAAACAGCAGGCATTAGAAACTTATGAAAAAGCGACCCAAATTGCTCCTGAAAATCCTGATATTTACAGCAATATAGGTATTATCTATAAACAGCAGGGAGATGTGGATAATGCTATTTCATATTTGCAAAAAGCTCTCTCACTTACAAAAGACAGGGCAGATATTTATTATAATTTAGGTAACGTTTACAAACAGGCAGGAATTTACAGCGAAGCAGAAAGAATTTTTATCGAAGCTATTAAGCTTAATCCGGAATTTATTCAGGTATATAATAATCTCGGCACTCTCTATATTGAAAGAGGAGAACTGGAAAAAGCTGAAGATATAATAAGAAAAGGCCTCTTAATTGATGAAAACCATCCAAGGCTTTTATATAATCTTGGCATTATAAAAGATTTACAGGGAAAAGCTGAAGAAGCAATAGATTTTTATAAACACTCTCTTGTGAATCAGCCTTTGTGGGTAGACAGTCTTAACAATCTTGGTATTGCATATCACAAATCAAATATGCATGGAAAAGCTATAAAAACTTTCAGCAATGCACTTAATATTGAACCTCAAAATTCAATGGTTAAAAACAATATTGCTGTTACATATAAATCAGTCGGAGAAGAAAAGAAAGCAAAACAGTTTTATAAAGAAGCAATTTCCCACAATCCTGAATATGTAAAAGCTTCGCTTAATCTTAGCGAGCTATACAGGGAGACAGGAGATTATGACAGCGCATTAAAAGAATTAAACAGGGTCGAGACAATAAAGCCGAAAAATGGGGAAGTAAAAATACATAAAGCCCATGTCTATTTTGATAAAGGCGAATTTGATAAAGCTGAAAAAATAATAGATCCTTCTATAAAAACCAGTGATAATCCTGCTGCTCTTGCGCTTAAAGCGCTTCTAAGTATTAAAAAGGGAAAAACAAATGAAGCAGCAAAATATATTGAAAAAGCAGATAATCTTGAGCCTGGCAATCCTTCGCTGAAAACTGCAAAAGCAGAACTTTACAGGCAGCAGGGGCAGCTGCAAAAAGCAGAAACAGAATTAAAAGATTTTCTTTCTGTAAAAAAGGGAAATCTTAAAGCTTCGCTTGAACTTGCAAAAATTCTTAAAGAGCAGGAAAAATTTGATGATGCTCTTTCTGTGCTTGATTCGCTTAAAGGAGACTATAAATATTATCAGGATACAATAGCGGAATATTCTGATATTTATAAAAAATCAGGGCAGACAGAAAAAGCGCTTGAATATTCAAATCAGCTTCTTGCAAAAGTGGGAGAAGACAATTCGCAAATTGATATCTCTTCATTAAATAAAGGAATAGAGTTATTTGAAGAAGCATCAAAATCCTATGAACTTTTAAACAATAACAGAATGGAAGAAAGGCTCTCGGATTTTGTAAAAGAATATGTAAAAAATGAACAGGATAAAGTTGTCCCGCAGGATTCACTGAGTTTTCTTATTGGGTCTGTTGATGGGCTTAATGATGAAGAAGTTCCCATAATTGATATTGGGGGAATAGAACCTGTAATAGAAATAAATGAAGAAGAGGAGATACATTTTCTAAAAGAAAAAGAAGAAGATTTTGATGCTGAAGAAAGAGAACCTGGTTTATATGAAGAAACAAAAGAGAAGATTGAAAAAGAAGTTATTGAAAAAATTGGAAAAGAAAATCAGCAGCTTTTCCCTCAGATGCCGCCGGCAGCAGCGCCATTTCTTCCGCAAATGCCTCCTTTTGCAAGGCCTGCTCCAGGTTTTCAGCCTTCGCCTGTAAAAGTTCCTCCTCCTGTATATGATAATCTTTATGAGAAACAGCCAAGAACAGCTCAGGATAATTCTGAACAAGATAAAGATAAAAATAAGGAAGATTTGCTTGAGAAATATGATGGTGTTGAAGAACCTGAAGGAGAATCATTTGCAGATCTTAAAAAAGAGCCTGAATATGTAAATAATGATATTGCAGGTATGCTTGATAGTCTTGAAAGCCTTACTGATTATCTTACAGAAGGCAGAAAAGATAAATATGAAAAAAGTATAATGAAACTTAAAGTTGAGGCATTGAAACGGAAGCTTAAAGGAGATAAAGGGCTTCTTGACACTGTTTCAAAAAAAGGCGGAAATCAGGAAGAAAGTAGGCCTGAAGAAAAACAATTTGTGCCTGAGAAAAGAAGCAAGAAAGACAGGCGGAACAGCGACAGAAGAGGCGGAGAAGATAGAAGAAACAATTCAGACAGGAGAAGCGGCGATAGAAGAACCGGGGATAGAAGAAATATTCCCGGGAAAGAAAGCAAAATTATTACAAAAAATGATATTGAAAATGCATTTGTTTATATAAAAGGGCTTACTGACTTTTTGCCTCAGGATGTAGGCAGGGATGTTGTAAAACTTAAAATTGATAATCTGCTTGGAAAAATTGAAGAAGAAAAAAATGGATGATAATGAATATTTAAGAATAATTAAAAATTATATCAAAAATATGCCAAGCCTCCCCGTTACTGTAAATAAAATAAGAGAAGTTTGCGATAATCCAAAAAGTTCTCCAACAGATATTTATAAATTAATTATTCTTGATCCTGTTCTTACAGCAAAAGTAATGAAGCTTATCAATTCTGCATATTACAGTATTTCAGGAAAAGTTACTTCTCTTGCAAGAGCAATAATAATGCTTGGAATTAATACTGTAAAAAATCTTGTTATAAGCAGCTCAGTAATGAATATTGTAAATGGGAAAAATTATCTTCAGGCAGATAATGCTAAAAAATTCTGGCGCCATTCTCTTTGCACTGCTGTTGCTGCAAAAGTTATTGCTCTTAAAACAGGAAAAGACCGCAACGAGGCAGAAGAATATTTTATAGCAGGCATGCTTCATGATATAGGAAAAATACCAATTCTTGCATGTTTTCCTGACCAATACAGGGTAATTATAGATCAATGCGAAATTAACAGCGGCACTGCATTTGAAACTGAACAAAAAATATTTGGTTTTAATCATTGCAGTATAGGCAACCTTATTGCAGAGCAGTGGACTTTGGGAGAAAAGATGGAGATGGTAATTGCAAACCATCATAATCCGGAGCTTGTATCAGAAGATAAATATTGGGAAATTGTTTATATAATTTCTATAACAGATTATTATATAAATAAGATTGGATATGGATTTGCAGATATTCAATGTATAACTGTTCCTCCTGCTGCAATATTTAAAAAAACAGGAATAACAGAAGATATGCTTGACAGCATAAG
This sequence comes from Spirochaetia bacterium, assembly GCA_031548835.1. Taxonomy (GTDB): domain Bacteria; phylum Spirochaetota; class Spirochaetia; order CADAEX01; family CADAEX01; genus WQTU01. The sequence continues at coordinate 34,404 of JAVBQS010000124.1, forward strand.
AGATACAATTATGTCAGAGCTTGAAAAAGCAAAAGTATTTCTTGATTTTAAAGGATAAAAAATGAATATAAAACTTTGGGGTGTCAGAGGCTCTATTCCAAGTCCCGGGCCTGATACTGCCAAGTATGGCGGTAATACTACATGTATAGGCATTGATTTCGGGCCTGGCGAAAAAGAGACAATTATTGACGGCGGAACAGGAATAAGGCTTTTTGGAAATTATCTTATAAAAAAATATCTGCCTGATAATATTATCGATGTAAATATTTTTATTACCCATACACACTGGGACCATATAATGGGATTTCCTTTTTTTGCACCTATTTATATTCCTTCTACAAAACTTACAATATATGGGCCTGTTACTTATGAAGAAGGCGGGCTTGATGAAATAATAGGAAGCCAGTTTCAATATAAACATTTTCCTGTTATCCAAAGCGAGCTTGCAGCAGAAATTAAATATTTTCCTCTTAAAGAAACGTCATTTGCAATTGGCAAAAATATAAAAGTAATAACAAAATATCTTAACCATCCTGTATTATGTATAAGCTATAGATTTGAACAAAATGGAAAAATTTTCTGCTTTACAACAGATTCAGAACCATTCAGAAATATTTTTGCATCTGATCCTTCTTCTCCTGATTATGATGAACTTGCAGCAGAAGAAGGAGAAAAAGCTGCTGTTGAAGAAAACAGCAGGGTTGCAGATTTTTTTAGAGGAGCAGACCTTCTTATTCATGATGCGCAATATACTAACGAAGAATGGAACAATGAAAAGCTTGGATGGGGCCATTCAAGCTTTGAATATGTAATTGAAACAGCAGCAGCTGCCGGGGTAAAAAAGCTTATATTAACGCATCACGATCCTGAAAGGACAGATGATCAGTTAGATACTCTTGCTGATTTTTATTATAAAAAATATGCTGATATTAATAAAAAAATGCCATTCAGTTTTGCAAGAGAAGGAAGCGTTATCTCTCTATAATTAATTGCATTGCTATTCTTTTTTATGTGTTTTTAATACTGCAGAATATTATAACTTTGTTAAAAATATAAAGACATACAACTATCTGCAGCTTATTATATCAATATAGGTGTTTACCAAAACAAGATTTTCCCTTGATAAACTATATTCTTCTTCTGAAAGAGCTTTTTTAAAATATTCCTTTGCTTTTAAAAAATTATTATCTTCAAAAAACAGCGACCCAATATTATTATATATAACTGCTTTTGAGTGGCTTGAATCAGCATAATTAATAGCTTTTTTATAATATTCATGTGCTTTATTTTTTTCTCCGCATTGCTGAAATGCAAGAGCTGTTTCTATATAGATATCGCAATCGTCATTTTTTAATTTTTCTGCTTCCAGTAAAACAGGAATAGCTTTATCAGGCTTTTCCGACTCTACATAAAGCACTCCAAGATTGTAATACGGCAGATAACTATCGGAAAAATCTTCAATTGCTTTAAGAAGAATTAATTCTCCTTCTGTAAAGTTTTCTTCAAGAGATTTTTCAGCAGCATCAATAAGCATTTTGTTAAGTTTTGAAAAATCCATAGCAATGAATAATAGATCAAATATTAAATTTATTTCAAGATATAATTATTTATAAATAATGCTTTATTATTTTATGTTACTTATTCTGTATTTCAATAGGGGAGACAGATTTTATGTTATATCATTCCCTATTCTGGTTGAACAATTTCATGTCTGCCATCTTATAGAAATATAGGATCTCTATGCTCTATAGTATCGCAGTAATCAGATATTTATAACTACATTTACATTTTTGTCAAAATAGCTTTTAAAATAAGACTTTACCTTATTTTCATATCCTTCTATTCCGCCAAAATCTTTGCTTTTTCCTGTAATTCTTATTTTATCATAAGATATTGCGGCAAAAGCTCCGCCATCTATTAAACCTCTATCAATATTATTTGCATCTGCAATATCTTTATGATATAGAGAACCTTCTCCATAGGTTTTTTCAAATCTTACAAAAAGCTGGGGATCAAAAATTACTTTTCCCTGCGCAACAATGAATTTTATAAAAACTTCGCCTTTTTTTAAAGATTCATAATTTATTTTTAATGTCTTTTCTGCAAAATCTTTTATTGATATTCCCATATAAAATCTCCTTTGTTATAACAGAACAATATTATACCTTAGCGATTTAGCCTGGTTAGAAATGTTTTTGTCCTTTCCTGACTTGGGTTGTCTATAACATCTTTTGCAAAACCTTGTTCCACAAAAATGCCACAGTCCATAAAGAGCACCTTGTCTGCAACTTCCCGGGCAAATGGAATTTCGTGGGTTACTATAACCATTGTCATTTTTTCCGCAGCCAGGGAGCGAATTACTTTAAGAATATCACCTGTAAGTTCCGGGTCAAGAGCGCTGGTTGGTTCATCGAAAAAAAGAACTTCCGGGTCAAGGGCAAGCGCCCTGGCTATTGAGACCCGCTGCTGCTGTCCGCCTGATAATTCGCATGGATAATTTTTTGCCTTGTCTGAAAGACCCATTTTTTCGAGAAGGACCAGCGCCTGTTTTTCAGCTTCATCCTTTTTTCTGCCCAGCACATGAATCTGGGCTTCTGTAATGTTTCGCATAACTGAAAAATGGGGAAACAGATTGAAGTTTTGAAATACAAGACCCATTTTAAGACATATTTCCCTAAGATGCTCTGCCCCGGCGTAAATGCCGTCCTTTACAAGGTCTTTACCTGCAATGGTAATGCTGCCTCCATCCACGAGTTCAAGGTGTGTAATACACCGGAGCAGGGTGGATTTTCCAGAGCCGGAAGGCCCTATGACAGCAACAACTTCCCCCTGGTTTACCATAAAAGAAATATTTTTTAAAACTTCCAGCTTTCCGAATGATTTTGAAATTCCAGATACTTTGATTATTTCCATTTGTTTTACCTCTTGCCCTCTAAGAATAATAGGCAAGTTTTTTCTCACACTTTGCAAACACTATTGTTACCAGCCAGTTCATAAAGAGGTAAAAAAGTCCTGCTATAAAGATGGGCATGGTAGAAAATTCCCTGGCTGAGGCAGTCCTTGCAACATGGAAAAGTTCTAATATGCCTATTACCTGGGCAAGAGCAGTATCTTTAACCAGAGTAATTACTTCGTTACCCGCAGCAGGGAGTATGCGTTTTATCATTTGCGGCATGATTATCCGCATAAAAGTCTGGGGTTGTGTAAAACCTAAAACTTTGGCAGCCTCGTACTGGCCTTTGGGAATTGACTCAATACCGCCGCGGTATATTTCAGCAAAGTATGCGGCATAGTTTAAGGTAAAAGCAATTATTGCTGCTGTAAAACGGTCATAAGAAAGCAAAAACTTTATACTGTTCCAGAAGGCAGGAGAATCAATATAACTTCCCAGTGTTTCATTTAAAAACATCAAAAGATATTTGGGCGCAAAATAGATAAAGATAAGCTGCAGGATAAGGGGCGTTCCCCTCATTATAAGAATATAAAAACTAATAACAGCCTGAAGCGGCCGGTTTTTCGACATCTTTCCAAATGCAATCGGCAGCGCCAGAGGGAGGGAAAAAAGGAGAGTAAGAAAAAAAACCTCCAGGGAAACCGCAGCCCCCTGGAACATTATGCCGATCATTTTAAGCATTGTATGCTCTTACTTTATTTAGCAATGGTGGAAATATCAGCTCCCAGCCAATGGGTGGAAATTTTTGCTATAGTCCCGTCTTTAGCCATATCCACAAGAGTTAACCAGACTTTGTCTGCCAGAGCTTTGTCATTTTTGCGGAACCCTATACCGAATTCTTCATCTTCCAGAGTTTCTTTCAAGATGCGGAAAGGTTTACCGGAACGGTTGATATTGTCGTTTGCAACTACAAGATCGATAACCACAGCATCAATACCGCCTACATCCAGATCCATCAGCGCTGTAAGAAAGTCCTTGTACTCAACAATGTTTTTCAGGCTTTCTTTAAATTCAGGATCTCTGTCAATGGCTCCTACAGACGCTGAAGCAGCTTGTGTGCCTGCTGTTTTGCCTGCCAGATCCTTCATCGTATTTATTGGTGAATTCTCTTTTACTATAATTACCTGGGCATTTTTAAGATATGGGGGAGTAAAAAGCAGGTTTTTCTTCCTCTCTTCTGTAATTGTAAAACCGTTCCAGATACAATCGATCTCTCCTGTATTAAGTTCCTGCTCCTTGGCATTCCAGTCTATTGGCTGGAGAACCAATTCAACTCCCATACGTTTGGCTACTTCTTTTGCCAAATCCACATCATAACCAACAATTTCATTCTTCTCATTTCTGAAACCCATTGGAGGGAATGAATCATCAAGCCCCATAACCAGTTTTTTCTTATCCATGATACTTTTGAGGGAATTGTCTCCTGTCGCTGTATTTTTATCGCTTTTGCTGCATGCAAAAAACATTCCTGCTGTCAAAAAAGTACAAATTAATAGTATTATAATCTTTTTCAAAATTTCCTCCTGAAGTTGAATAAATCAGCGTTGTCCTAAGTAACCCTTACTCTAGCTAAATTATTGGCAAATGTAAACTTGCGTAGCTGGGAAGCTTGTAAATTAACAAAAAAAACTATTGCGGTATTACTTTGACAACAAATTTGTGGCTATTATGGATATATCTGGTAATGTGTATTAAAAAAGGATAATCATAATAATATGATTCAGCAAAAAGATTTCTATAATTTTTTTGATAGATATATAGCGCGGAAAAGTTATTATTGCTTATATATATGCATATTATTCTTTTATCTCAGTTGTGCAAATAATTCTGCATTGCAGACACGCCATTCTGTAGAGAGTTTGGTTCCTGCCCAGCGCCTGGTATTTATCGGCCTTGACGGCTGGGGGGCAGCTTATGTTCAGGAAGCAGATATGCCTACGATAAAAAGAATGATCTCTGACGGCGCTTCAAGTATGAATGTAAAGGCTGTTATGCCCGCCATAAGCTGGCCAAACTGGTCTTCCCTGTTTTTTGGAGCATCACCGGAAGAGCGCACTGGTAAAAGTCAAAATAATGCGCCTGAAAACATAGTTGATGATTTTCCTTCTATATTTACTCTTGTAAAAAACAGTGAAACAGATGCTGGCTCCTCTCCTGTTCTTTTTTATGAATGGGAAGAGCTAAATAAACTATGTACAACAGAAACAGCAGAAAAAATAAAAATCAAATCCGATATTGATTCAGCCAAAAAAATCGCTGCTTATATTATAGAAAAAAAACCGCTCTTTACTGCCATTGTTTTTGATCAGCCTGATGGCGCCGGCCATTCTTCAGGCTGGGGTTCTTCTGCTTATTACTCAAAACTTAAAGAAATGGATGCTCTTGTTACCATTATTGAGCAGGCGGTAAAAGATGCGGGAATATATGATAGTACTGTATTTGTAATTTCCTCAGATCATGGAGGTTTTGCCAAAGGGCATGGAGACAATATATTTACCCATCGCAATATTCCTCTGGTTATTTATGGGAAGGGTATAAAAAATGGATTTACTATTTCCGGCAAACTATCTATTTGCGACATAGCTCCAACCATGGCAGCAATACTTGGCCTTGAAAAACCACCTGAATGGACAGGAAGAAATTTATCAAAAAATTTTAAGTAAAATAATTCCTGGACAAGTTACAAAACAAAATTAATTCTTTACCGGCGATCGGACTTGAACCGATACAGGGTTGCCCCCGGCAGATTTTGAGTCTGCTGCGTCTGCCAATTTCGCCACGCCGGCGTTTAAAAAACCTGAAAGCTTCTTTCAGGCTTTTCTTTCTAAAACTAACGAGATATATTGTATTTGTCAATAACAGTAAGATATGAATAAAATAGATAAATCTTTATATAAAAAGTGCACGCTTTGTCCAAGAAAATGCAGTGTTGACAGGCTTTCTGGCGGGAAAGGTTTTTGCAAAACAGGTTCCGATGCTGTTCTTGCCTGCGCTTTGCTCCACTATGGAGAAGAGCCTCCTGTAACAGGAAAGGGCGGCTCTGGGACTCTCTTTTTTTCAGGCTGCACTTTGAAGTGTAAATTCTGCCAGAACTATCAGCTAAGCAGGGAAATTCTTGGAGGCCGGGCAGACAGTAATCTTCTTTCAGATATAATGATTGCTCTTGAAAAAAAAGGAGCGGAAAACATAAATTTTGTTACAGCAACGCATTTTCTGCCTTCAATCGCAGAAGCTGTAATTATTGCAAAAGATAAAGGGCTTAAAATTCCGCTGCTCTGGAATAGTTCAGGATATGAAACAGAAGAAACAGTTGAAATGCTTCTTGAATTTATAGATATATTTTTGCCGGATATTAAAACTTTGGATCCCAATCTTTCAGACAGGCTTTTTAATGCTAAAAATTATCCGCAGTTTGCATCAAATGCTGTTTTAAAAATGGCCAATGGAAAGAAAACAGATTTATCATTAATTGAAAAAGAAGGGATTATGAAAGAGGGTGTAATTGTAAGGCATCTTGTTCTTCCCGGAGAACTTGAAAACACCAGTCAATTTCTAAAATGGTTTTCTGAAAATATAAAAAATAAAGCAATACTTTCGCTAATGTTTCAGTATGAACCAATGCCTGGCCATGAAAAACCTGAACTCCCAGCAAGAAAAGTTTCAGAAAATGAAGTTGAAAAAGTTTATCAGCTTCTTGATAAATATGAAATTGATGATGGTTTTATTCAGGAGGTTGAAGAAGATTCTCTCTGGACTCCTGATTTCAGAAATCCCATGCCATTTCCCGGCAGTAAGGAAAAGCCAATATGGCATAGCAACATGGATGTTGTATCCCGCGACGCAGCAGGGAGGCTGTAATAAGCGCGGGATAGCAACAAAGATAGGCGAAGCTGCCTCGGGATTCCCTTCGGTCACCCTATCCCGTATACTGTATGGAACAAGATTAAATTCGGATATAAATCTACGGGATACGCTACGCTATAATCGTGCCTTTAAACAGGTCTATTTTATCTTCAAGTATAAATTTAAGATTTTCAATATCTTTTCCTGCAGCAACAATAACTTTCATTTTTAATTCTGCTGCTTTGGCAGTTGCTATCGGGTCGAACGGCACATTTTTTCCAGGAATCCATTCAGTTCCTACAATTTTTTTAAAATCTTCCCAGTTTATTTTATCAAGAGGAACAGCATTAGGATTTTTCTTTGGATCATCTGAATAAACTTTTGCTATATTTGAAAGATTTATAACAGTATCTGCTTTAAATTTTTCGCCAAGTATTACAGCATCAAAATCTGTTGAAAATCCGGGCTTCCAGCCTGCTGCCACAAGAACCTGTCCTTTAAAACTTTTAACAGCTGTGGGATCTGTTGCTATATCATCCATACAGTAATTTAAAAATAACGCCTTGAGAAGTTCTCCATTAAGCCTTGTTGCAGCTATTCCTATCCAGTCCTGACTGTTGTTATCAGGAGAATCTGCAATTTCCCTGTATGCTTTCTGATAAACTCTTGCTGTTGAGCCGCCGCCTACAACAAATATAAGTTTTCTGTTTTTATCTTTATCAAGATAATCTTTTATAAGATTAAGGAATTTTTTAAGAAATTCTATGTCTACCTGATCAGGAACCACAATTGATCCCCCGAGTGATATTACTTTAACCATAAAGTAAATATATATGTAAGCTTGTAAAGCATCAATGTATAAAAACACTTTACTTTTTAAACTTTTATAAATAAATTTAGGAGAAGCCTATATTTATAAGCTGTCATATTAGGCAGGTAGGAAGTGTCGCAGGATATATCAAATATTCTCAATGAATGGGAATATGAAGAAGGAAAAAACATAAGAATAATTCATACAGACTCAGGCAGGGATGTTATCCAGGTAAGGGAAACAATGGGAATAAGCCAGTGTGAACTTGATGGAAGGCCGGATGGTAAAAATATACCTTGTTTCAGCACTTTTCTTGAATTAATTCTTTCCAGGGAAAAAAAAGAAAAATGTAGTTTTTACTTATCCTGTGAAGATATAAAAAACCTTGAGTCTGAAAACAAGCTTTTCTATTACAGATATTTGCTCTGTTTTCAGATAAATGATTATGCCCGTGTTGTTAGAGATACAGAACATAATCTTGCAATATGCAGAATAATTGATCTTTATTGTGATAGTAAAGATGTAAGAACAAATGTTCTTCAATACAAACCTTTTCTTGTAAAAATGAATGCAATTTCCAGGGCAATGATTTCACTGCAAAAAAATATAAAAATTCTTGCAAAACAGATACTGGAATCAGCAGTAATCACTTTGCGTTCAATGCCTGAAATAAACAGTTCTGTTTTTATTTTGGAAAAATCGCGTTCTATAGATTATCTTGAAAGCGCTATAAAACATCTTGATGCTGAAAAAAAATGCTTTACTGTTGATGTGCTTTTAAGAGAACTTGACTCTGCAGTTGCATTGGAAAATTATGAAAAAGCAGCAGAGCTCAGAGATAAAATCAAAGAATTGTCTAAAAGAACAGAATAGAATATAATTACAGAATTAGCTTTTATGGAGCTGTCTAATAAGTTTTATGAATAATTTTTTATTCAGTATTTACACATAAAAATACAAACTATTTTTCAGTAGATTTGAATTTTTATGCAAAATAATTCAAAAACTTATTCTTATTAGACAGCTCCATAAAATTTTCAGCAATTAAGATATTATGAAGATATACAGAAAATAGGAGATTTTTGATTTATAAGATTATGATATTTCAGAAAACAGGAAATCTAATAAGCAATTTTATATCCCGTTTTTTTAGAAAAAAAAATAATAATCAATCAGGCAGGTTTACGGAAGAGAAGTGGAAAGAAGATTTTTCTGTCCCGAATAAAAGCAGGTTTTCAAATGAAGTATCTGAAAAATATAGCACAGAAATAATTCCTGGAGCAGGGCTGCTTTTTAAAATTAAAAGTGAAAATGTTTTTGCATGGTGCCAGCCTCCTGATTTTAACTATTCTGATTTTGATGCAGAGTGTTCTTTTGTGTTTAAAAGCGATAACGCTTACTGTTCAGGAGGAATAATTTTTAGAAGAGGAAATGATTATAACTATTATTATTTTCTTGTTTCAAGCAAGGGGTATTTTCGTGTCGATTGTGTCTTTAACGGCAATCCGATAAAACTTATTGAATGGACATCTATTGCTTTTCCTCTTGAATCTGTTAATACGCTTAGGGTAACAGCCTGGGACAGTTATTTTCTTTTTTTTATAAATAATGTACAGGTAGCAAGATTAAGCGATGAAACAATAAGCAGCGGAAGCATAACTTTTTGCGCTCAAAACTATGATACTGCCCCTGTTGCAGAACTGCTGCTTAAAAATATTTCTATTAATTCAATTCCTGATGAAGTTGGAGAAATATATTCTGAAAACAGGGATATTCCTCTCTCCCAGAAACTAGTTCTTGCAAAATCTTTTTTTGGAAAAGGACAGTTTCTCCCTGCAGCTGTCCAGATGAAGTCATATCTTGAAAGTATTAATAAAGAAGATATAATAGATGAATTTCTGGGTTTTTATGGAGAAATACTTTTAAATCTTGGAATGTATAACGATGCTTTAATACAGTTTAATGAAGCATTGGAGAAAAAACCTGTAGAAAAAAATTATATTCTTGAAAAAGCCAATATATTATATCAGCTTGGCAATTATAATGATTTAAAAATATTTCTTTTAGATTTTGAAGATCTGCTAAAAGATAGCGCTATATACTGGAATCTCCGCGGGCATAGCATGTTTTATCTCGGAAATAGTGAAACAGCTGCAGAATATTATAAAAAAGCAACTGAGTTTGATGCAGAAAATCCGCTCTATTTTTTAAATCTTGCAAAAGCTTATGAAGCTTTGGAAGATAATGAAAAAGCAGCTTCCTGCTATGCAGAGGCAAGCCTTCTTTTTTTCAGGCAGAATAATTATGCAGAAGCAGAAGATGCTGCTTCTATTGCGCTGAAAAAAGAAACAGATAACTGGGAAATTATTGTAAAAGCAGAAAGCGTTATTGCTAAAATTTTATTTGCAGAAAGAAAATATTTAAAAGCAGAAAAAGAGTTTGAAAGGCTTATTAAAACAGCTCCTGACCTGTGCGGAAGCGAAATATTTTTTCTTTATGGGCTTTTAAAGCTTAATCAGGGAAAGACAGACGAAGCTGTTTCTTTAATAGAAAAAGCATGTGAAAAAGAAGAGTATTATCTTTATTGGTATAAACTTGCTGAAATATTTCATTCAACAGGAAGAAATCCTGAAAAAGCTTTGTCAAAAGCTTATAAACTTGCGCCTGATGATATTTGGGTAAACAATCTTTTAGGAGAAATGGCTCTTGAAAAAGGCGATTCCATAACTGCTGAAAAGTATTTTGAAAAATCTTTTTCTATTGCCAAAAACAATCAGGAGATAATACCTGCTCTTAACTATTCAGAAGCGCTTATTATCAATAACAAGGAAGAAGAAGCTTTAAAAGTTCTTAATACAGTCCCGCAGGGACAGGAAAAAGAGATTCTTATCCAAAAAGGCAGAATATATGAACTTATTGGCAGGCTGGAAGAAGCAGAAAAAATATATAAGAAAGCTCTTGCTGTTTATAGAAATGATAAAGATGTAATTAAAGCATTAGTATCATTTTATTATAACCTTGAACAATATGGCAAAGCAGAAGAAATTCTTGCAGGTATTAATAACCTGGAATCAGACAGCGAATTTCTTAACATGATAGGAAATCTTGCAAGAATAGCCGGGAATTTTGATGCAGCATTTGATGCTTATAAAAAAAGCCTTGCATTAAAATATGATCCTGTGGTTGCTCTTAATTATGTTGAAGGTTTATGCGAAGCTCTTAATTTTAGAGAAGCAAAAATTAAACTTGATCACTATTTCGGCAGTAGTAAGAAAAGCAATACAGCTAATGGGAAAAAATATTTAGATAAGTCTATTGCAGAGAGCGATAAAATATCAGGTGCAGATAACGTAAAATATGATAACAGAAAAATACTGCAGGATAAATCAGGTAAATTGCAGAAAAGAATGGAACGCCTTAGCGAAAGAATCTACAGGGAAACATCAGCTATATTAAGCTGCTGCTCATGCGGCAGGGAGTGGGAAGTTCCAAAAGATGTAGATGCAGATAAAAAATTAAAACTGGTAGGCGATCCTGACCCCAATTCTCCTGCCGGGAAATGTTCTTCATGCGGTAAAATATATTGTGTAAAGTGCGCTTCGAAATGGCTTGAAGATGGAAGGTTTAAATGTCCTGACTGTAAAGAGAATCTTAAACTTTCAGATAAATATCTTCGGCATCTTGCGCTTAAATCAGCTTCAGATTCCCAAGCATAAATAATTAAGTTATTTTAGTTTTTTACATATTTTTCTATTAGTTGTACTTTAGGCAAGGAGTGCTGAAATGTTAATAAAATTTCAAAAATCTGTTTTAATATTGTTTCTCTTTTCTGTTTTTATAGGATGCAAACCGGAAAATCGGGAGGCAAAATTGTATACATCATGGCCTTTGGATAATATATGGAAAAGATATGGCCTTTCAGGATTGCTTCAGCCGTTAGCTGAATCCTTTAAAGAAGCGAGGGAAGATAAGGGAAAATATATTGGCGCATTGTGGGAAAAAGCAGATAGGGAAACTTATAATAATCTTAAAAACAGTATTGGAAATCTTGTGTCTGGCTATTCAAATTATATGATGGAAGAGCATGATTCTGATGATTTCATTGCCTGCCTAATTTATTATGAATATAAGGGATCCTTATATGAACTTGAGCTGGATTTCTATAAATTAAATTATGATGATATGGCACAGGGCGATATGGTGTTGGTTGTCGGGCAGAATTAGAAGATATATATTGCTTTTTAAATTTTTTACTATTTAATTTTTTCAATCCCGGATTTAAGGAATAACAATGACACACGAAAACCAAATCGAAGAGACATTTATTGACATTTTAACTATGAGAGAAAATCAGTGGATGTATCGCAGCGACATAAAAACAGAAGCTGCTCTTTGGGACAACTTACGGGGGCATATCAATAGAATCAATCTTGCACAACTTGATGGCATATTGCTTACAGACATTGAATTTAAGCAGGTTAAAAACGAATTTAGTCGCTTAACGCAAACGCCTTTTATGGCTTCCCAGTGGCTGCGGGGCGAAAATGGCATTGCACAGATTCTTCTGGAACGGGAAGATATTTCCAAAGGCAACATCACACTCACGCTTTTTAGCAATAAAGAGATTGCAGGAGGCATATCCAGTTATGAGGTTGTAAACCAAGTCGTTCCAGAAGTAGAAGGCAGAACCACCCGCGGAGATGTTACTCTGCTCATAAACGGCTTGCCTGTCATACATATTGAACTTAAAAGCGAACTTGCCAAAGATGGTTATTGGCAAGCGTTCTATCAAATAGAAAGATATGCTCAGTCAGGTTTTTTCGATGGAATCTATGCTACAGTGCAAATTTTTGTAATCAGTAATAAAGTTTCAACAAGATATTTTGCAAGGCCAAGGACAAATAATGATTTTGAGCCTGCTAAAAAATTTTTGTTCAATTGGCGCGAACCGGATAATAACCCAATTGAGGATTTATTCGTCTTTACTGAAAACGCCCTTAGCATTCCTATGGCGCATGAGTTGGTTAGCAGGTTTACGATTTTAGTGGACGACAAAAAAGGCCAAAAATTCATAATGGTGCTGCGTCCATATCAAATACATGCTATAAAGAGAATAATGAAGCAGGCTTATAGTCATGAAGGCGGTTTTATATGGCATGCTACTGGCTCGGGCAAAACTATAACCAGCTTTGTAGCCACTAAACTGTTGGCTCAATCAGCAATTTCCGTTGCCCGTACTGTAATGATTGTTGACCGCAAAGATCTGGACAGCCAAACAAAAAATGAGTTTTGTAAATTTGCTTCCGAGTACAATACCGGGCTTGTTTCAGGAGATAACGTAGATAATACTCTTATAGTAGGAATAGATAACAAGCGTGAACTGGTTGAAAATTTTCTCAGCAAGAAAAACAACAACACTATCATTATAACTACAATTCAAAAGCTAAGCCGCGCAATCAGGGAAAGCAGAGAATCAGAGGTAAACAAATTTGAGAAGCTGAAGGGTGAATATATTGTATTTATTGTAGATGAGTGCCACAGGGCTGTTTCTGACCAGGAAATGAAAGCAATAAAAAAGTTCTTTCCTAAATCCTCATGGATTGGGCTTACAGGAACACCTATTTTTGAGGAAAATAAAAAACAGGAAAATGGAACATATGCACGTACAACTTTTGACCAGTATGGCGAGCTTCTTCATGCTTACACAACTAAAAATGCGATGGATGATAAATCAGTGCTGGACTTTCAGGTAGAATACCATTCGCTTTTGAGTGAAGAGGAAGAAGAGCGGATATATCTGAGAAAAATCCGCGGGAAATACTCAAGCAGCGATTCTGAAGCAAGATTAAAATCCATGCTGGACGATGTAGAAAAAGAGGCATTGTTAGAATCATCGGATTATGAAAATGATGCCTATATCGAAACAATGCTGAAAAAAATATTTAAACATCAGTCTATACTTGAAAAGTTCAAGGTAGCAGATGGCCTGCCGACTATGAGCGCCATACTCACAACCCATTCTATAGCACAGGCAAAAAAAATATACCGCAAATTAATTGAATTGAAAGAAGCAGGAACTCTTATAACAGGCAAACCTTTGGATGAAAGAAGAAGGCTAAACGACCAGGATTTTCCCCGGGTAGCTATAACATACTCTGTTGCTGAAAGCCAGGATGGGATAATTGCGGATAACGATGAAATAGTCGAAATCATGAAGCAATATAATGCTGTGTTTAGAACAAACTATACAGATGTAGATTTGTACAACCAAAACATAAACAACCGCTTAGCCAGAAAAGATGTACAGTATCAGAAAGATGGGCAATGGCTGGATCTGGTTATAGTAGTTGATAGGCTTTTAACAGGTTTTGACGCGCCAACCATTCAGACTCTTTATGTAGACAGAGAACTTCGTTACCAAAAGTTGCTGCAGGCATTTTCCCGTACTAACCGGACATACCCGGGAAAAAACATCGGCATGATAGTCACATTCAGAAAGCCAAAAACAATGGCTGCTAATGTCCGCGATGCAATAAAGCTGTTTTCAAATGAGGAAAGAGATTGGGAAAAACTTGTGCCAAAGCAATATAAAGAGGTTAAGCAAAACTTTAAGGCTGCATACACGAAATTTAAAGAAGCCAGGCAGAAGTTGTCCGAAAACCCAACAGACATAAAAAAACAGCTCCATGCCATAAAAACTTTCCAAATGATGAAGAATTTAGAGGAATCTATAAAAAGCTATGAGGAATATGAAGAAGACTTCTTGAATCTTTCCAATATAACCCAAACTATTGTAGGCGAAGCCGGGAATATTGAAAACCTGAAAGCTGAGGTTAAGGAAGCTTTGGCAGGGATAGACATAGACAGTGATCAGTTGCCGGAGCTGCTTGAAATAGAGTTTTCGTCAGATCAGCGCGCAACACTTGAAGAGAAAATTGACAGTTATTATATCAGTCAGCTTCTCAAAGATATAAAGAATGAAACAAGTAAACAAAAGTTTGACGAAATTATCAAAAATAAACCCTCCATTGTTAAAACAGCTTACGAAGAGGCTTTGGCTTCTTTCTCGGAAGAACAGGAAATTATTGACAGGGTTGACAGATATTTTAGGCAAACAATTGATGAAATAATAATGGAAACTGCTTCTGTCTTGAAAGTATCAAAAGATGACTTGCAGGTAAGCTTTAACGAATACAGGGCAGATAAAGCAGATGTTCCATATATAAATGTGATTATAGACAAGTCCACTATAACCCGAGAAGAATTTGAACACTTTTTTAACAAAAAATTCAGAGAACGCCGCCGGACTGTGGAAGAATATTGGAAAAAGATAATAGAAGAAAAACTATCACCCTTAAAAAATGAGTTAACTAATTTTGCTGGAAAAATGAAGAAGATGAGAGACGCTCGGATATGAGGATTTTATACACATAGCTTGAATTGTTAAACATAAAAACCAACAGATTATTAAGCCTGTAAATATTTTCCTCCAAAGGCTATTTTTGATGGATTATCTATGATAAAGTAAAAAATTTTCAAAGCTTTCGCTTACATAAAGCGTAAGTATTATATTTTGTTTAGATTTTATCCCATAAGATAGCGGAGGTATAATCCATGAGTGAGCTTAATAATCAATTATGGGCAAGTGCTGACATATTGCGCGGAAAAATGGATGCAAGTGAATATAAAAATTATCTGCTTGGCCTGATTTTCTACAAATACCTCTCAGACCAGGAACTGCGCGCAGTATATGAAGAAGAGCATGGCAAGGTTGTTGGGTATCCAAGCAGGGATGAACAGTTTGCAGGGCTTTTGGAATGGTACAATGATGATGCATCTGATATTAGGGATATAATTTCTAAAAAGCTGGGCTATTTTATTGAACCTGACTACCTTTTTTATACTCTAAGAAAGAAGGCTAGCGAATATGAACTTCAAATTTCAGATATTCAAAACGCCTTTATTGGGCTTGGGCGTCAAGGCGGGCAATTTGCAGGACTTTTTGACGATGTTGACCTAAACTCAACTAAGCTGGGCGCTAATGCACAACAGCGTAATGTTACAATTACAGAGGTAATAAAGACTCTTGATGAAATAGACCTTTTTGGGCATGTTGGTGATGTCATTGGAGATGCTTATGAATACTTAATTGGCCAATTTGCTGCAGGAGCTGGTAAAAAAGCAGGCGAATTTTACACTCCCCAAGCTGTAAGCAAGATTATTTCTGAAATTGTGTCTATCGGGCAGGAGAAAACCGCTCCTTTTCATATTTATGACCCTACAATGGGCTCAGGATCGCTAATGCTCAATATACGCCAGTTTGTGAAAAACTCAGGGCAAGTGCATTACCACGGGCAGGAACTTAATACGACAACCTATAACCTCGCCCGAATGAATCTGATATTGCATGGTGTGGAAAAATCACAGATGCGCCTTAGAAACAGTGACACACTTGATGAAGATTGGCCCACCGACGAACCATATCTGTTTAACGCTGTTGTTATGAATCCTCCATACTCTGCCAACTGGAGCGCTGATGACAAGTTTTTAAGCGACCCGCGTTTTGAGCGGTATGGGAAACTTGCTCCAAAATCTAAGGCTGATTTTTCATTTTTACTGCATGGATACTATCATCTTAATGAAAAAGGAACTATGGGGATAGTTTTGCCTCATGGTGTGCTGTTTCGAGGAGCTTCGGAAGGCGTTATCAGAAAAACCCTGCTTGAAATGGGCGCTATTTATGCAGTTATTGGTTTGCCTGCTAATATCTTTTATGGCACAAGTATACCAACTGTTGTGCTTATTTTGAAGAAAAAACGCGATAAACGGGATGTTTTATTTATTGATTCTTCAAAAGATTTTGAAAAGCAAAAGAATCAGAATAACCTGCGCCGCGAAGATATAAAAAAAATTGTAAATGCTTACACGAAACGAAAAAGCATCCCCAAATATGCCCGCTTAGCTGATTATAACGAAATTGTCCAAAATGATTATAACCTCAATATTCCCCGCTATGTTGACACATCCGAGGAAGAGAAACAGATAGATATTGCGGCGCTTAGCAGGGAAATTGTTGATCTTAATTTACAGATAAAGCAGAAAGAGTCGGAATTTCTGGGATTGCTTAATAAGCTTGCAGTGACAGATGAAACAAGGGAAATCATTAAAGCTACAAAACGCATATTTGTGTAAATTGCCAAAGCAGTTTTATGGAATATCAGTGAAACAGGAAGATAATTTATGAAAGATAAAAATATTAAAGCTCCGGCAATAAGGTTTAAGGGATTCACTGGCGCTTGGGAACAGCGGAAGTTGGGGGAAGTGGTAAATTTAAGTTCAAGCAGAAGGGTTCATAGGGAAGATTATGTAGAATCAGGAGTGCCATTTTTTAGAGGTTTGGAAATTTCCAAACTTGGAAGCTTTTCAAAGTTGGAAGATGTGTTATACATATCCGAAGATTATTATTATGAAATAAAAGGAAAATATGGAGTCCCGCAAATTGGAGATATTCTTATTACTGCTGTTGGCACACTCGGAAATTCTTATTTAGTCTGTGATAATACGCCATTTTATTTCAAAGATGGAAATTTAATTTGGTTGAAAGATATCAATATTAACCCAGGTTATTTGGAAATATACCTTGGCGATGGTATTGGAAAGAAAAGAGTTTTAAATAGTGCTGCAGGGTCTAATCAAAAAGCATTAACAATGATAAAACTACAAAATATTCAAGTTACTGTTCCCAACATTGAAGAACAAACTGCCATTGGCAACTTCTTTCGCACCTTAGATGACGCTATCGCCCTTAATAAGCGTAAGCTGGACAAGCTGAAGGAATTGAAGAGCGGATATTTGCAGCAGATATTTCCTCAAGCAGGCGAGAATGTGCCGCGGCTAAGGTTTA
>JAVBQS010000202.1:0-10072 GCA_031548835.1 Spirochaetia bacterium
AAAAATCAATATCTTATTGAAATTTTTATTCCCTACTACACTACAATCTATTTTCATTTTATAATTACAGCTAATAGCAATAGAATTATTTAATTAATATGATAAAAATAACTATTAATAATGGGATATAATTAACTCTCATTATATTTTGGAGATTACTAAATGAGAAAAACAGCATTATTGTTAATTTCAATTGTAATTATTACAGGATTATTCTCCTGTACTACTTACAGCCAAAGAAAAAGTTCGTCAGATAAGGTAATTGATCTTGTTAACACAAAAAACAGCGCTTTATTAAGCAGCGCTACTTCTTTGCCTTTTCTCTTTGATGGAGAAATAATTATGCTTGAAAAAGACAGCTCTATGATATGGCAAAATATCAATAATGCGGGTTTTAATTTTGAAGAGATTATTGAGGTAGAATCAATTCCTGTTTCTGCAGGCGGCTATCTGTTTTTTGCAAATACTATGGAAGTAAAAACATGGTTTGAAAAATATCTTCCCAAAAAAGCTTCGCTTTTAAAAATAAGCTGTAAAAACGGCCTCTACTATATGATTCTTGGAGGGAAAAAGAGAGTTACCACGCCTGATTCCGGGGAAAAAGAAATTTTTCCTGCTATTTGCGGATTTACAGGCCCTGTTAAGGAGGCGAGATAATGAAAAAACAGATTCTTTTTCTTATAATTTTTACAGCAGTTGCTATATCAGCATTGAGCGCGCAAATTGTTGCAACAGTCTCCTATATAGATGGGTGGGTTGATATTAAAAACAGCGGAGGAACAGTATTAGAAGCATTTGTGGGAGATGATCTTTTTGCAGGCAGTTCTGTTATTACAGGAAAAGACAGCTATGCAGAACTTCTTGAACAGTCAGGCAGCGCTTATAAAATATCTCCTGAAACAGTTTTTGCTGTAAGAGAGATGGAGTCGCAGGGCAAAAAGCAGAGTGTTCTTGCTGTTACAGTCGGAGAAGTTGCTTTCAAGTTTAAAAGAGTTGCAAGCGAAGAGCCGGTAATTGCAACAAACAGCACTGTTGCAGGAGCAAGAGGCACAGAATTTATTGTATATTCAGGTTCTGATGGTTCTTCTCTTATTGCTGTTACAGAAGGGCTTGTCGAAGTTGAAGCTTTTGGCAAAAGTGTCCAGCTTAGGCCGGACGAAGCTGTTGAAGTAAAACCTGGAAGCCCTCCGGGAGAAAAAATCCAGCTTCTTGGAAGAAGCCTTGATTTTAGTAAATGGAATGAAGATAAAAAGCAGGCTTTTCTTGATAATCCTGTTGAAGCTTTAAAAGCTGTTGATAAGAGGCTTGATTATTATAACAGCAAGGTGCAGGAACTGTATCCTGTTTTTTTGGAATTATCTGAACAGGTTAATAAAGGCAGGGCAGAAGCTGAAAAAATATATAAGGAAAAAGGCGAAGCAGCAGGAAGCCAGTATGCAAATACTGTATTAAGAGATGCTATTCTTAATGCAACATATTCAAGCCTTAATGTAAGATATTATGCTCTTTCAGCTCTTTCAATGAGAAGATATATTGTAGGCAATATGTATGCAGAGATAAAATCAAGATATATTACAAAGATTGATGATCCTGTTTTTGCAGAATTTAATAAACTTTATAAAAACTTACTTAAAAAGTTTGAAGAAATATCAATTCCGCAAATAAATGAAACAGATATTTAATTTTAAAAAATAAGGAGAAATAGATGAAAAAAAATATTTTATTACTACTGGCAGTTTTTATTTTAATTTTTTCAATATTTACAGGCTGTAAGGATAATAGCGGTCTTAGCATAGAAGATAGAATAAAGCAATTTGTATCAGATTTAAATAAATCAGACAGAAGCAGTATCTATAAAGATAATTTTTCTTCTTCCTCTCCATTTTATAATGGAAGTGAAAGTACATTATCACAGGCTTTTCCAAAAGGGCCAAGTTATTCAGTATCAAGTATTTCTGGTTCTGGTTCTACAAGAACAGTAAAAATAAATGGGGCAAGCCCTGACACTTGGACTTTTTCAATGAAAGATGAAGGAGAAGATGACTGGTACATTTATAGTTATAATTAAAACTTTTATAAGCCAGGGAAATTTTCCTGGCTTTATTTTATAATCCCAGCAATTTTGTTCCTCTTGTTAGCAGTCTTTCAATTTTATCTTCCGAAAAATGCGCTTTTTCTTCCAGTAATCTAAGTTCTGTAACAGGATCTCCCAGCGGATAATCACTTCCAAAAAGGAAAAACTCTTCAGGAAAAGCATTAAGAATTTCATGCAAAAGCTGGTCTGAGATAAACCTTAATGTGCTTGATGTATCCATATAAAAATTAAACCCTGATAATGATTCCTTAACCCATTCCCAATGTGAAAAACCTCCGCAATGGGCAGCTATAGCTGTAAGAGATGGAAAATTTCTTAAAATAGTTGCGAATTTCTGCGGAGAAGATGGATTTTTATCTGGATGATGCACATCTCCTATATGAAATGTTACAATAAATCTTCCTGAAGCTGCTTCATATATGGGAAACATTTTTTTTGAATCAAGATGAAAACCCTGGAAATCAGGGTGAAATTTAAGCCCTTTTATACCATGTTTTTCAAGCCTTTCAAGCTCGCTTTCCCAATCTGTGTAATCAGGATGAAGCGTTCCAAATGGAACAAATCTGCTGTTTTCAGAAAGTGTAATTGCCCAATTATTGGCAGGCATTACCTGTTCAGGTGTTGTTGCTGCGCTGTAAACAAATGCTTTATCAATATTTGCTTTATCCATAAAAGAAATAAGATTTTCTTTTGTTCCTGTTCCTGATACCGGGTGTTTATAATGTTTAACAAGCTGTTCTGTAGCTTTTTCTGCAATTTTATTATGAAAAGCATGTGTATGCACATCAACTCTCACAAGAAATCCTCCTAAATCTTAAATAAAGAATCAAATTTAATATAATAATAAAATTTACATAATAATATCTATACAAAGTAATTAAGTCAAATTGACTTTTATGCAGAATTTAATATAACTTTATTTAATTAAAAGTATAAAAGTTTTTAGGCGGTATGTAAAATGGGTCTGCTTGATATCTCTTCTGTCTTTTTTGACGACAAAATGCCTGATGATTACAAAAATCTAATAATTGCTTATAGAGATAAAATAAGCCAGCTGGAAAAAGATCTTTCCAGAATAGAGGCAGAAATAAGAAAAATAAAAGAAGAAAAGCAGAAAATAGAAAGATATGCAGAAGAACAGGAGCGTATAACCAAAAATCTTGCAAAAAAACTTACAATAGAATCAAAAACAGGTCTTCCCAATAGGCTAAAACTTTCGCAAGATTTTCCAGATCTTTTTGATATTGACAGTTACCAGAGCAGCGGTAAATATGTTGCTATTTTAATAATACAGCTTGATAAAAACTACAGTGTGCTTACAAAGACATTACCCTCAAGCCTTGTGGAGTGGGTAATATACCAGCTTGGCCTTAAACTTAGAAAAATAGCAGAACCCAACACTGTTTATCACACTAAAGAAAATGAATTTATTATTATTTTAAAAGATATTGATAAAATTGAAACAGCGAGAAATTATGCCCGCGATATATCAAATATAATAAAAAAGACTGAAAATATATCAGGTTACCATATTACAATTGGCTCAAATATAGGAATAGCTCTATTTCCTGATCATGGAATAACAAAAGAGCAGCTTCTTACTTCTGCAGATATTGCGCTTGGATATGCAAAAGAAAGAAAGCTTGAATATATTATGTTTGAGGCTGAATTTAAACAGTTTGAAATGGAAAAACTTGAGCTCCAGAATTACATAATTAAAGCGCTGGAAATGAATACCAAAAACAGTATGGATCAGCAGTTTATAATGTATTACCAGCCTATAATCCATATTGGAGAAAATCCTGATGGCAGCCTTAAAATAGATGATATAAGCGCAGAAGCTCTCATAAGATGGAATCATCCTGCACGGGGCTTTATAAATCCTGATAAATTCATACCTTTGTCTGAAGAAACAGGAATTATTGTTCTTCTTGGAAACTGGATAATGTATAAAGTTGCAGATATGATTGCATATTGGAAAGATAAATATAATGTTGATATACCAGTATCTGTAAATGTTTCTTCACTGCAGTTTAATGAAGGATATATTGTTGATTTTATAGCAAGAGTTGTAAATACAAAAGGCATAAATCCCAATTTGCTTAGAGTTGAAGTTACAGAAACAAGTCTTGTGTCTGACCCTGTAGAAGCTCTTCATAAAATGCTAAAATTGAGAGATTCTGGAATAAAAGTATGTATCGATGACTTTGGCACAGGTTACAGCTCTTTTAACTACCTTAGACAGTTTGCAATTGATCTTCTTAAAATAGATAGATCATTTATCGAAAGTATTTTTCATAATAGCTGCGACCAGGCAATAATAAGAGCAATTATTGCAATGTCTTCAGAGCTTAGTTTTGATATAGTTGTTGAAGGAGTTGAGGATTTTAACCAATTCAATTTTTTATATAAAGAAGGATGCCGGAAATTTCAGGGATTTTTATTTAGCAAGCCATTGCCTCCTGAAAGATTTATTGGATTTTATAAAAATAATATGAATAAAAAGATTTTTTCCTAATTTTATATAGAAGATAATGACGCAATATAACTATCTTTTTATAGATGCAGACAACACAATATTTGATTATAGCAAATCTGAAAAAGAATCATTAAAACAAATATTTAATAATAGAAAAATAAACTGCAATATTGATCTTATTTTATCAAATTATTCAAGAATAAATGAGAATCTCTGGAAAGAGTTTGAAAAAGGAACAGTTTCGCTTGATTTTTTATATATTGAAAGATTTAGAAGATTGTTAAAAGAGTGCGGTATTGCTGATTTAACTGAATCAGAGTATGCAAAAATTTCAGAAAGTTATCTTACAAATCTTTCAAATTCTGCATATATGTTAGATGGCGCAAAAGATATGCTTCAAAAGCTTGAGAAAAAGTTTTCTCTTATATTAATTACAAATGGAACAAGTATGGTTCAGCGAAAAAGGCTTAAAATTAAAAGAATTGCCAGTTATTTTAATGCAATTATAATTTCTGAAGAAATTGGTTTTAAAAAACCTGAAAAAGAGTTTTTTAAGGTAGCAATTGAGAAAAGCGGAAATCCTTCCTCTTCAGAAATACTTGTAATTGGCGACAGCCTTTCAAGCGATATTTTCGGCGGAATAAATTACGGCCTTGATACCTGCTGGTTTAACCCTGGTAAAAAGGAAAACAGCACAAATATATTGCCAAAATATGAAGTAAGCTCTTTTAATGAGATATATCGCATACTTGATATTTGCTAAAGCTGTAATTTTAATAGATTTTTATCAAAATAAAGCTTAATTTTATTTTTTTTATTAAATTTAAATAAAATAATATTTTAGTTTTATTACAATTCTACTTCTATCTATCATATTCATATATTTTCCCATGGTATAAATCCATGATTTTTCCTTAAAAATAAAAAAAATTACTATATCTTTCCTGAAAAGGTGGGTTTAGAATAAATTATAAAATTTTCTTAGGAGGAAAGATGAAAAAGAAAAGTTTCTTAATTGTGATTCTTATTTTTATTTCAGCAATGCTATTTGCTAGCGGTAAAACTGAAGAAAAAAAAGAATTTGTTCAGATTAAATCTTCAGCAATTGGAGGATCTTGGTATGCAGGCGGCGCTGCATGGGCAAAATTGATTACAGATAATACAAAATTTATTGCAACAAACAGCGCTTCGCCAGGACTTGCAAACGAAAGTATGCAGAGAATGCAGGAAGGAAAAGCTCAGCTTGCTTTTGTAGATGGTCTTCCAGCTTATAATGCATATAAAGGGCTTGCTCCATGGGATAAACCAGTTGAAGTAAGAGCAATGTTTGGCCTTTGGCCAGGAGTTTTTAATATCATGGTATATGAAAATTCAGGAATTAAAGATCTTTACGGTTTAAAAGGAAAAAGTATTGCAACTTATGTTGATGGAGATCCTAATGGAGATTCATTTCTTGAACTTCTTGCTTGGCATGGTGTAACACCGCAGAATACAAAAATCTACAGAGTTATGAAAAATGATGCTACAAGAATGTTTATAGATGGAACTGTAGATTGTCTTGTTTATCTCTTTGGACATGGACATGCTAACTTGAAAGAAATTACATCTTCAAGAAAAATCAGATTTATTTTTGCAGACCAGAAACTTGCTGATCAATTTGTAGCAAAATATCCGTACTATACATATGAACCATTTGGAAGTGAATTTGGTGTTCCTGATGCTAATCAGTTTATTTCACCTTATTTCACAGCTTGTATGGCTTCAATGCCGGATGAACAGGCATATCTTTTTACAAAAGTTTGGTGGGAAAACTGGGATTTTTTAATGGAAGTTCTTCCTGCGAATATGCCATGGGTTAATAAAAAAGATCCTGTACAGGGAATTCCAATTCCTATTCATCCTGGCTCAGCAAAATATTTCAAAGAAATTGGTTTAATGAAATAAACAGGAGAATTGTATAAATGTCAGATAAAAATAGCGAGGAAGTGCTAGATTTAGTCGATGAACCAGGCGGACTCAATATATATGATGATGATGATGTAAGAGGAGTAACTGCAATTTTAAGCAAAAAAGTTGTAAAAGCAATAATTTTTGTATGCGGTATACTTGTAGCTGCTATTCCTATATATGAAGTTCTCTTTAATGCATTCCCACCAGCTATACAAAGGCCTGTTCATCTTTTGTTAATGTTTACTATAACACTACTGTTATATCCTTCCGGTTTTTTTAAAAATAAGAAGGTTGAATCAGCTATTAACTTATTATTGGTAGCGCTTGTAATAATGTTAGCGGTGTGGGCAAACAGAAGATGGGTGCCTTTATATATTAGCCCTTCACCGCAGCCATATGAAGTTGTTTTTGCATTCTTATTCATATTTATAGCATTTGAAGCAACAAGAAGAGCAATAGGACTTCCAATGGCATTAATTGCTTGTTGTTTTGTTCTATATACTTTTCTTGGTCCATATATGCCAAGATTATTTGCCCATGCTGGTTTTGAACCTAGAGATCTTGTTACACACCTTGTAGTAGGAACTGAAGGTATGATGGGCGATATTATGGCAATTGGAGCAACGCAGATAGTATTCTTTATGCTGTTTGCTGCTTTCTTGAAAATGTCAAATGCAACAACTCTTTTTATGAATTTTTCAAAAGCAATAGCTGGACACCGCATAGGCGGGCCTGCAAAAGTAGCTGTTGTTTCAAGCTGTGTAATTGGAATGGTTTCAGGCAGCGCCAGCGGTAATGTTGCTACTACAGGATCTGTAACTATCCCGCTTATGATTTCAATGGGTTTTAAACGCCATGTTGCAGCAGCAATTGAAGCAGTATCTTCTACCGCAGGACAGTTTATGCCGCCTATAATGGGTGCAGCTGCATTTGTAATAGCAGAATATACAGGAAACACTTATTGGGCAATTTGTAAAGCAGCATTTATTCCTTCTTTTTTCTATTTTGCAGGAATGTTTGTTGTTGTTGAAACAATAGCCAGGAGACGCGGAATTAAAGGAATGGATAGATCCGAACTGCCGCCGCTCAAGAAATCAATAATAAATGTTATTCCTCTTGTTCTTCCTATTAGCGTGCTTGTTTTATTGCTTGCATTATTGTTTAGCCCTCAGTATTCAATAATCTGGTCAATTATTACTCTTATAGCATGCAGTTTGTTTTTCAGGAAAACTGTTCATGTAGGCTTTAAAATGGTTTTTAAAGCGCTTGCTTTGACAGGTAAGATTATGATTCCTATAACAACTTCCTGCGCATGCTGCGGAATTATTGTAGGCGTTATGTCTCTTACAGGTTTTGGAGAAAAACTTGCTTATGGTATTTTAACAGTAGCTAACGGTAATCTTTTTGTAGGATTATGTTTTACAGCAGTAATGTGTGTAATAATTGGCATGGGCCTTCCAACTCTTGCAGCTTATGTTGTTCTTGCAACTTTGGGAGTTCCTGCATTAACACAGTTAGGCGCTCCATTGCTTGCAGCTCACATGTTTGTTTTCTATTGCGCAATACTTTCAGCAATAACTCCGCCTGTTTGTCTTGCTGCGTTTGTAGGCGCTGGAATAGCAGGAGCAAACCCTCTTAAAGTAGGTTTTACATCAATGGCAATTGCTCCATTTATTTATATTCTTCCATTCATGTTTGTATTTTTTCCAGGGATTCTCATGAATGGTTCTATTTTAGATATAGCTAGCAATGTATTTCTGCTTATTTTGACTATTTTTCCAGTAATAGCAGTAAGTAGAAGATTCTGGCTTATGAAATTGACCATTCCAGAGCTTATTCTTTTTATCGCAGCTCTTTTAAGCTTGCTTGTTATTAAAGATTATAATCTTAAAATGCTTTGCATGCTTGGATTTGATGTGGCTGGAATAGCATTACATGTAATAAGATATTATGCAAACAGAAGAAAAGCAGTTGCTGCATAATTAAAAACATTTTAAAAGTAATACAATAAGGCTGATTTTCAAAAGATCAGCCTTATTTATAAGAAGAGGAGCACCAGGTGGATGATACAGAGAAAAAAATAATTGATTATATTGAAAAAAATAAAACAGAGTTTGTTTCATTTTTACAGAAATTGATACAGATTCCCAGCTTAACAGGAGAAGAAAAAAAAGCTCAGGTTTTTGTTGCTGATGAGCTTAAAAAACATGGATATAGTGTAGAAATGTTTGAACCAGATATTAAAGAACTTTTTGAAAAATATCCTCAAATTGCACAAATACCATCAGCATGGAATCCTGAATTAGATATGCCTCTAAAAACAAATGATGTTTTTACTTATTCCCAGTTAGTGGAATCAAAATATGACAGACTAAAATCTTATAAAGACAGGCCAAATGTAGTTGCAAAACTTCCAGGCACTGGCGGCGGAAAATCTCTTCTGTTAAATGGCCATATCGATGTTGTTACTATTGAGCCAAAAGAAAAATGGAAACATGATCCATGGGGCGGCGAAATTGAAAATGGTAAAATGTATGGAAGAGGCTCTACTGATATGAAAGGCGGAATTGCTGCAATGATGAAAGCAATGGAAGCAATAATTAAGTCAGGCGTTAAACTTCGCGGCGATGTTATGATGCAGACTGTTGTTAATGAAGAGCATGCAGGAAATGGATCTCTCTCATGTGTTGCAAAAGGTTTTAAAGCAGATGCTGCAATAGTTACAGAACCTAGCAGCAGTAATGTAGTAATGACAGAATCCGGCGGCGGAGTTTATTGGGAAGTTAAAATAAAAGGCAGAGAAACACATGCAGGCACCAGATGGCAGGGTAACGAACAATATGGTATAAGTGCTATTGAAAAAGCTCCTATAATAATAAACAGACTTCTTGATCTTGAACGTTCTCTTAATAAAGATGGAATAAAGATTTCATTATGTGTAGGTATGATAAAAGGCGGCGCTTATTCCACTTCTACCGCGCTGGAATGTACTCTTAATGGCGTTGCATATTTTACAGCAGATCTTGGAACAGGTGAAAAAGGCTTGGTAAAAGTTAAAAATCTTTTAAAAGATGTTGTAAAAAATATCGATGACCCATGGTTAAAGCAGAATCCTCCAGAGCTGTTATTCCAGCACTATGATGATGCATATAAGCTTGGAGAAAATGGAAAAGAAATACTCTCAACATTGATCAATGCCGGAAAAGATGTCTTTGGCAAAGAAATAAAATGCAGTAAAATAAGCGCTTGCGATTCAAGAGCTCTTGGCAATGCAGGAAAAATACCTGTTATTTTATATGGCCCTGGCGATTTTAAACTGGCGCATAGTGTTGATGAACATATAAGTATTGATGATTACATAGATTCAATAAAAGTTTTAGCAATTACAATATATCGCTGGACAAAATAAATCTAACAACATATAAAAGCAGGAAAAAATATACAAATTTCCTGCTTTTATAATTTAGCTTAATAAATCTGCTTGTATTAGTTATTACATATGATCTTATATTCAAAATTTAATATTTACCCATTGAAATAATTGATAA
>JAVBQS010000168.1:0-4563 GCA_031548835.1 Spirochaetia bacterium
TTGTCTTTATGGAGAAGAACAGGTTATTGATGAAAGAGCTTATAGGGTATGACTGTAAGGAGATGAAGGTGGAGGAGAGCCAGGAGAGGGCTTTGGAGCTTGGCAGGTTATATAAAACTTTCTCCTCTAAATATATTAAGTGAAAATTCTAAAAGTAACGGAGAATTGTGACTATGAAAAATAAAAATAATAATTTTAATTTATTTGTTTTAGTAATATTTATAACTGTAACCTGTACAGGTGTTGTTTTTGCAAAAGGAAGCAGTGAAAATAAAGTAAATAATGTTGTTATGGGCACTTCAGGTATGGGAGGAAGCTGGTATCCTGTAGGTTCTACAATTGCAGGTGTTGTTAAAAAGCATACAGGTGTAATTATTACTATTCAGGCAACAGGCGGCAGCACTGAAAATCTGCGCTTAATGAAAACAGGTGAATTTGGAATGGGAATGGTTAATTCTGCAATGCTGTATTATGCATATCATGGAGTAGAGTCTTTTAATGGCGATGCTTATAAAGATTTAAGAGTTGTTGTAAATTTATATCCTGTTATTGTTCAATGTATAGTTATGAAAGACAGCTCTATAAAGTCTTATGGCGATCTTAAAGGAAAAAGATTTTCTCCAGGAGCTCCAGGTTCAGGAGATGAAATATTATATCTTGAAGTATTAAGCGTTTATGGGCTTGGTAAAAATGATATGGACTGGCGGCCGCTTACTCATACTGAAAGAGCAATGTCTTTTAAAGACAGGATAACTCATGCAGCAGGTTATTTTACTTCTCTGCCATCAGGATCTATTCTTGAAATCGCAGCATTGAATGAGATAAGGGTATTGGGAATAGATGATAAAGAAAAAGAATTTTTTTCCAAATATTCTTACTATTTTCCGTGGATAGTGCCTGCAAATACATATAATGGACAAACAACAGAAGTTAAAACAATTGCAGCAGGGACACTTGTCTGCGCAGATGCAAAAATACCGGATGAGATTGTATATAATTATCTTAAAGGAATGTTTTCAGAACTTGAACCAATTCAAAATGTTCACGGCATGACAAAATATATAAAACTTGAAACAGCTATATCTGGTATTGGAGATGTTCCATTACATCGGGGTGCTGAAAAATATTACAAAGAAGCAGGTGTTTTAAAATAGCAGATATAACCGTAATGAAATAATCAGAATTATTTCATTACGGCGCTTATTATTCTGATATGGCAAGCCATGTCAGAGCTATTTCTAAAGCCTGATACAAATATGTAAAATATTGAATAATACTGATTTTGAATCCAAATTATATTTTAAAAACTTAAGTATAAAATATTTTACATGATAATAAATAAAATTTGTAATTCCTAATTGTTGAAAAAAAATTAATAAGAAAAATTTTATAAAATTAAAGGAGGAAAATTTTGATAGTTAGCGGCGGGCCAAATATTTATGGTATACCTATCGGCGTGTTATGCCTTGAATCTTATTATTATAAAATGCCGGGCCATATTAAAAATGCAACAACCTTTGATTTTCCAATAACATATAAGGTAATTAAGGGAGCTACTCCAAAAAAAGTTGTAGAAGAAAAAGATAAAACTCTTCTTGAAAATTTTGTGCAAGGAGCAAAAGAGCTTGAAAGAGAAGGTGTGAAAGCTATAACCGGCAGCTGCGGTTTTCTTGCCTTGTTTCAGGATGAACTGTCTGTTGCAGTTAATGTGCCAGTATTTATATCCAGCATTTTACAGATACCTTTGGCATATAAAATGATTGCTAAAGATAAAAAAATTGGTGTGCTGGCAGCAAGCAAAAAAACATTTGATAATGAATATTTAAAAGCTGTTGGAGCGGAAAATGTGCCTGTCTGCATTTGCGGGATGGATGATAAAAAAGAATTTAATGATGTAATTATTGAAAGAAAAAGAACTGATCTTGATATAGCAAAGCTGGAGGAAGAAGTAATAGATGTTGTAGAAGAGCTTTGCAGTAATAACAATATTGGAGCTTTGGTTATTGAATGTACTGATATTCCTCCTTTTTCCTATAAAATACAAAAGCTTATAAATAAACCAGTCTTTGATATAATAACATTAACAAAATTTGCTTATTCTTGTGTAATGCAGAAAAGTTATCAGAAATAATAATGTTTTGACAACATTAATTATTCGAGGAGGTTTGTTGTGGCTGATAACGATGAATATACTATAAAATCTGATGAGATGTCTGATGAACAAAAAAAAATAGAGTTGAGAGCAAAATTTCTTGAGCATAGAGTTGGCGGAACAAGGGATCTGGATAAAAATTCTTTAAAACTTATTGCTGCAATAGCTATATTGATGGGAGCCTTTCATCTTGCAACCGGCCTTTTGGGGCAATTTACTGCGCTTCGCCAGCGGTCTATTCATTTAATGTTTGCATTGTGTATAGTTTTTTTTAAATATTCTTCAAATAGAAATAAATCAAAAAAAATACAAAATAAATTTGGGTGGTATGATTATCTTTTTGCGTTAGCAGCTGTTGTTTCCTGTTTATATATTGCAATAAATGCAGATACTATTCTTGACAGAGTCGGTGCAGTTAATGCATGGGATATGATTTTCGGCATAACAATTATTATTTGCGTTTTAGAAGCAACAAGAAGAACTGTGGGATATATTCTTATGGGAATTGGCGTTGCAGCATTGATTTATTGTAAATTCGGATATATTTTCGGCGGAGTTTTTTGGAATCCAGGATTTAAGGCAACAACAATTATACGGCATATGATTCTTAATGATTTAGGATTGTGGTCTACGCCTCTGGGAGTT
This sequence comes from Spirochaetia bacterium, assembly GCA_031548835.1. Classification (GTDB taxonomy): domain Bacteria; phylum Spirochaetota; class Spirochaetia; order CADAEX01; family CADAEX01; genus WQTU01. Next base: position 2,798 of record JAVBQS010000168.1, read on the forward strand.
TCTGCAAGCTTTATAGCTTTATTTCTGCTGCTCGGTTCTATTCTCCATGTTACCGGCCTTTCAGAAATAATGTTGAAAATAGCAAAAGGTCTTTTTGGAACAATGGTTGGCGGGCCGGCAAAAATGGCTGTAGTTGCAAGTTCCTTATTTGCAATGATAAGCGGTTCATCTACATCTAATGTTGCAACAACAGGTATTATAACAATTCCTTTAATGAAAAAAACAGGACTTACTCCCGAGCTTGCAGGAGCTGTTGAAGCTGCCTCTTCCCTGGGAGGGCAGGTTACACCACCTGTAATGGGATCTGTTGCTTTTATAATGGCAGAGTTTTTGGGAATAAGTTATCTGGAAGTAATGGCTGCAGCAATATTGCCTGCTCTTTTATATTATACCGGTGTTTTTTCAATGATACATTTTGAAGCTTATAAAATTGGGGCAAGAGGGCTTGACAGGTCAGAAATTGACCCCTCCTGGAAAAAAGATGCAATTAAAGGATCATATCTTATAATTCCTGTTGTTATTCTGATAGGGATGCTTTTGCTTGGCAGAACTCCGTTATCTGCAGGAACATGGGCTTTTTGGAGTGCTGTTGCTCTTAGTTTTGTAAAAAAAGAGACTCGCTTAAGTATAAAAGGATTTTTAAATGTTTTATCAAGAGCAGGGCAGACAATGACTTCTGTAGCTATCCCTGCTGCAGTGGCAGGATTTGTGGTAGGCACGGCAAGCTTAACAGGGCTTACTGTGTCTCTTTCTGCTTTTGTAAATACATTAGCGCAGGATAGGCTTCTTGTAATAATGTTTATAACAATGATTATGAGTTTAGTTCTTGGGATGGGAGTTCCTACAACAGCAAATTATATTTTAATGACAATCATGACTATTCCTATTATGATAAAGGCAGGCGTTTTACCTTTAGCTGCCCATTTTTTCTGTTTTTATTTTGGAATAATGTCAGAACTTACTCCCCCTGTTGCAATAACAGCATATACAGCTTCTGCAATTGCAGGCGGAAGATTCTGGACAACAGCATTTAATTCTGTAAGGCTGGCTGCTGTTGCATATATTGTCCCTTATTTTTTTGTTATTAATCCTGGATTATTATTAGGAACAAAACCTTTTGATATTGGTGTATTATGGAATTTTGTTGTAGCCATATTGGGATCAATTGGTTTTGCAAGCGCAATGGCAGGTTATATGAAAAGAAAACTTTTTATTTTTGAACGTCTTATTTTAGCTATTGCTTCATGTTTGATTATATGGCCTGGAATTGTTACAGATGCTATAGGGTTTATTACAATTATTTTAATTGTTTTAAGTCAAATTTTTGTTAAACCAAAATATGGTATAATTATTTATAAAAAATAATAGTAGGCCTGTTCTATAATCTAAAAAATTATAGGGGCTGTCCAATAAGAATAAGTTTTCGAATTATTTTGCATAAAAATTCAAATCTAGTGAAAAATAGTTTTTATTTTGTATTTTTATGTGCAAATAATGAATAAAAAATTATTCGCAAAACTTATCTATACCTGTCATGCCTTACCATGACAAGGTATTAGACAGCCCTATAAAAAAACTTTTAAAATTATGAGATTTAGTAAAAAATCATGCATTGTTTCCAAATTACTAGAACTCATTTCATAAATGGGAGAAAGAGGAAAAAAAAGAAAAAATCTGATATACTCAAATAATGAGTAAGTCCAAATGTTTATCAGATATCCAAAGGTCGTTATTAGAACCCATACTACCTGAGACGCCAAAACGAG
>JAVBQS010000061.1:0-3647 GCA_031548835.1 Spirochaetia bacterium
TAAACCTTAGCCGCGGCACATTCTCGCCTGCTTGAGGAAATATCTGCTGCAAATATCCGCTCTTCAATTCCTTCAGCTTGTCCAGCTTACGCTTATTAAGGGCGATAGCGTCATCTAAGGTGCGAAAGAAGTTGCCAATGGAAGCTTGTTCGGCAACGCTTGGCAAGGGCAGAGCACCTTTGCAAAACTTGTCATAGTAAAAATACAAGCGTACTCCACCTTCTTGAAATCGTTCAATTAACTTTTGGAATTGTTCTGTCTTAATCCAGTACCAAAGAAAGTCATCTACACATTCATCCGTAGTCTTAAAAACCTCGTAAAGCGAGCTTACAATCACGTTTTTGCTCAAATTCTGATACCCGATAGATCCCACATTAATTCTTGCCGGATTGTATGCAAAAGACTTGGGCGGCACAATCCAATACATACTTTTGTTGGCCTTTCTCATCATTCCACCATGTTCAAATTGCTCATCTTGAGGAATAAAACCACTTTCATTTGAAATGGAATAGCTTTCAAAAAAGGCATTGTCACTATTCTTAATTCCAGATGGATATGTTATATCAGATAACTTCCGCTGTTCCCAAGCGTAGGCAGTATTGCTGGAATTTTGATATTTTTCTATTTAAAAATTATCTTTTTATTTTACCATTACCATATTTCCGGCACTCTATTGACAAACAATACTGTTTCGGTAAACTATAAAAAGATTTTTTTAAATTGCAGAAACAAAGTGATATATAGAAGAATTTTTACTTTATTATTTACAATATTAGCTGTATCAACTGTATATTCCCAGGAAATCCTTACTGCTACAGACTTTTTTAACCAGCTTTCAGCTACTTATGCAGCAATTGAGGATTATCAGGCTAATGTTACAATTACAAGAGGCGGAGTTGCAATGTCAGGCATTCTTTACCATAAAGCGCCTGATAAACTGCGGATCAACTTTTCAAGCCCGGAAGAACAAGTTATCGCATTTGACGGAAAAAAGCTTGTGATATATATACCCAAGTACAGGGTAACAATGTCGCAAAATATTAACCCAAAAGACCAGATGCCAACCGGAGCTTCAATTGCAAGCAAGGAAGGGCTTGTATTGCTTAAAAGAAATTATTCTATAGCATATCTTGAAAGCCCTAATCCTGTTCCTCTTGATAAAGAGGCTGGCAGAAGCGAAATGGTTGTAAAGCTTAAACTTGTCTGGAGATCGACACAGGAAGGGTTCAGGCAGATTGATCTTTCTGTAGGCGCAAACGGCTATATAAGACGTGTTGTTGGAGTAACTCCTGAAAATGATATAATACAGTTTGATTTTACAAATATTTCTGTAAATCAGAACATACCTGATACAAGATTTGATTATAATCCGCCGCCTGCGGCAAATGTTTTTGATAATTTTTTATTTGATCCAAAAAGTTAAAAAACTGAATATAATCCATTATTTTTAGCTGTAAAACTGTCAATTACAAAAAATAAGGTTTATATTTAACCATAGGAATTTATTTATGGAACCAATAGGACAAAAATTTAAAGAAGCAAGAAAAGAAAAAGGCCTATTTATAGAACAGGTTGCCAGAGAAACCAATATTTCCAAAAAATATATTGAAGCTATAGAAGATGAAAAATTCGGGGAATTTCCCGGCGAAGCATATCTTCTTGGGTTCTTGCGCTCCTATGCAGCATATCTGGGGCTTAATCCTGACGATATAATAAATATTTATAAAAATACAAAACTGCAGGAACGGCCTGTTCCTCCTGAGTTGATTGTAAAAAAACAGCTGTTTCCTGTTATTCCTGCAGCTATAGCAGCAGGGATTCTGATTGTTGCGGCAGGAGGAATATATTTCTTCCTTAACAAAGACAGTTTTTCAGGGCAGAAAGTTGTAAAAGAAAAACCAGCAGCAGTTGCTGAAAACAAAAATAGTGAAGTATCTACAGGTGTTGAATATGAGATGAACAACACATTTATTGAAAGACGTTTTGCAAAAGGAGATTCTGTTCTTATAAATTATAAAAACACTCCTTTTAAACTTACTATAAAAGATTCTCTTGACGGAAAAGTATTTCTTGAACTTCCTTCCGGAGATGTTGAGCTTGCCAAGGGAAAAGAGATTCTGTCTGACCTTGACAGTGATGGAAATAATGATATAAGAATAATAGCAAGAGATATTGATACAGCAGGCAAAGGAGCTGTCTTAAAGTTTGACAGAAATACAGAAGCTCCGTCTGTTGTTTCTTCAAGCATAAGCAGCGAGGAAGAGTTATCCAGAGTTTCTGCATCTGCAGTAGCTGCGAGCAATACAATTGAACCTGCTGTTACAGCTGCTGCTATAACTACAACAGCAGCAGGAACAACTTCTATACAGTCCAGAAAGCAAAATGAAGCTGTTTTGTTTCAGTCTGACGCTATGCAGCCGTTCAGGGTAAATATTAATTTCAAAGGATACTGCCTTATGAGATATGAAGCTGACGGCGGAGCAAGAGAAGAAAAATATTTTCATAAAGGCGATACTTTCAGGCTTGATGTTTCAAAACAGATAAAAATCTGGATCTCAAATGCACAAACAGCATCTGCAACAATAAATAATGTTGAATACAGTTTTGGAACAGCAGGATCTGTATCATCAAAAATAATTGGCTGGAGCGCAAATCCGTCCGGCGGATATGTTGTTAAAACAGCTCCCCTCTATTGAAAAAATTGAGCTCTAAAAATTTTTATATTGAAAATCTTGGCTGCGCAAAAAATCAGGTTGATGCAGAAACTATAATAGCGCTGCTTACCGGCAATGGCTGGGTTTATACAGCTGCTGATAAGGCAGATATGATAATTGTAAACAGCTGCGGTTTTATAAAACCTGCAAAAGAAGAATCAATAAACAGCGTTATCTCTTTTAAACAGCAATATCCTGATAAAAAAATTGTGCTTGCAGGGTGCCTTGCCCAAAGATATGGAAAAGAACTTGCAGGCTCGCTTACAGAAGCAGATGCAATATTTGGAAACAAAGCTCTTGCAGAGATAACAAATGCTGCTGATGATTTTATGAAAGGATTAAAAAAAATCCATATTCCTGAAAAATATATTCATACTGATAGAATTACTCCTTGCTGTACTGGCAAAACAAAAAATAATCAGGAAATAAAAAATTGCGGCAAAATTTCACTCTCTTTCCCTGGAAGCATTTATGTTAAAATTGCTGAAGGATGCGATAACAACTGTACCTACTGTGCAATTCCGCTTATAAGAGGAAAACTTAAAAGCAGAAATTCAGGCGAAATTATTGATGAAATTAAAAAAATTATTGAACAGGGGTTTTTTGAAATAAATCTTATTGCTCAAGACCTTGCTTCTTATGGCAATGATATTCAATCTGGCAGCAATAAAGAGAATCTTATAAATCTTCTTGAGAAAATAAACAGCATAAGCGGAAAATTCTGGATAAGACTTTTGTATATGCACCCTGACCGCTTTAATCCTGCAATTCTTGAAATAATGAAAAAAGATAAAAGAATTATTCCCTATTTTGATATACCATTCCAGCATGCATCTGAAAATATTTTAAGAAAAATGGGAAGAAAGGGAAATTTTTTATCTTACTTAAAAATTATAGAAAATATAAGAACTGAAATTCCGGAATCTGTTATAA
>JAVBQS010000100.1:0-5588 GCA_031548835.1 Spirochaetia bacterium
GCCAATCGCTTTATATGGGGCCGGAATTTATTTTCAGGTAAAAAATATTGACTTAGTTTTAACAAGCCTGATACTGAAAATAGTTTCAGGCTTATTTTTATATAACCGCTTTTTATCAATTCTTGAATCAATTAAACATTATTTATTGTTAAACTTATTAAAGGGCAGTCTAAAATATTTTAAATCTGATTAAATTATATAAGACATTGTTTGATATTCCATGCTGTCATTGATAAACAGGCATTTATTAAACTTGACAAAATATAGCCACAGTAGCTATATTTTAAATATGATTATGGTAGGTATAAAAGAATTAAAAAATCAGCTTTCAAGATATCTCCAATATGTAAAAGAGGGGGAAAAGGTAGTTATTACAGAGCATAATAAAATAATTGCAGAAATATCTGTTCCGGAAAAAACGGGAGGTATGTTAGAAATGGAAGAAAAATTGCAGCAGCTTAACAGGGATGGAAAAATAATTCTTGCAAAAAGAAATGAATCATATGCAAAAATGCCTGAGTATAATAATAAGATAGACTGGAAATCAATATATAATGAAAGCAGAAAGGAAAAAAGATAATGCTTTCTTATTTTGATTCTTCTGTGCTTTTATCAATATTATTGGATGAAAAGCAGAAAGAAGAAGCATATTTTCTCTGGAAAAATGCAGGCATAAGAGTAAGTTCAATATTATTAAAAATAGAGTCAGTTATTGTGCTAAGAAGAATTTATGAGCAATATAAAGCAAAATTGCCTGCTAACTGGCTTAAGAGAAAAGCAGAAGAACTGAAAGAATTTTTGAACGAAGTAAATTACAGAATAATAGATAACGAAATAGAAAAAACAATATTTTTAAAAAAAGAGCTATCAAAATGCCGCACGCTGGATGCAATTCATATTGCAACAGCTCTGCAATTCAGGGAAATAACAAATGGTGAAAATATAAATCTATATAGTTTTGATACAGCAATGCATGAACTTGCAAAAAGTTATAAATTCATGACAAATAAGCTGTAAATTCCAACCTTTAACAATATCTATCCTATTTTCCTGGTACTGGCCTTTTCTGCATTATTCCGGTGAAAACCTAAAGAACCATGAGATAAATCGGAATATTTGACCATATCACCTACGCCGGGATGACAAGCTTATCACGGGAGACGGGACAGAATCTCCTTCTTTATTTATCATATCACTTTAATATCTATGTGTATCTTTTTTCATACGCTTATTAATACCAATCATGTTAATTTTTATCAGTTAAGTACAGGTAATTGATAAAAACCGGCATAGAAGTTATAATTTTTTAAGTTTTTCTATTTTAATTACCTCCTTTTGAGCAGTGTGTTAAAGTAGTTTCTTAAGCAAGTTAATAATGTTTACCCGGAGGGATTGATGGCAGTCTCAAAAAATGTAGTTAGCGCAATGGAAAACTCATCCTGGATAAGAAAAATGTTTGAGACAGGAGCAGTTTTAAAAGCAAAATATGGCGAAGAAAATGTATTTGATTTCAGCCTTGGAAATCCTAATATTGATCCGCCTGCAGATTTTTCAAAAGCGCTTGCAGAATATACAAAAAATGCAAAACCTGGTATGCATGCATATATGCCTAATGCAGGATATCAGGATGTAAGAGAAAAAATTGCTGCATATGTAAGCAAAACAGAAGGCGTTGAAATTCATGCAGCAAATATTGTAATGACATGCGGCGCAGCCGGCGCAATGAATATTGTATTAAAAACAATTATTAATCCCGGCGATAATATAATTGTAATAACACCTTACTTTGCAGAATATGATGCATATATTGCAAACCACGGCGGACAGATTATAAAAGCTGCATCAGGGCCTGATTTTGATCTTGTGCCTGAAAATATTGAAAAAGCAATAAATGATAAAACTCAAGGCATAATTATCAACTCTCCCAACAATCCTTCAGGAAAAGTATATAGCGAAGAGACAATAAAAAAACTTGCTGCAATGCTTGAAAGAAAAAGTAAAGAGCGGGGAAAGGCTATCTATCTTTTAAGCGATGAGCCATATAAAAAAATTGTATATGATGGCATAAAAGTTCCATCTGTTATTAAAGCATACAAGCACAGTGTTATATTAACTTCTTACTCAAAAGATCTTTCTCTTCCAGGCGAGAGAATCGGCTGGGTTGCAGTTAATCCTGCTGCAGAAGATATTGCAAATCTTATGGGCGGAATAATAATGTGCAACAGAGTTTTAGGCTATGTAAATGCTCCTGCAATAATGCAGAAAATTGTTGCAGAATTCCAGGGAAGAAGTGTTGATATAGATTTTTACAAAAAGAAAAGGGACAGAATTTCAGAAATACTTAAAAATATAGGTTATGAATTTACAAAACCGGAAGGAGCTTTTTACCTCTTTCCAAAAGCTCCTGGCGGAGATGACCTTAAAGTTGTGGATGCACTCCAGAATGAAAAAATACTTGTTGTTCCTGGAAGAGGATTCGGAACTCCTGGGTATTTTAGAATTGCTTACTGTGTTTCTGACAAAGTAATTGAGGGAGCTGCTGTTGGTTTTAAAAAAGCATTTGATGCGCTTAAAAAATAATCAATCCGGTTATATTAAGAAAGTAACGGCAGTAAAAAGATTTCTCTTCTACGTCTTAGACAGCACAGGAATAATTATAAGAAAGATTTAGGCTATATGCCTTATGTGAGATAAAATTGATTAATCTGATGCAAATCAGCTTTGCATAAATTAAGGAGTTTGTAAAATGGCAGAACAAGTACTGCTTGGAGATGAGGCAATTGCGCTGGGCGCCATACATTCAGGGCTTTCAAATGCTTATGGATATCCCGGAACCCCTTCTTCAGAAATTATGGAATATCTTATTAAATATTCGGAAAAAACCAAAAAGATTCATGCTTCATGGTGCAGCAATGAAAAGACAGCTTATGAAGATGCGCTTGGAGTATCTCTTGCAGGAAAAAGAACAATAGTAACAATGAAGCATGTAGGGCTTAATGTTGCTGCAGATCCTTTTATCAATTCTGCTCTTTTAAAAATTAATGGCGGGCTTATTATTGTTGTTGCAGATGATCCTGGAATGCACTCATCGCAGGATGAACAGGACAGCAGATTTTATGCTGATTTTGCAAAAGTACCATGCTTTGAACCTGTTAATCAGCAGGAAGCTTATGAGATGATGGGCGAAGCATTTGAACTTTCTGAAAAATATAATCTTCCTGTTATGATGAGAATTGTAACACGGCTTGCGCACTCAAGAGCAGTTGTTGTTACAAAAGAAGAAAAACCCCAGAACAAAAATAAAAAAACAGATGACAGCACATCATGGATGCTTCTTCCTGCTTATGCAAGAAGGCAATGGGACAGACTTATTTCAAAGTATGATGATATTTCAAAAAAATCGGAAGATTCAAAATATAATCAGCTTAATATAAATCCTAATTTTAAAAAATATGGAATTATTACAACAGGGCTTGGAAAAAATTACTATCTTGAAAATGCTTCAGAACTTGCTGTTAAGCCTTCTCATTTACATATAGGATTTTATCCATATCCTGCTGAAAAAATAAAAAAACTTGCAGATAGTGTTGAAAAAATAATTTTAATAGAAGAAGGATATCCTTTTATTGAGCCAAAGCTTCGCGGAATATTAAAGCAGCCTATTATTATAGAAGGAAAGATTGATAAAAAAATTCCGCCTACAGGCGAACTTAATCCTGACAACATAAGGCCTGCTCTTGGCCTTAGTGAAAGAAAAAGCCTTGCATCTGTTGAAAAACTTCCAGGAAGGCCGCCGCAGCTTTGTCAGGGCTGCCCCCATATTGATTCATATAATCTTATTAAAGAAGCATTATCAGGCTGCAAGGAAAGCCTTGTTGCAGCAGATATTGGCTGTTATGCGCTTGGAGCAATGCCTCCATACTCTGCAATAGAAACAATTATTTGTATGGGAGCTTCCATAGGCACAGCAAAAGGAGCGGCAGAAGCAGGGCTTAAACCTGCTGTTGCAGTTATTGGAGACAGTACTTTTTACCATTCAGGAATGACATCTCTTGTTGATGCTATATCAGCTAACGCTCCAATGACGCTTTTTATACTTGATAACTGCACAGTGGCAATGACAGGCGGGCAGGAGACAATTCTTCCATCATCAAAACTTGAGGCTGTAGTTAAAGGGCTTGGAGTTGACCCGGCTCATATAAAGACAATTGTTCCTCTTAGAAAAAATCATGATGAAAATGTAAAAATAGTTAAAGAAGAAATTGCATATGAAGGCCTTTCAGTAATTCTTTCTGTAAGAGAATGTATAGAAGAGACAAAAAGGCGGCTCAAAAAGGAGAAAAGTAAATAATGAAATTCGATGTAATATTGGCTGGCGTCGGCGGGCAGGGTGTTTTATCGCTTGCTGCAATAATTGCAACAGGCGCCATGAAAGATAATTTAAAAGTTAGGCAGTCTGAAGTTCATGGAATGGCGCAGCGCGGGGGGGCAGTTCTTTCACACCTTAGAATTTCAGACTCTGAAATAGCAAGCGATCTTGTGCCTAAAGGGGCAGCATCTCTTGTATTAAGCATGGAACCTCTTGAATCATTAAGGTATGTGGATTTTCTTTCGCCTGACGGCAGCATAGTAACTGCCGCAGAGCCATTTATAAACATACCTGACTATCCTGAAATTGAAACTATTTATGAAAAAATAAGAAAATTTAAGAACCATAAAATAGTAGATTCTGTTGCGCTGGCAAAAAAAGCAGGTTCATCAAGAGCTGTAAATATGGTTATAATAGGAGCAGCATCTGGGATTTTGCCTGTTGCAAAATCATCGCTAAAAGCTGCTATAGAAGAACTTTTTTCTTCAAAAGGAAAAGAGATTGTAGATATAAATATTAAAGCTTTTGAGCTGGGAGCAGAATAGTTATAATTTTTATCCGGCGTATGATAAAGATCCGGGTTTATAACAATATGGAGCGGAATAATGGATATAAGATACTGGGATAGTGAAATTGAAAAGATTGAGAAAAAAGATCTTGAAAACTATCAGCTTGAAAATTTGAAAGAGACTATTTACTGGGCGCTTAAAACTCCTTTTTATAAAGAAAGGCTTAAAAGTGTTGGAATAACATGCCCGGATGATATTAAAACTCTTTCAGATATAAATAAAATTCCATATACCACAAAAGATGATCTTAGAAGCGCTTATCCATATAACCTTCTTGCAGTGCCTAAAGAAGATGTTGTAAGGCTTCATGCATCTAGCGGAACAACAGGCTCTATAACCGTTATTTACCATACACAGCGCGATATTGACAGATGGACAGAGCTTGCTGCAAGAGCTGTAACAATGATAGGCTGCGCAAAAAAAGATGTTTTTCAAAATATGATGACTTACGGCCTTTTTACAGGAGGGCTTGGGCTCCACTATGGAGCAGAAAAAGCAGGGCTTTTGGTAATTCCAATAAGCTCCGGCAATACTAAAAGACAGTTTAAATTTATGAAAGATTTTCAGACAACTTTTGTCCATGCAACACCAAACTATATGCTTCACATGTCTACAGTTATTGAAGAAGAAGGATATAAACTTTCTGATTT
>JAVBQS010000049.1:0-19393 GCA_031548835.1 Spirochaetia bacterium
CGGGAGATTTTTTATTTTTGCTTCTTTTTTGGCAGGATGTATATTAAAATCCACAAGAGAAGGATCATCTTCTATAAAAATAAATGCTGATGGAAAATGGCCTCCTGGCATAAATTCAGAATAACCATATGTTATAGCCTGAGTCAGTGAATAATCCTGAATTCTTCTTCCATTTAAGTATATATGAATAAATTTTCTGTCTTTGCGGAAAAGAGCAGGGTCTGCCATAACTCCTTTTATGCTATATTTGCTGTAATCTGCTTTTTCTATTTCATATAAAAATACCTTGTCTTTAAAAGCAGCATTATAGCAATCAAATATCCTTTCTTTTAATGTTCCTGCACCCAGCATTTGAATAAGAGATCCATCTATATAGAGTTTAAAAGTTATATCAGGCTTTGCCGCAGCTTTTTCATAAAATATATTTTTACAAAGATTTGTTTCTGCAGAAGGATTTTTTAAAAACTGTTTTCTTGCAGGTATTGCATAAAAAAGATCTTTTACAGACACTGTTGTTCCTTTTCTTGATGGAGATATTGCAATTGTTATTTCTCCATTGGTATCTGTTTTAAGTATCTTGCCTGGAGAATTGCTCTCTGTTCCTGAAATAATTTCAAGCCTTGAAGATGCTGCAATGCTTGAAAGAGCTTCGCCCCTAAATCCAAGTGTTTGAATATTAAATAGATCTTCAGCAGTTTCTATTTTTGATGTTGCATGCTGCATTACAGAAAGCTTTAGATCTTCCTCATCCATTCCTGCGCCATTATCTATTATTCTTATCTCTTTCATTCCTGAAGATTCAATATATACAGATATTTCGCTGCTTCCTGCATCTATAGAGTTATCCAGAAGTTCCCGCAAAACAGATGCAGGCCTGTCTATAACTTCTCCTGCTGCAATTTTAAGAGCTATAGATTTCTCAAGTATTTTTATATTTCCCATATTTTTATAATATCAATAAATATTATATCAGAACATCACTTTTCCAAAAAGACCTGCCTGAAGGCCGAGAAGATAGCTGCTTTCGCTATTGGAAGATTCATATAATCTATGTTTTTCTATTCCTATTGATAGCAATAGTTTTAAATTACCTTTTTCAGGAAAAACAAGAGATGATTCATGTGTTAATAAAAGCGACCGGTAATTATAGTCGCTTATACTACTTTCAGGTTCTGTACTGTAAGCAACAGATTCAATATGGGCAAAGTAGGGGTCAGGATCTTCTTTTTCTGCAAAATATTTTACCTCTATTCTTTTATCAGGCCGCGTTATCCACATAAATGATGCAGATGCAGTATCATAATAATATGTTCTATCATCTGAATGGTTATAAACATATCTAAATTTATTATCAATTATAAATTCAGTTTCTTTATGGCCTGCAAAATAGAGGCTGTTTCCAATAGAAAATTCCCTATCCTGCGGTATGTGTGTATCAACAGAAGTTGCTGTAATGGATAATCTTGTTATAAATTCATCTGTTTTATAAAAACTAAATATAGGGCTAAGTCCTGCAGAACCAAACATGTTTATGGCTCTTATAACATATTCTCCTGTAATTCTATATGTATTTAAATAACTATCTTCATCTTTTGCAAACTCTTTTGAATAACGTATATTTAATTCCGAAGGCGCAATAAAATCTATAAGAGAAGGATTTCTGCCTCTGAAAAATTTTATAAAGAATTCAGGTGTATACCTGCTTTTTGAAATAATACTGCTTTTTTCCCTGAATTTTTCTTCAAAACTTTCAAGAAAGAATTCTGCAAAAGGAATAGCTGTATAAAAATAGCTCTGTTGTGAAAAATCATCCAGCCACAATTCTATATCATCCAGGAAACTTTTTCCATCTGCATTTCTATTTGTATATTCAAATGATCTTGAATATCCCGGAGTCAATTTCCAGCCGGAAAAAGAGTTGTTAAAAAAGGGAAATTGCAGTTCTATTTTTCCGCTGCTTTTTTGATTTCTGTCAAGTTCTTCTCCGGAAGATAATATTCCTGCATTGATAAAAAAATCTGCTCCAAAAGAATCCCTGTAGAGAGATAAACTGTTTTCGGAAATTATTGTTCTGTCAGGCCAGGGATCGCTGTCATCAGCTGCGAGAAGTGAAAATGAATTAATCCAGTTTTCAATATACCACGAATCTTCCGGCAGATAACCGCCTGATACTTTTATAAATGATAAATTTAATCCTCCATTTACTTTTTTTCTTGTATCTGATTTATATTTAAAATCCCATCTTTGCGACAGATCATCATATATTAAAATAGATTCTGCAGAAGCTGATGCTGTTCCGCCAGATTCTCCTATTTTTGCTTTAAGTTCATCGCGCTTTGAAAATGAGAGGTAATAGAGATCTCTTGATTCGCTGTAGGAATCTGTAAATGTAAGAAATTTGGTAAATAACGGAGATGTATAGGTATGATCAATTGCAGAATAATTTTCATTGCCTGCCCATGATAGATCAACATTTGTTTCAAGATTTGATCTAAGAATATCTGTTTTAAGAGTTGTTTTTGTACGTGTATTATTTGTATCTGAATTTTCAGTAAGATCAACACTAAAATCTTCTGTTGCATACATAAAATATTCTTTTATGGAAAGATTACTTATTATCTCTTTACCTTTTACTGAAATAACAGGCCCTGGGAAATTGTGTTCATATGTAGCTGCAACTGCTCCTGCAACAGATACTTTAGGATCAGTAAGATGAATTTCATCAACATATAATTTGCCTTGATCAGAATTACAGGTTATTTTAAGCATAGAAAGGCCAAGATCTGTAGAGCTTGTATTTACTATGCCTCCCATATCTTCTCCTGCAAGATATATTTTTTTCTTTTCAATATCTATTTCAATTTTTTTCCAGTCATTAAATGCTGCTGTTTCAAAACTGCATATTACTCCTTTCCCTGAAGTATCTGTATAGGAAACTGTAAATTGCGCAGGGTTGGGATTGCCAAGCTGCGGCAATCTCATATAACCAACAAGTTTTTTATATGTGTCATAGGGAACTGGAAGCGAATATCCTGTAAGGGTATAGCCTGTTCCTGTCCAGGCAGATTCAAGAACTTTTTGTGTAGAAGTTATATCAAAATTTTTAAAAAATATATCTTTGACTTCAGGATATGCATCTACAAGTTTTTGTGCAGGCGCTTCAGATGATGAATATCTTTCATAAACTTCTTTTGCATAAGCAGAACCTCCCGCAGATGTAACAGTTGCGCTAAAAGGAGAGCTTTCTATAAAAAGTTCTCCAATAAAAATTCTTCCTGAAGATGGAACAGCAGAATCATTTATATATATAAATCTTACAGCAGATGATTGTGCAAGAAGTTTTTTATCATCAGAACTAAAGTTATAATTTATTTTAAGCCACGATCCTGAACCTGATATTGCTGCAAGAGTTGTTCCAGGAGGCAAAAGAGATTCAAGATCAATTGTAACAACATTTTTTGCATCTTCAAGATCAAGTACTTCGTTAAGATCATTATCTTCAGAATCAAGAGCTCCATTTCCTCTTGAAGGAGTTCCGCCGACTCCGCCCACACGCATAACAGTTCCGTTAGCAATATCATTAAAAGCAAAACCATCTGAATAAACAGAGTCTTCTTTATCAAGAATAGTGTCGCCGTCAAGGTCTTCGCTTATTGTTCCAACCTGTATATATAACTTGCCGCCTGCAACATTTTCACATTTTAACTTGAATGATATGCTTTGCGCATCTGAAAGATCCTGTTTTTCTGCAAATTTTCTTACAGGCACCTGCGATCCTGCCCATGAAGTTACAGGTATTTCTTCCATATCCATAATAAGTATTTCTCCCTGTATTCCATCGTTAGCAGCATTTGCAGGATATGGCCCTGGAGGATTTCCTGTAGTGTAACTATATATTTGATCAGGCGGAACATTCCAGTTATAGTTGTTAAGGCTTGCATTTGTAAGAGTATAACTATAATAATCTTTATAAATAAGTTTTCCTCTGTTGTTTCTTGAAGGAAGCAGGGAAGGAGGCGGAACCACCGAATTCCATGTTGTATTTTCAGGTATGCTTGCAGGAAAAATATAGCTGTTTCCCAGCCTCATTGTTATTCCTGACTGCTGCATATCAAAAAGCCTTAATATACCTGTAGTATCCTGGGATGTAATGGAAAGTCCTGTATCAACTCCTATTTTATAATTATCTCTTGCATATTCTGCTCCTCCTGTAACAAGCATTGATCCTTTATATTGTCCTGCAAAACGGGAATATTGGTTTTGAAGCACATTCCATTTTATTCCAAAAGCAAGATCTGCCATTAGATAATCGCCTATAAAAAATCTGTTTCCTGTTGCAAAAAGAAGATCTCCGCCGTCAGTATCAGCATAGGAAGTTTTGTATGTGACTTTTATTCTGTCATTTGGATGTATATATGTTTTAAATGTTATTACGCCGCTTTGGTAATCTATATCATACATTGTTTCAACATTGCCGTTGCGCGTAACAATAACAGAGCCTGGAACAATATCAGGATCAAGCATAAAAGAACTTACAGGAGAGAGAATTTCAAGTCTTAGTTCTTTTGTATAGCTGCCCGGAACTGTATTTTTTGACGGGCCATAAACAGGAACAGAAAATTTATTTGAAAGCGGATACCTGTTTTTCATATCTCTTACGCCATTTGGATTTTCATAAACATAGAGAAGGCCTGATTCTTTCTCTATTTTAAATTTAAGTTTTTCATCAATTACTTCAGGGTCATTGCTTTTTGCAGATATGCCGAATCTTACTTTTGAAATATCTTCAGGAAGAGGATAGGCTGACTGATAATAGGAAAGAGATTCAAAAGGGGAGTATTCTCCTCTGTTAAAAACAAGAAGAGAAATTTTTCCATTTATTGTTACCTGCTTATCTGTCATATTTTGGCCAGCCAATGGATAGCCTGTAAGAGTCCAGTCAAAATTAACAGGAGCTCCCCCAGGCTGCGGAGTGCCGTTTGAATCAACAGCAGGGAGAGCTCCTCTTCCCAGAGTAACATCTCCTATTGGCCTGCCGTTTTTTGTATAATATACAAGAATCCTGCTTTCAGGCTGTTTTTTTAATATAATAGTTCCATCAAAAATTGAGAAAAAATAATCTGTATTATCAGCTTTTTTATATCTTCTTCTGTCAGATCCTGTATATATTCCGTTATCATCTTCTATATAAACTTCTATATTTTCAAAATCAGTGTCAGGCAGAATAAAAAGCCTTCCCCTGTAATAATCAGTAGGCATAAATATTTGTCTTTTTACTTCGTTATTTCCAATAAACTCTTTTGATAATCCTTCTGCAGGGTCATAACGCAAAAGAAGTTCATGGTAGCTTACTCTTGTTTTAAAAGCTGCTGAAACTCCAAGCGAATTGGCAGGTATTGAAGATATTGTTAAAAAACTGTAGTCATCAATATCTATCTTGGTATTTCCTAGTAATATTCTCTGGACAAATTCATCTTCTTTTCCCTCATATCCGAGAAGAAATGTATTTTGTTCAGAATCTTCTTTAATTGTTGCTTCAAAAAAGAAGCGGTCCATAAGCCATAAAGAAATAGTTATATCAGGAATCTGGCTAAATACAAATCCTGGAGACATTTCATCAAAAGGTGTTTCTATAAATTTGCCTGATGTTAAATCATATCCTATTGATCCTGTAATTGAGAGATCCCAGGTTCCTTTTATATATAGATCAACATCCTGATCTTTAATTTTTGTCTGGAAGATTGCTTCAGGAGCTTCATCTTTAATGCTTGCGCTTTCTTTAGATTCAGATTTTTTTTCCCTTGGTTCTTCAGGGTAGGATATTTGCGGAAATGAAAAAAAAAGAATAAGCAGAAGCAGGAGTATAAAACTTTGTCTGTTTTTCAATCTCTTTACCAGGCTCCTGGTGAAAAAAATATAGGCTGCTGAATTATATACAGCTTATCTCCGGCATAATTGTTCTATAAATTTAAAATCTATGACAATCTTAAACAGCCTGAAATAAATCTTCTTTTGCCTTGATAAGATTGTATAACACTTTATTGATTGTAACATCAATATTATATTTGGCGCCAAGTTCAATTATTTTGCCTGAAAACATCTCTACCTCTGTTTTTCTTCCAGCTTCCATATCCTGGCACATTGAAGTCTTTCCAGCAGGCCCAAGAGAATCAAGAATTTTATACCATTTTTCTATATCTGCCTTAGTTAGCTTAACATTTTTTGCATTGGCAATATTGATTACCTCAACCATTGTATTGTCCATAAGCTCTTTTGCATAACTGTTTTTCTGCATAAAACCGTAATTTGCATTAAGCAGCGCAGATATTTGGTTTACTCCTGTGTTAATCATAAATTTAAACCACATTTCATAATTTATATCGCCTGCTATTTCTGATGCAATATTGCACTGGTCAAAAAATTTTTTAACTTCTTCAATATCTTTACCGCTAATAACAGAATCAAATTTATTAAAAACTATTTTACCTTCTTTTGTATATGTTGTTGAATTGCCATTTCTTACAGCATCCATTCCAATAGGTATTGAAAGTATTATTTTAGCAATATCTGTATTTTTTCTTATTATTTCTTCGCTATCTATGCCATTCATTACAGATGCTATTATTGTATTTTTTGTAATAAATGGGATAATTAGTTTTATAACTTCTGTTAAATTATTGTATTTTACAGCAACAAGAATAAAATCAGGCTTAAAATCTTCTGAAATAGCGCTATTTATGCATTTTACATTGTAATGGCTGCCATTAACAATTATGCCATCTTTTTCAAGCCTGGCTTTTCTTTTTTCATCTGCAAGAAACCAGGTATCTTTTTTTTGGATAAATTTATGGCCATAGAGAGATCCAAGAGCTCCTGCGCCAGCGACAAGAACTGTTTCTATTCCCATTGGGGATTAAACTCCTTTGGGAAAAAGAAAAATATCTTCTATAGTTTTTGTATTTTGAAGCTGAATTGAATCAAGAAAATTATCTTCTGCTGTTACAGCAATATCCAAAAGCTTTGTATAATCATTAAATTCAGGGTGGGTTACTGTAATTTTAAATGTAAATGTTTTTTCAGCTCCTGTTTTATGAGCTTTTACAGGATAAGGCCAGAAAGTAAACATACCGCGGGTATATTGGTTAAGTGTAATTGGATTTGACATTAGATCAGAAGTCATATAAACAGGATCATCATTCATAAACAGTGTTACTTCTGCATCTGCAATTGGTTCAAATGTTGTTCCATTTATAACTTTTCCAATAATATTGGGAAAATTGTAATAAGGCCCTTTTTTAATGTCTCCCTCAATTTTTCCATTGTGGTTTATGCCAGGCCTTTTTCGCTGTAAGACAATGGAAAATCCCTTTTTAACAAGATGCAGAATATCTGCCTCAAGCTGTATTTTTTTTGAATAATCAAGCTCATGATGGATAATTCCCCTGCTTGATACAACATATTTTGGAAGCATATTATTTAATACATAACAGATAACATCCAGCCTGCACTGTTCACAGTCACAGTCATTTCTTTTGTCTGCGGGAAGGCTATTGCAATATTCATCAACAGATGATTTTACTATTTCTTCAAGAAGATTGTGTATTTCCATACTAATTATAGTTTATCAGTTGTTGCTAATAACTTCAAGAATATTATTGTTTTTTATAGAACTGATGATTAAATTGAGTCTAATTATCAGTTCCATATTATTATATCCTGGCATGGCAAACCATGCCGGGGTTATTACTCTGGTTTTTTTATAATTTATCAGGAAGATATTCACTGTTTATTTTCCAGGGCGCATCAAAAATATGTTCATAAACATTTTTATCAAAACTATATAACTGTTTTAAAACAGGTTTCATTTTAAGTCTTAAATTTGTCTCTTTATATGGACAGATTGTATTATAAACAGGAAGTTCAAGCCTTTCTGCAGCAAGCTTTATTTGCGGTTCTCTTACAAGGCATAAAGGCCTTATTATTTTAAGTTTTCCGCCAAAAAATTCCTGCACAGGCATCATTGTTGAAAAATTACCGCGTAAACAGAGATTTATTAAAGTTGTTTCTGCAATATCATCCATGTGGTGCCCTGTTGCTATTTTGGTAATATTATGCTTTGCAGCATATTCAAACAGGATTCTTTTTCTGTTTCTTGCGCAAAGATAACAGTTAAACTTGTTTTTAAAAGATGATGGCTGCATATCTGCTGTCCTGGATTCAAAAGGTATTCCTAATTTGTCAAAAAAAGCAGTTATTTGTGAAAGCAAATCATCAGGCAGAGGATATTCCCTCCAGTTAATATGCAAGGCTTTAAGAGAATATTTTACAGGAAGCCATTTAAGCCTTATTGAAAGAGATAGGGCAAGAACAAGCGAATCTTTTCCGCCTGATATTGCAAGAAGCACTTCATCTCCTTCTTCAATCATTTTAAATCTGTTTATCCCTTTTCCAGCCTGTTTTACAGTCCTCATAAGCCATTTAGGTATTTTATCTGTATCGCTGTCCAGTATATTATCTATCATATTATTTTCCAGGTTAAAATTTGTTTTTAATTTGCAGCAAGAATATCAGCTATTTCAGGTAAAGATGATTTTTCCAATATTTTTTCATAAACATTTTCAGGCATAAAAACTCTTATTTTCCGCACTGTTTCTGTAAATCCTTTTATTACTGTTTGATTAAAAACAGAGCCTGATTCAGTAAAATTTGCAAACCCATCTTTTTTTAAAACAGGAAGATCTACTTCAAATGAGATTTTTTCAGGAATATCAATTATTACAGATTCTTCACCAAGGCCTGGAAAATATTTTTTTCTTATAAATAATAAAATATTGTTTTCCTTTTCCCGCCTTTTATCAAGAGAAAGAAGAATATCATGATTTTTATTATTATTGCAAAAAGGTATTTCCATAACCATTTTGTAGAGTTTTCTTTCAGAAATATTTTTTAAAAGTGAAAAAGGTTTATAATTGCTTTTACTATAATTCAGAAACAGTGTTTCATCATCAAGATTATAAAGCTCTTCTGGTTTTATTTTTTTATCCTGCAGCCCCAAAAAAAGAGCTTTTTTTGCCATAGCTGTAGCACAGCGCACTGTTTTATGCCAGTAAACAGCCCTGTACATTAGATATTTTGAAAACAGTATATTTTCTATCGAAGGAAGCCCTGATTCATAAACAGCTATTCCTTTTTCTTTGTGAGGCAATATATTATTTATTATAAAATCAATATCCTGTATTCCATAGGGAACTCCGCAAAAATATGCATCTCTATTAAGATAATCAAGCTTGTCAGGATCAAGCACTCCTGAAAGAAGATTGCGGAAAAAAATAACTTCATCTGTTATTCCATGTTTAATGTTTTTATCAACAATTGCAGTAACAAAAACTGGATCTATTTTTAAGCTCTCCTTTATTTCGCTGCAAAGAGGCTCTGATAATATAAATTTTCCTGTAAGAATTTCGTGATCAATAAGCGGAAGTTCTTTTAAAGAGTGTGCATAGGGAAAGTGCCCAAGGTCATGGAGAAGGGCTGCGCATAAAAATGATACAGCTCCTTCAAAAGAAATTTCCGGGCATTCAGGCGATATAACAAGCTGTCTTAGAATTCTTTTTGAAAGATGAAAAACGCCTATGCTGTGCGAAAGCCTTGTATGAGTAGCCCCAGGATATACAAGATAAGTAGGGCCAAGCTGCTTTATCTTGTTAAGCTTCTGCATTACAGAAGAAGACAATATTTTTTTTATCCCCTCTGAAAGCATAATATTTTTCCAGAGAGGATCGCGTAATGGTTTTGTATAATCTGTATCAATGTGATTAAGGATTTTAGAAATATTTGCCAAACTATTTCCTTTTAAAAGCGTTTTTTTGTATAATTTAGCATTCCGCCTTCAAGCAATATTTCTATTGATTTGCCTGTAAGGTCATGCAGAAAAATCATCTCTTTTCCTGTTGTTTTATTTATAGCTTTTACCTCATTTCCTTTTTTTATATCATCAATAAATGATGGAAAGTAGATAATATCATTTTTTGAGATTTCATCATAATCAGAAGCTTTTTTAAAGGTTAGGGGAGCTATTCCAAAATTTATAAGATTTGCCTTATGTATTCTTGCAAAACTTTTTACAATAACAGCTTTTACGCCAAGATACATTGGAGCAAGGGCTGCATGTTCTCTTGAAGAACCCTGCCCGTAATTTTCGCCTCCAACAATAATACCTTTTCCTGCCTTTTTTGCATTTTCATAAAAATCAGGATCAACTGCCTCAAAAGTATATTTTGAAATTTCAGGAATGTTTGATCTGTATGGCAGAACTTTTGCTCCTGCCGGCATTATGTGGTCTGTTGTTATATTATCTCCTGTTTTAATTAAAACTGCTGCCTCAAAATTATTTTCTGCAGGAGATGCTTTTGGGCATGGTTTTATATTAGGGCCTCTTTGAATTTCAAGAGATTTAAATTCAGATTCAGGCGCAGGAGGAACAATCATTGAATCATCTGTCTTTGTAAATTTTGAATAATCTTTTTGTGTTATTTTTATTTTTCTTGGATCTGTAATAACTCCGAAAAGAGCGCTTGCAGCAGCGGTTTCTGGAGATGCAAGAAAAACTTCTGCATCTTTTGTGCCTGTTCTTCCCTTAAAATTTCTGTTAAATGTTCTTACTGTAACTCCGCCGGATGATGGAGCAAAACCCATTCCTATGCATGGGCCGCATGCGCTTTCAAGAATTCTTGCACCGCTTTTTACAAGTTTTTTTATTATTCCTGCATCTATTGCGCTTTCAAAAACCTGTTTTGAACCCGGAGAAATTCCAAGCGATCCATTTTCAGCTACAGTTTTTCCATCAAGTATATCTGCTGCTATTCCCAGATCATTCATGGATGAGTTTGTACATGAACCAATTGCAGCCTGGTCAATTTTCTTTCCTTCTACTTCACGGACAGGAACAACAAGGTCAGGCATGTGAGGCTGCGCTATCATTGGTTCTATTTCAGAAAGATTTATTTCAATAACTCTGCTATATTTGCAATCTTTATCTGCAGAAAGTTCTATCCAGTCTTTTTCTCTTCCCTGAAGCTTCATAAACTCTTTTGTTATTTTATCTGAAGGAAAAACAGAGCTTGTTGCTCCAAGTTCTGCGCCCATATTTGTTATTGTTGCTCTCTGCGGAACAGTGAGTGTTTCAACGCCGCTTCCATAATATTCATAAACATTTCCAACACCGCCTTTTACAGTTTCAAGCTGTAAAAGCTTAAGTATGACATCTTTTGAACTGCACATTGGTTTTAGCGATCCAGTTAAATATACTCCAATAACATTAGGCATTACAAAAGAAAAAGGAGCTCCAGCCATTGAACAGGCTACATCAAGGCCTCCTGCTCCAATAGCAAGCATTCCTATTCCGCCTCCTGTTGGAGTGTGGGAATCTGAACCCATAAGTGTTTTTCCTGGAATTCCAAACCTTTCAAGGTGTACCTGATGGCATATTCCATTTCCAGGCCGTGAAAAATAAAGTCCATATTTTTTTGCAAAACTCTGGAGAAATTTATGATCATCCATGTTTCTGAAATCTGCTTGCTGGGTATTGTGGTCAACATAAGATACAGAAAGTTCAGTCTTTACCCTGTTTATATCCATTGCTTCAAATTGCAGGTAAACCATTGTGCCTGTAGCATCCTGTGTCAATGTCTGGTCTATTCTAATACTTACTTCTTCTCCAGGCGCTAAATTTCCTGAAACAAAATGTTTTTCAATTATTTTTTCTGTAAGTGTCTTGCCCATTTATTTCTCCGATAATTTTAGGTAAATATTGATTAATGAATCAGTCATTAAATCGTTTATTAGATAGCCTGATTATAGTTTTTATACTAAAAATTGTCAAAAGAGATTTGAGGTCAGGGTATAAACATTTTTTGATATATATAAAATAACAATTATTTAGCATTACAATTGTGATTTAAACATATATAAATTTTTACCTAATTTGACTATTAAAAACAGCTGTCCTATATTTGATTAAAGAACAGCGGGGGAATAGAAATAAAGGGGGAATTTTATGCGTATAATTGTTATTGGAGCAGTTGATGCAGGCACAAACGCTGCTGCAAAAGCTATTAGAAATGATAAAACAGCAGAAATTATAGTATTTGAACAGGATCAAGATATCTCCTATGCAATATGCGGAATTCCATACTATCTTGGAGGAGAAGTTTCAAATATTGAACTTTTAAATCCCAGAACTCCCCAATGGTTTAAAGAAAATTATAATATTGATATAAAGACTCTGCACCGCGTGGAAAAAATAAATAGATATAATAAAACTGTGGAAGTTACTAACCTTCAAAGAGGAATAAAAATAACAGAGCACTATGATAAACTTATAATAGCAACAGGAGCATCTCCATACACACCTGATATTTTTCTTCCTTTTATAAAATATGAAAATCTTTTCCAGGTACGGACAATTCAGAATGCTATAAAAATTCATAACTATATTTCATCTGCCAAACCAAAACATACAGTAATAGTCGGCGCAGGAATGATTGGAATTGAAATGGCAGAACAGCTTAAAAAAAGAGATATAGATGTCACAATTATCCAGAAAAAAGAGCAGGTAATTACACAGATGGATAAAGATATGGCATCTTTGGTAGAAACAGAACTTGAAAAAAATAATATTAAAATTTTTCTTGATACAGATATAATAAATATAGAATCAGAATCCAAAAACAAAATAACATCTCTAACTATAAACAGCGGAGAAAAAATTAATGCAGATATGGTTATACTTGCAGCAGGCGTTACTCCCAACACTGCTTTTATAAAAGATGCAGGCATTAAGCTTGGAACAGCAGGAGCTGTAAAAGTAGATAATCAGATGAGAACTTCTGATCCTGATATTTATGCAGTAGGAGATGCATCTGAAACATTTTCTATTGTCACAGGCAAATCTGTATACCGCCCGCTGGCAAGTACAGCAAATAAAATGGGGCGCATAGCAGGCGATGTAATAACAGGAGGAGATATTGTACACCGCGGAGTTTTGGGAACAGGCATAGTAAGAGTATTTAATCTTACTGCTGCATTTACAGGCCTTACAGAAAGCGAAGCTGGAAGTGAAGGTTATGATTATGCAATATACAGGGATACAAAACAAACAATTCCAGGTTATATGGGAAGCAGTAAAATTGATGCAAAAATAATTGCAGATAAAAGAACAGGCCGCCTTCTTGGAGCCCAGCTTGCGGGAGATATAGGAGTTGATAAATATATTGATATTTTTGCAACAGCTATAAGTTTAAGAGCAAAAGCAGAAGATCTTTTCCATCTTGATCTTTCTTATTCTCCTCCATACTCAAATCCGCGCAATATTGTGCATTATGCAGGAATGGTTCTTGCCGATGCTGTGAAAAAAAGTAAAAACTCTTTTTAATAATAGCAAAATTATTAATCTCTCTTTAAGTATTATAAAATATTTATTTTTTTCTTAACAAATAGTGCCTTAATATATACTTTAATAGATTATATTTTATTGACAATTAATCCTTATTAGTATAATATATCAATAAGGATTTTGTATCTATAAGGTATAAATATGAATTCAGAAAGAATGACTATACAAAAGAAAATAATAAAAGATGCTGTCATGTCGTGCAAAAACCATCCAAGTGCAGAAACAATTTATAACTTAATTGCAAAAAATCATCCCAATATAAGCAAAGCTACTGTTTATAGAAATCTAAACATGATGGCAGAAGCAGGGGAAATAAGACGGGTTGAAATTCCTGATAGCCCTGACAGATATGATTATATAAATTTTCCGCATTACCATATTAAGTGTCAAATATGTGGTAAAATTTTTAATGTAAATATGAAATATATGGACAGGCTTAACCGTGAACTTCAGGACAAGAGCGGTTTTGAGATTCTGGAACATAGTATAGTTTTTAAAGGTATATGTCCTGATTGTAAATTGAAAAAACCCTAGGGACACAACTTATGTTGTATATATATTTTTTTCAGGAGGAAAAAAATGAAAGGAAATCAGATGAGCGTAGCTCAAAAGATTGTAAGAGACAATGGTGTTGATCTGGATAAACTGGTAGATCTGCTTGTCAAAAATGCAGCAGCAGAACTTACTACGTTTTATTATTATACTATCCTCCGTGTAAACTTGACAGGGCTTGAAGGGGAAGGGTTAAAGCAGATAACTGAAACTGCCCGCATAGAAGACCGTAACCATTTTGAAGCATTGGTGCCAAGAATTTATGAACTTGGAGGAAAGCTTCCAGAATGTATGAAAGAGTTTCATGATATGTCAGCATGTCCGCCAGCATCTTTGCCGGAAAATCCAGATGTTAAATCTGTGTTAAATGTTCTTGTTGCAGCAGAACGCTGTGCTGTAGCAGGCTATAATGAAATATGCAATATGACATTTGGCAAAGACCACAGGACATATGATCTTTCGCTTGCTATTTTACACGAAGAAATTGAGCACGAATCATGGTTCTCTGAATTTATTGGAGAAGGGGCATCTGGCCATTTTTTGAGGCATGGGCCGACTTCGCCATTTGTGGAAAAATTTATGCGCTGATAGAGCTTTGATAAAGTAAAATTTCCACAATAATATCAGTAATTTTGGGAGAAGATCAAAAATATGGATTGGCTTATTCTGAGAATAATTTTTGGCTATGAAAACAGCAGAATAAGCCGGTCCATTTATAATACTTGACACTATTTGAAAGATGCTAAAAACTTAATGTATGGCAATTAGCGAACTGGATATATATTTGGAGCAACTCTCTAAAGCATTGGCTGCAACTGAAGATAGTGAATTAATTCTGAATTTTCTTCATAGCATTCTTACTCCAAAAGAAATATCTGAAGTAGCATCAAGATGGGCTCTTGTAATGAAAATTCATGAAGGCAAAAGCCAGAGAAAAATTGCAGATGAACTTGGATTAAGCTTATGTAAAATTACACGCGGTTCAAAAGAGCTTAAGAAAATAAATTCTTCATTTAAAAAAATTATAGAAAAGTGGCAGGAAGTTTCCGGCAAATAATTATCAAACTTAATAATTTTAGTCTTTGCCTAGATATTATTAAGCCACCCAAGCGCTGCTTCCCACGCTTCTTCTTTTTCCGGCCCTTTAAAAATTACATGATGGCTGTTTTTAAGCCTGCAGACAGTAAGCAAATCAGAAGGAATTTTTTCCCTTATCATATTTACAGCTTTCATAGGCACAGCCTTATCTTCTTCAGATGCTATAAGAAATGTTTTGCATTTAATCATTGAAAGCCTTTTTACAGCTTCTTTTTGTAATTCTATTATGGAAAAAGCTGAAGCAGGCCATCTATATGACCAATATTCTTTTGCAAGATAGCTGTCAAAATCATTATTTGTTTTATAAATCTTTCTTTTTTTTATTTTTTTTATAAATGGAATAATAAAAAATAAGAGATGCATTCTTATTCTTTTATTATTTGTAACAGCAGGAGCAATAAGAATAAGAGACTCAGGAGGAAACAGGGAAGCTGTTACTATTGCAAGTAAAGCTCCCATTGAAAATCCTGCAATTATTATTTTATTATATCTGCTTTTTATTTCAAGGCATGTATCTATTGCTTTTCTTACCCAATCATCTGCTCTTAGCATTATAAAATCATTTACTGATGTTCCATGTCCCGGAAGCCTTGGAACAGAGACTGTATAACCTATTTTATTTAACTTTTGAGCAAGGTATGCTACTTCATCAGGAGAGCCTAAATAACCATGAAAAATTATTACAGCAGTATCTCCTCCTTCAAGAAAGATAGGCATGGCTTTATTATCTATTTTAATTTCTTTATCTAATTTTGGTATTTTCATTTTTATCTAACCTAAAAAAGAAGCAAATCTGATTTAAAGATATAAAAATATAAATATTAACAAGATAAAAGTAAATCTTGTTGACATAGTTTTTATTGCCTATTATTTTGTTTTTATGGCTGTAAATAATATTATTTATGTTTTTCACCTTAAAAAACCCAACGGCGGCGGAATATATCTCCATCCGCTTGAAGAATTTGATAAAATAATATCAAGCGGTAACTCTTTTCAGCTTGAGGGCAGGTATGGAGATGAACCTGTAATAGAAAGCATTACAGCTTTCAGAAATAATCTTTATAGAATTGTGGAAGATTCTGTAAATAGCTGGGTTAGTGAATCCAGGTTTATCCCAAGATTTTTAATATCTGCCTCAGTTTTTCTGTTTGCATATTTTTTCTTTTCTTTTGCAATAAGAGATCCTATTCCAGTAATTGATGAAATTGCTCTTGGAATTATAGCTTCGGTTTTATGCTATATTCTGTTGGGGCGGAAGTATAGAAAAACAGGATCAGCATCAAAGCTCAGAGCCCATTACAGAGGTATGGTTGATAAAATAGTGTTTAGCAAGAGCAATTTTATACTTGCTCTTGAGTCTTTTCTTATTCAGATAAATGGGAAAAATGTAGAAGATATTATCAATGATGCTTCTGATTATACTGAATTTACAGAACTGATATCTGAAGAAAACAGGGAAGAAAGAGGCCAATTTCTCTCATATATTGAAAGATTATTAAAAAAACAGCTTTCAGGGCAGCAAAAAAGGCTTGTTAATAAAATAGTTATGACAGGTATTGACAAAAATAGCAGCCTTATTAAAAAACTTGATTTAGTTGATGTTGCAGCTGAAATAGATATAAATTTATTTATTTCTTATCTCTTATTAAGACAAAAAAATCACAAAAAAGCTGTTTATGAGTAAAAAACCTATTTGATATAATTATCAATAATGCAATTGGCTATTGAAAAAATGTGAAAATTATTGTATATTAATTTATAGAAAATAGTTTTGACCAAGGAAATAGTTTTTCTTTTTCCAAAGTCTCAAGAATTATAAATCTGATCCTAAGGTAGTTTCTGATGGAAAAGAGAACAGATAAAAACTTATCTATTTTAGAAAATTTATTTATTATTATCTCTTTAGCTATGGGTAAACAATTGGGAAAATTCTTGTATAGAAACTAGTCATAATTTTAATATTTTTACAGGAAACAATAATTTTGGAAAATATAAAAGAAAATGCAAAAACAATAATAGATAATATAAATAACTATAACAGCGAAGTATCTGAAATTATAAATTATTATAAAACTGCCCCAGCAGATAAACTGTATCAAAGAGCAGCTTCTGTTTGTGAAAATATACATGGAAAAAATATTATTTTAAGAGGGCTTATTGAATTCACAAATTACTGTACACAGGATTGCCTTTATTGTGGCATAAGAAAAAGCAATTCAAAAGCTATAAGATATAGAATGGATCATGATGAAATAATAAAAACAGTTGAAGCAGGTTATAATGCAGGCCTTAGAACATTTGTGCTTCAAGGAGGGGAAGATTCATTTTATACATCGGAAAAAATCTGTAGGATTCTGGAGCAGATAAAAAAAGTAACAGAATACAGCTCTTCTGTTACTTTAAGCATAGGAATCAAAAGCAGAAAAGATTATAAAAACTTTAAAGATGCAGGCGCAGACAGATATCTTCTAAGGTTTGAAACATCAAATCAAAACTTATATAAAAAAATTAAAATAAATAACTCTCTTGAAAGAAGAATTACAGCTATTCTTGACCTTAAAGAACTTGGGTATGAAACAGGATCAGGCTATATGACAGGCCTTCCTGGAGAAACAGAAGAAGTAAGAATTAACAATGCTCTTTTGTGCAGGAAACTTGATCTTGATATGGTTGGAGTAGGGCCTTTTATACCAAGCAGCAATACACCTCTTGGAGCCTCTCCCCAAATGCCGCTTGAGCATGCAATAAAAGCAACAGCGCTTCTAAGGCTTCTTTTGCCCAAAGCGCATATTCCTGCAACAACAGCAGCAGGAAGCCTTGATAATAGAGGCAGGGAAAAAATGGTGCAGGCAGGAGCTAATGTTCTTATGCCTAATATTACTCCGGTTGAGGTAAAAAAACATTATCTTCTTTATCCTGGTAAAGTATGTCTTGAAGAAAATGGAAATTATATTATAAATGATCTTGCACTGCGAATGTCATCCATAGACAGAAATATAACTTTTTCAAAAGGGACTGCGCTGAGATTTCTATCATAATATTTTTATGGAACCACTGATTAAATTGACTCTAATCAGCGGTTCCATATTATTATCCCGGTACAATAATACAATGCCGGGATAAAAAAGTACTGCTGATTTATTCTCGATCCCGAAGCAAGTATGCTTCGCTACCCACAGGATGGCTTCGCAACTTTTGAATAAATCAGCGTTGTCTTAAAACAATGATAAAAGGAATTAATATTTTATGAATGAAGAATTAAAAATAAAAACAGCTGATGCGCTTAGAATAAGGATTGTCCTGCTTGGACTTAGAAATGCAGGAAAATCTTCACTCATGAATAATATTTTTGAAAAAGATGTTTCTATTATCTCTGATATGCCTGGAACTACAACAGACCCTGTTTCCCGCGCAATGGAATTTGATGATCTTGGGCCTGTTTCTATAATTGATACAGCAGGCCTTGATGATGTAGGAGAAATAGGAAAAGAGAGAATAAAAAAAACAGCTGAAAGAATTGAAACTGCAGATATTCATGTTATTGTAAGCAGAATAGATAAAGAGCCGGCAGAATCAGAATTATCAATAGCAGAATCTATCTTGAAAAAAAACGGTATTCTTGTTATTGCTCTTACATTTGCCGATCAAACTCCAAATAGTTTAAAACTTGAATGGGCAAATAAATTCCCATGCTGCAAAATAAATAATATATCAAAAGACGGAATAGGTGATTTTAAAAAAATAGTTATTTCTCTTAAAGAAAAAATCTCACTTGAAAAAACTCCTCTCGATGGCATTGTAAAAAAAGGAGATTTGCTTCTGCTTGTAACTCCTATCGATAGCGCTGCGCCAAAAGGGCGCCTTATAATGCCGCAGGTTGAAACAATAAGAGACTGTCTTGATAAAGATTGCGGCTCACTTGTTATAAAAGAAAATGAAGTTAAATATTTTTATAATGCTCTTAAAACAGAACCGACTCTTGTAATTACAGACAGCCAGGCTTTTCACAAAGTAGCAGAGAATATTCCCCAGGAACAGATGCTTACTTCTTTTTCAATACTATATGCAAGAAAAAAGGGAGATCTTTCTGAATTTGTTAAAGGCATAGCAGCTTTAAAAAAATATGCAGATAAAAAACAAAAATCAGATAACGCATCTGATTATACGGAAAACATGCAAAATACAAAAATTCTTATTCTTGAAGCATGTTCACACCACAGAAAAGAAGAAGATATTGGAACTGTAAAAATTCCTGCTCTTTACAGAAAATTAATAGATAAAAAAACATAA
>JAVBQS010000178.1:0-4968 GCA_031548835.1 Spirochaetia bacterium
CCCAAGCGCCCATTTCCAGAGAGGAGTTGGCGCAGGGTTTTCATTAACCCATAAAACCAACGGAGCTGTATCATAAAGATTAAAGACTGAAAAAATAAAATTAAATACTATTCCTGCTATTATTCCCATTGAGATTCTGAAAATAATTGATATCGGCAATCTTATTCCTACCTTTACATCAATACTTCCTTCTATAGGCAGTGAATGGGATGATAAAATTATTATTGCAAGAACAGTTACTTGTGCTTTAGTTATAGGCTCGCTTACAAATATAGTGGAAAAAGCAATTACTGCAGCATAAGCGTTAGTGCATAAAGCTGCTGCCCATGCCAGGCCGTAACTGCCGGGAAGCCCTGCCAAAGACATTACAGGAGAAAGAAACTGCCCAATATATGATACCAGGCCGAATTCTGCAATTATCTTCATTATAATACTTATTGGTATCATCAATTTGAAAAGAGTTTTACATATTTCTATTGTTGTTAAAGCAGCATTTCTAACTAATAAAAAAGGCCTATACATATATACTTTATGCTATTTTATTGTTTGAAAATATGCAAATACTTTGGCTTTTTATATTTGAATTATTATAGATATTTATGCTATAAATTATTCATACTTATGGGTTTGAATAACCGGCTTTTACATATTTTAAACATTTAGTTTAAAGAAAATTTTTTAATTCAATTGAAGAAATTGGATTATTTAGGTATTATATTAATGAATTTCTTGGAAAATTAGCTATTCTTGGAAATTATATTTATTAATTTGATAACGATGGAAAATATTCTTTGTCCTATATGTGATGTGGCAAAGTATTATTTTTATAATATAATTATTATAGGAAAGGATTTATTATGCTGAAAAAAGTTTATTTTTTATTGGTTTTATTTTTTATAGCTGCCTCTATTTTTGCCGGAGGAAAGAGGGAGGAACCTGTTCTTACAGCTGAAACATCAGGCGCTCAGTATATATCACCAAACGGCGATGGATTAAATGATGAAGCTGACCTCAATTTTATAGTAGAGTTATATATAAAAAGTAAAGCAGGATATGTGCCGGAATATGGAGTTAAAATAACTGATGAATCCGGCGCAATTGTAAAAGAAATTGTAGAAACAGAAAAATCTGATTTAAACTGGTTTTCAAGGCTGTTTAAAAAATATGCCAAATTTACCCTGGAAAAATCAATAACATGGGATGGCAAAGATTCAGGCGGCAATGTTGTTCCTGAGGGAAAATACAGCGTTCTCTTATGGATAAAAGATACAGCAAATATAGAGAGGGAAACATATCTTGATGATTATATTGTTGATCTTACTCCTCCTTCAGTTATTGTAGAATGGCCGGAAGATACAGTATTCTCACCAGACGGCGATGGGTCAAAAGATTTTTTTGAAATATACCATCTTGAAAGCAGTGAAGAACATTTATGGATAGGAGAATTTCATATAGAGGATGATTCTCTTAATCCTGAAGAATATACAACAGTCAGAAGATATGAATGGCCAGGCCATCCTCCAGAGATATTGATATGGGACGGCGCTGATGAAGAAGGCAATATAGTTTCTGATGGAACTTATTCTTACAGACTTAACTGCACAGACCGTGCAGGAAACAGTATGCAGGAAATAGTTATTGACAATATAGTTGTTGATACAAGAGTGCCTGATATTATTTTTGAGTTGTCTGAAATTTATATTTCTCCAAACGGGGATGGTGTAAAAGACATGACTGTTCTTACATTTGGACATTATGAGTTGGAAGGAATTGGGGTTGAATCCTGGGAGGTTAATCTTTCTGACAGCCCTGAAGAAGGCAATAAAAAAGTTATATATACAGGCGGTGAATCAGGCGTTTTTGAAGCAGTATTTGACGGCGCTGATGATAATGGGGGAAATATTCCTGACGGAACATATTATATAAATTTCATAACATATTATACTAACGGTGCAGTTGTCATTTATAGCGAAGAAATTTATATAGACAGAGTTCCTCCGAAAGTATCTATAAATATCAGAAACAGAATATTTGACCCAGGGTCAGACGATGCTGATAAAAACCAGACTGAAATAACATTTAGATCAAACAAAGAAGTAGTTGCAGCCGGCGTTATTGAAGATAGCATGGGAGAAGTAGTTGCTGAATTTATTGATTGGGGGATAGAAACAGAAGACTCCCTTATCTGGGACGGAAGGGATGATTCAGAAAATGATTTACCTGACGGCGATTATTACCTTGTTACTGAATTTGCAGATATTGCAGGAAATAGTTTTATGCCTGCCAAAGAAAAAATTACACTAAAAAGAGTAGCTGGCGCTGTAGATATAGTTGTCGTTCCTGGCGCTATAAGGGCAAGCGAAGGCAACGACAGCACAGGACTTTATTTTAATATATTAGTTGATCCAGAATATATGGACAGAATACAATCGTGGGAATTAGTTATAAATGATGAAGCAGGAGAGACAAAAGCATCATTTAATGGCGAAAGCCAGATTCCTGATCATATAATATGGGAAGCAAAAGATATTCCGGGAGAAGGTTTTTATAATGCGCGGTTGATTGTAAATTATAGCAATGGAGCAAAAAATGAAAAAGTTATTGATAATATTTTCAATGATTTAACAGCTCCTGATGTTAGCCAGAATATAACACCATCTCCATTTGCAGCTTTGGGTAAAAACAGCTATGAGGGAAAAGTAGATATTGCTCTTAATGTAACAGAAAATGACAAATGCTATGGATGGGAAGTTTCTGTTCAAGATGATAAAGAAACTGTTATTGCTTCCTATAAGGGAGATGGAGAACCTCCGCAATCTGTTATCTGGGACGGCAAAGCAAACAGCGGATATGTTTTAGAAAATAATAAAACATATTTTGTTGTATCAAAAGTTACAGATATGGCTGGAAACACAGGTTCTGCAAAAGGACAATTTCTGTTTGATGCAGCGCTGGTTAAAAAAGATGGCAAATATTATATAGCAACAGATGATATAATATTTGCAGCATATAAAGCTGAATTAAATTCAGCAGGAAAAACCAGGGAAACAGCAAACCTTGCTTCTCTTAAAAAAGTTGCTGATTTTAATAAAAAATATCCTAATTATATAATTACACTTGAGGGAAATGCTCTTAATGTTCTCCTGGGACAAGGAACAGATAGGGAAAAGAAAGAAGAAGATATTCTTGTAAAAGTAGTAGATGGAAGAATTAGTTCTGTAAAGAATGCACTACTTAAAGCAGGAGTTCCTGAAACAATTATAAAGATAATTAACAATGGCGGCAAAAAACCAATAGTTCCTGTTAATGACCTTGATGACAGATGGAAAGACAGAAGAGTAACATTTAGTGTAGAACAGCAGAATCTGCAAAAATAATATTTAAAAGATTTTTGTTAAGGTTGTCCTTGTCCTGGTTTATTCAGGAACAGGGGCAACCTTTTTTATTATCCTGCCATGACTTACCATGCGGTATTTATTCTGGCCCGGCTTTTATCAATATTACTTAGGCTTTTGTGCCGGCAATGTTTTCTCAGTTATGCAAACCATGCTTATTTTATTAAAACACATTGTTTGTTAGACTATTTTTATTTTAATATTTCCCCGTTAGCCGCCTGGAATATTATTCTTCTACTTCATTTTCCAGCAGTTTATATAATTCAGGCATCTGTTTTTTTAGGTTTATTATTTTAAGATTATTATCTGTCCAGGCATGGACAGTCTCGCCTTCTGCAAGAAGTATATTATCACTTTTTCTAAATGCTTTATATTTTATTTCAAGCCTTACAGGGGAAAGTTTTTTAATAGATGTTTTTATTAATATTCTATCGCCATATCTTGCGCCTTCTTTAAAATCGCATTCAAGATGGGAAAGAGGAAGCATTATTCCCTCATTTTCTATGCGTGTATATGGATATCCTGCTTTTTCCATGTAATCAGTTCTTGCTGCTTCAAACCAGACAGGATATACAGAATGGTGCACTACTTTCATTTGATCAGTTTCCGCATATCTTACTATAATCTCTGTTTCTGATTTCATTATTTATCCAGCCTTTATAATTTTTATATATAAAATTTAGTATAACTGTTACAATATATTTATTAAAGGTGTTATTATATAATTATAACACAGTAAGGATTAAGATTGATAATTATGAAAATATGGCGGTTATTTTATAAAATAGTATTGGGGCTTACTATTGTTTTACTTTATTTTCTAACTTCAGCTTTTATTTTTATTTTTCCATTTAATAAATATAAAAGAAAAAGAATTCTTGCCGGAATATATGGGTTTGCAGCTGTTCCTTTTATAAAGATTCTTGGAATAAAAGCTGAAGTAAAGGGAGTTGATAATTATTCAAAGGAAAAGACATGGTATATTATGAGCAACCATGTCTCTTTTACAGATATTCTTATACTTATTACAAAATTCAGGGCTGTTTTTATAACTTCACTGGAAATGAGAAAAAGGCCTCTTTTAGGACAGCTCTGTGTAATGGCAGGATGTCTTTTTGTTGACAGAAAAAAAATAACAACTCTTAAAAATGAGATACCTGAAATAAGCGGGGCTTTAAAAAGCAAGGTAAATGTCTGCCTTTTTCCTGAATCCACATGCGGAAATGGAGTAGAGCTTTTGCCTTTTAAAGCAGCTCTTATGAGCGCTGTTTCTGATACACCGGCTGAAATTCTTCCAGTTTGCATAATGTATAGAAAGATAAATGGAAATCCTTTTACTGCAAATGATTTTCCGAGAATAGGCTATTTCGGCGGTATGAAATTTGTCCCGCAATTTATTAAACTTTTAACACTTAAATCTCTTAGAGTAGAAATAGAAATTCTTAAACCTTTTGCGCCTGGAAATCTTGACCGCAAAGAAATACGCGCAGAAGTTTATGAAAGAATTAGTATGCGCTACTACAGTTATTTATCTGAAATTAAAAACAATTGATCTATTTTTATGTAAGAATTA
>JAVBQS010000196.1:0-3885 GCA_031548835.1 Spirochaetia bacterium
AGAAATATTCCATTTACTGCAAATTTATATGATTCTTCGTTATTATAGGTTATTATGTAAACAGGTTCTCCTGCATAATTTACTGTTTTATCTGCAAGTATAGGTATTTTATTATTAAAAAAAGTTATCTCTCTTTTTCCAGGAATATCGTTAAATGATATTATGCTATAAGTTTTATCATTTGCAGGGGGAAGTTTTGCAGATTTTATTATTCCTTTTGCTGCTTCTGCTCTAAATGTTACAGCATTTAACATGCCTGGAAGATAGTAATCATTTAGAAAAAGCTGTTTCTTTTTGTTAATCAAAAATTTCCCCCTTAGGAATAGTTATTTGAACCTATTTCTATAACACTATCTATTATATATTCAATTTTTTCATCATCAAGACCCGGATATATAGGAAGGCTTATTGATTTTAAATATTTTTCAAGAGATCTTGGGAAATCTTCCGGTTTTAAGCCATATCTGTCTCTGTAGTATGGCATAAGATGGAGCGGAATAAAATGAACAGATATTCCTATTCCTTTAGCAAGCAGTTTTTTTATAAATTCATCTCTGCTTATTTTTAACTTGTTGCTATTTACTCTTATTATATATAAATGCCAACAGTGGCTTTCAGATGCGGGAGGAAGAGTTATAAAATCATATTTTTTAAATGCTTTGTTATACATGTTTGCAATTTCAGTGCGCTGTTTTGTAAATAGATCAGCTTTTTTTAATTGCTCAATACCTATCGCGCTTGCAATATCTGTAAGATTATATTTAAATCCCGGAGCTTTTACTTCATAGTACCATTTATTGCCTACCTCTTTATATCTGTCCCAAACATCGCGGTCAATTCCATGAAGGCGCATCATTTTCATATGCTTTGCAACTTCATCATTATCTGTTACAACCATTCCGCCTTCGCCTGTTGTTATTGTTTTTGTTGCATAAAATGAGAAAATACCTGCATCTCCAAAAGTTCCTGCATATTTTAAATTATTATTTTTATCCCGGTCTGAAACATTTTCAAAAGATCGGGACACTACGCTATCCCCAGGATACGCTTCGCTATCCCACGGGGATGCTTCGCAGACAGGGAAGGCATGTGCAGAATCTTCAAAAACAGGGATATTGTTTTTTCTTGCAATGCACATTATCTCTTCCATTTTGCACAGATGCCCTGCTATATGGACAGGAATTATAGCAGAAATATTTTTTATATTTTTAATAGCTTTTTCAATTAAAACAGGATCTATATTATAGTCTTCTTCATTTATATCTACAAAAAGAGGATGAAGATTTAAATAGCGTGTAACCTCTGCAGTTGCTGTAAAAGTGTAGGGAGATGTAATTACAAAACTTTCTTTTTTTAGATTAAAAGAATCAAGCGCAAGATGAAGCCCTGCTGTTGCAGAGTTAACAGCTATTGCATGTTTTGAACCAACTTTTTTGCTAAACTCTTTTTCAAAATTTTCTGTAACATTGCCGGTTGTAATCCAGTTGCTTCTTATAACTTTTAAGACAGCTTCTTCTTCTTCTTTACCCAGAGAAGGAAGTGCAAAAGGTATAAAATTGCTATTGCCATGGAGGAGCTTAGCGTCAGAGCTGTTTTTAATATTCTGGTTCATTCTCCGGCCTTTCAATTGTAGGAATATATTTTTTAAGGATTTTTCTAAGCTGATGCCTATTTCTATATTTATTTTTTAATCTGGATTCAAAATAGCATATAGGTTTAAGTTCAGCAAGAAGCTTCTCAAGCTTATCCCCAAGCCCTTTTCTCTCTAAAAGAATATTAACTCTCTGAACTTCTGTTTTTTCAATTTTTTCATCATCTCTCCAGAGTTTTTCCATAAATTTCTCACCGGGACGTATTCCTGTATAAATTATTGGAATATCTATATCTGGTTCAAGTCCGTAAAATTTTATCATCTGCTCTGCAATATCTTTTATTAATAGCGGATCGCCCATATCAAGAATATATAAGCTTCCTGATTTTCCAAAACCTGCAGTTTTTAACACAAGCGAAACAGCTTCCGGTATTGTCATAAAAAAACGCATAATCTGGGGGTGGGTTATTGTTACAGGGCCGCCACTTAAAATCTGATCTTTGAATAGAGGCAAAATACTTCCTCGCGATCCAAGAACATTCCCAAACCTTACAACCATAAAATCTGTTTTTAAATTACTCTTGTCAAGAACTATGTCTTCGCATATAAGTTTTGTCGCTCCATAAACGCCAATTGGTTCAACAGCTTTATCTGTAGAAATATGTATAAATTTTTTTACTCCTGTTTCTATTGAAGCTTCAACAAGATTGTTAGTTCCAAAAACATTATTTTGTACTGCCTGAACAGGGTTGACTTCCATCATTGGAACATGTTTGTATGCTGCACAGTTAAAAATAACATCAGCTTTTACTCTTTTTAATATAAAAAGGATAAAATCCTTATCCTGGATTTCTCCTATTATTGGTATAATTGTAGCCTTTTCTCCAACACCTTCTTTTTGGAGAAGGCGCAGCTCTTTTTCTGTTTCATAAATGCTGTTCTCTCCGTGCCCGAAAAGATATAGCCTTGATGCGCCTGCAAAAAGAAGCTGTCTTGCAAGCTC
Source organism: Spirochaetia bacterium (assembly GCA_031548835.1). Classification (GTDB taxonomy): domain Bacteria; phylum Spirochaetota; class Spirochaetia; order CADAEX01; family CADAEX01; genus WQTU01. The sequence continues at coordinate 2,595 of JAVBQS010000196.1, forward strand.
GCTTCCTATGCTTCCGCCTGCTCCTGTTATTAAAACTCTTTTATCTCTAAGATACTGAAGTGTTTTTTTAAGCGGTATTATAACAGGGTTTCTTCCAAGAAGGTCAAGGGCAGATATTTCCCTGGCTTGTATAAAATGGGCGCTTCCGTCAATTATTTGCGATATGCCGGGAAGAATTAATATTCTTTTAAATTTCCCTGTTTGTAGAATATCATATATCTCTTTTATTCTTTTCCGCGGGGCGCTTGGTATTGCTATAAGAGCTTCGTCAGCTTTATGCTTTTTTTGTATTTTTTGAATATCAGAAATAGGACCTTCAATTATAATATTATCAAATTCAGCGCCTATTTTTGCCTCATCATCATCTACAAAACAGACAATTTCTCCTGCAATTCCTTTCTTTTTTATTTCAAATGCAAGAGATTTTCCTGCTTCTCCAGCGCCGATAATAGCAATTCTATTTTTCATTTATAACTATTTTTCCTTTAATGCTGTTTAATACTCTGTCATGGCCTACCATGCAAGGATATTCTTATTGGACAGATGTATGTTCCTTAAAAGGCTCAATTAATTCAAATCCAAAATCAATAAGAAAAGAATCTTCATATAATTTTAATTTGATTTTTGCCCTTTTTTTCCTTCTGTCAACTTTAACAATATCGCCTTCAAGGCCTTTCATTGGCCCGCTCACAACTTTTATTTTATCATCTTTATTAAAATAGATTTTAGAAATTCCTGCAATTTCTCCATTAGAAGATAGCTGATAAACAAGTTTTCTATCATCTTCAGAAAGAGGTATTATTTCATGATTATTCCTCAAAAAACGGCAAAATCCGGGAAATTTTCTTATAGTTTTATAAGAATCATAGGAAATCTCATTAGATTCAATAAAAATATATCCCGGAAATATTGAAGAGACAGATTTTTTGCTGATACCCAATTTCTTTATAAATAACTCTCTTCTAAGCCAGAAAAAACGCATATTTTCTTCCTGCAAAGAATACTTAGCATATTTAAGAAATTTTTCCTCTTTTCCTGTCAATAATTGAACAACATAATATTCCATATTTATTATTTTTCATATAAAGATAGACCCAAGCAGTAAAAAAATATCATTTATAGAAAACATCATCAAGATATATTGGAATTTTCTATATTTTATCTTTAAAATATGGTTTTAAAATAGGAAAAGTTCCTGTCTTTAAAGCAAATATAAAACTAATAAAAATATCAAATAATCTGGAATAATTTCTCTTGATAATAATCTTTAAAATTAACTTTTTAAAAATGT